>JANLQO010000504.1:0-4205 GCA_031367855.1 Planctomycetia bacterium | reverse complement strand
TTCAAATTCACATGGCGCATAGCGATCCGCATCACTACCCGGTATTCACGTCATGATTCAAGCACACCCAGTTGTAGGTAGACTTTTCTTAGCAGCCTGCTAGAACTTGATTTAGAATTAAGCTTACGTACTGGCCGCTTGCTCTGAGAGCCTGTCCGAAAAGGGGTCTGACCCTCTTCGGCAACGACAAAAACGCATTGAAATTGTGTTACCTCCAAAGGGTCAGACCCCTATTTGGACAGTGCATAAGATTCGACTGCAATATGAGCCCCTATAAGATCCTGGGAGTAACCGAACAAGCGACCGACGATGAGGTCAAGCGTGCCTATTTCGCGATGGCTGCTAAGTATCACCCCGATTCTGGCGGTGACGCCTGGGTATTCGCCCAAGTTCGCGAAGCTTACGATCGGATCCTCCGACTTAGGAAATCTGCAGTTTCGGACCCTAGTCAACACGTCCCAAACCCGAATCCTTATGCCCAGCCAACGCAGAGCACCTCGTACTCGAAGCCTTCTGTCGCTTCGCAGCCAGCCTCGCCGCCATTCGGCAAACGCCTTCTCACGCTGCTTTTCCATCACCAATTGCCGCTTCAATCGGAAACTAGTTACTTTATCCTAGTCAACGTCTTGGACATTGTGTTTACGAACATCCTTCTCCGGATGCATGCCATGGAATCGAATCCGATCGCCAATTACATCCTGATTCACTGGGGATTTCGTGGCATGATCGTCTTCAAGTTATTTTTAGTCGCCTGCGTCTGCTTGATTACGCAGTTGATCGCCGTGCATCATATCCGCCGGGCTCGCCAAACCCTGTACTTCGGCACGGTGATCGTTAGCACGGTAGTCGCCTACAGCGCATTCTTGCTAGCCAGAAGCCATTAGGCGCGTGTGCATTCACAACCGGTTCTCGGAGCACAGCGGCACACCGCGAGACTTGGTTCTTAGAATCAGGTTCTTAGAATCAAAACGCGCCCGCAAGATTTACTTCTTCTTGCGATTGGCGATGATCGTTTCTTGAACGTTGTTTGGACAGCGGCGATAAGTCAACAATTCCATGGTAAACGTGCCTTGCCCTTTGGACATGCTCCGCAGGTCCGTGGCGTAACCGAATGTTTCGGCCAACGGAATTTCGGCTTCAATGTACGAGATCGTGTCCCGAGTGTCAGTCGAGCTGATGATTCCGCGGCGACGAATTACGTCACCCACCACGTCACCTTGATAGATTTCGGGGCACTCGATTTCCAGTTTCATGATTGGCTCAAGCAAACCTGGCTTGCTGGCTCGCATCGTTTCGCGGAAGCAATCACAAGCCGCAATGTAAAACGCGCGCTCGGACGAGTCGACGTCATGGTAACTACCATCGTTCAAGTCGATACGAACACCGACGACGGGGTACTCTGCCAATGGCCCCTTGGTCATCGAATCGCGGAAACCCTTTTCCACAGGCGGAACGAATTGCTTGGGAATACGGCCACCCACGATGTGCTCTTCGAAAATGAACGTCACTTCGCCTTCGGTGTCGATCGGCGAAAGCGATCCGACGATGTGTGCAAACTGCCCCGAGCCACCCGTCTGCTTCTTGTGTTTGTAATTGAAATCCACTTTTTCACCGGGAGCTTCGCGGTAGCTAACTTTCGGCGCACCTACGGTTACTTCCACTTTGTATTCGCGGCGCATGCGTTCGACATAGATTTCAAGATGCAATTCACCCATCCCGCAAATGATCGTCTCGCTGGTTTCTTCGTCGTTGTAGACTTGGAAGGTCGGATCTTCTTTACGGAAACGTTGTAGCGCTTTGACCATCTTGTCGGCGTCCGCACGGCTGGCTGGGTTAACCGATACCTTAATCACCGGTTGCGGAACGAACATGCTTTCGAGGGAGCAGTAATCGCGCTCTGTCGAATACGTTTCACCCGACGCACAATCGATGCCCATAATGGCCACGATATCGCCAGGCTCGGCGGTATCGATTTCTTCACGCGTATCGGCATGCATCCGCACGATGCGGCTGAAACGTTCTTTGCGGCCAGTACGCTGGTTTACATACATTTCGCCCTTGGCAATTTTGCCTTGGTAAATGCGCATGAAGGTCAACTGACCGTACGGATCTTCGACGATCTTGAACGCCATCCCGACGAAAGGTGCGTTTGGATCAGGGGTCAGAACCATCCGTTGCGTTTCATCGTCGACGCGACGAGCTTTGATTTCACGATCCAACGGGCTTGGCAAGTAACGGCAAACTGCATCGAGCAAAGGTTGAACACCTTTGTTCTTAAACGCCGAGCCGACGAACACCGGCGTCATGCCCTGCGTCTGGCAGGCTTGCTTAACAACTTTGTGAATCAATTCGGACGATACTTCCTCTTCGCTGAGCAGCAGTTCCATCATTTCGTCGCTGTACATCGACAGTCCTTCGAGCATCGCGTGACGCGCGGTTTTGGCTTGTTCCAGCATGTCTGCAGGAATCTCTTCCTCGACGCAGATTTCGCCTTGCAATCCGTCAAACCGCAGTTTCTTCATGTTGACCAAATCGATGCAACCGGAGAAAGTTTCGCCAGCGCCAATCGGAATCTGCATCATGATTGCGTCGGTATTCAGTTTCTCTTTCATCATCTTGGTGACGCGATACGCGTCGGCACCGGTGCGGTCCATCTTGTTGATGAACGCCAAGCGGGGAACATTGTAGCGACGCATTTGACGGTCCACGGTCAACGATTGACTTTGCACGCCACCCACCGCACACAGAACCAGGACCGCCCCGTCGAGTACTCGCAAGCTGCGTTCAACTTCAATCGTGAAGTCCACGTGTCCCGGTGTGTCGATCAAATTGATATGGTGCGCTTCGGCGATGTACTTGCTGACCTTGTCGGTGCCCCATTGGACGCTTGTCGCGGCGCTGGTGATTGTAATCCCGCGTTCTTGTTCGAGTTCCATATAGTCCATGGTAGCGCCGTCACCGCCGCCCTTCACTTCTTCCATTTTGTGAATTCGGCCCGTGTAAAACAGGATGCGTTCGCTCAAAGTCGTTTTACCGGAGTCGATGTGAGCACTGATGCCAATGTTGCGAACTTTTGCAAGATCCATATTTCACCTAAAAAACCGAACCCAAGAACAAACGAGCCGCCCCAAGTGAGGGCGAAACACTAAATTTCTAGCCAATTACGCTCGCAAGATCGCCAACTCTGGCGTTACAAGCAATAACTTTGACCGCGCTCACCCATCGGAAGTTCGCGATCCCCACACTAGCCAGTAACGGTACCCAGTAACGATGCCCAGCACTGCCGGCGGGAACATGTCCAGAAGGAGCTTCTGACTGTCAACGAAAACGCTGATGTAAGTAACCGGTATCTTACAGGTTCTGCTATCTTGTAAAAGGCCAACTGCACCGCCGTTCAACACTAGCGGTCGCTTTCCAAAAGCGATTTGCGACGATTTCCCTAGAACAAATACAGATTTTCCTCTCAGGAGCGCCGATTTTCGATGAATCCGCCTAGCCTGACAAAAGTTTTTATTGCGAGCCTATCGGGCCGTCCCGTCTGAGAATCGCCAGGGGATGGCTACGCGGTTAACGGCGGTATTTAACCTCTCGTTCGTTAGAAACCACAAATCCATGCGGTTCAGCTCGCTCATTCTCAAGAACTTGACTCGCCGCCGTTTTAGGACAATCCTGACGCTGTCGGCCTTGTCGACGGCGATCGCGGCGGTGGTAGCCTTACTGGGTATTGCGCGAGGGTTTACGAAGTCCTTTGCCGAAGTTTATTCGGCTCATGGAGTGGATGTCGTAGTTTCTCGTCAAGGCTCCGCAGACCGTCTGAGTAGCTCAGTGGATCTTGGGTTTGTGGCGAAAATTGAACGAGTTGCGGAAGTCGATCGAGCTGCTGGTGTTTTGCTGGAGACATTGTCCTTCGAAGAGCAAGGTGTTTACGGCGTGCCGTCGATGGGAATTTCTCCGGACTCGTGGCTGCTCGGCGATTATCGATTGGCCGCCGGTAATTCTCTGCCTGCCGACGAACCTAAAACACTGTTACTCGGGGTTCATTTGGCAGAGCGTTTGAAATTAAAGCCAAACGAGGAGGTCGATTTATTCGAAGAAAAGTATCGTGTCGTGGGAATCTTCGAGAGCCCCAGCACGTGGGAAAACGGTTCGATGATTCTGCCATTGGCTCAATTGCAGTCGCTCACGGATCGCCCTGGTCAAGTGAC
>JANLQO010000489.1:0-4506 GCA_031367855.1 Planctomycetia bacterium | reverse complement strand
CAGCCTATTTGCTAGCGTCCGCTTGGATGTGGAGCACCGGTCGCGACTACTATCTCGATAATCCCTTCGAGGTCGAAGCCTATCGCGAGGCTCCCTAGTGGCGTAAGCTTTTAGCGCTTCTAGCTTGCGTTTTGTGGCAAGTTCGAGTTTTTCCGGCTTGCACCTTGCGTTTTCTAGCAAGCAGGATGCGCAGGATGCTTTCCCCACCGCGAATATTCTGGCCCTGCTACCCCAATCGATCTTGAGTTTGGTACGCAATTCGCTAATACTGCGGATTAGTTCTTAAGTAGGGTAAGCATCCTGCTTGCCCCGGCACCAGGCAGCAACTTACGCAAGGTAGAAGCTTACGCCACGGAAACCCCATGAAATCGATGCGACAGCTGGATATCCGAAGTTGGGAAAAACGCGAAGAGTTGCTGCTCGCGCCCTACGCAATGTTTGCCAAAAATTCGCTGGGGCGACGTTATGCCGAGGCCGTTCACCCTTACCGTAGCCCTTTTCAGCGAGATCGAGATCGCATCTTGCACAGCGCCGCATTCCGGCGTTTGAGCGGCAAGATGCAAGTCTTCACGGGCGAGATGGGCGACTACCATCGCACACGTTTGACTCACACACATGAAGTTGCCACGATTGCGAGGACCATTGGTCGTGTCCTGCGTCTCAACGAAGACTTGATTGAAGCTCTCGCATTGCTCCACGACATAGGCCATCCACCGTATGGACATTCCGGCGAAGATGCCTTGTCACATTGCTTGGCTTACCACGGCGGGTTTTCGCACAATCGCTTCGCCTTGACGCTCGCCGAACAATTGGAGACTCGATTTACACCCTATCCTGGTCTTAACTTAACTCGCGAAGTGCTCGCCGGTCAAGATTTTCGAATCACGCACGATGGGCACACGCCGCTCCTCGAAGTGCAAGTGGTCGACTTGGCAGACAGCATTGCGTACAACGCGCACGATGTGGACGACGCGTTGAAGTTAGGCTTGATCACGCTTAGTCAACTCAAGGGTCTCGACCTCGTTCAGCGAGCTGATCATTGCAGCGCTAGTCAACCGCACTCGCCCACCGATCGCGCCGCCCGCCAAGCGTTAGTACACAGTTTGATCGACGTTCAAATTGCCGATTTACTTGAGCAAGCAGTCGACGTTTTGCAAGACGTCGCAGGACTGGATAGCCTCTCAGTGAGTCAGTTATCGATCCAGTTGGATTTCTCGCCCCTGGTGGCTGGCGAGCGAATGGAGCTGCAGCAGTTTTTATTCGACAACGTTTACCGCCATCCACAACTGATCGCCATCCGCAATCAAGCTGCCACTCGGCTACGCGTGCTGTTCGAGCACTTGTTTGCCGCCCCGCAAGGCCTACCCCAACGTTTTACCGATCGCGCACAACATGTCGGATTAGAAATCGCCGTCAGTGACTATCTAGCCGGAATGACCGACCGCTTCTGCGATCAACAATACCGGCAAGTCGTCGAACTCGGCAATAAAGCAGCTGAGGACTGGTAGGCTCGTCGCCGCGTCTCTGTGAGACATGGGGGATCTGCGTCTCGGAAAGACGCATCAACGTTTTCAGAATCAAAGTCTCATCAATCAGCGCTGCGCACGGCTTGGGGCATGTGATCGGCAACGGAATCCAACACATCAGCAATGCGTGCGCGATGATTGGCGTTGAATCGATCGAACGGCAGCGCTGGCAGATCGCTGCAGATTCTAAGATGCTTCAATCCCGCCTTCAAAGCCTTCGGAACCGCCGAGTGGCCCGAGCCCACTTGGTAAATCGCCTGCAGTTCGCTCACAATCGTTTCCAAGTGCTGCGCCGCCTCGATGTCGCCTTCGGTCAAAGCCTCGTACCATTGCACAAACAACTGGGGGAACAGATTCGCACCACCATGCACCCCGCCTGCGCCGCCACGTTGCATCGAGGCTGACAACAAATGCTCGGGACCTATCAGCAGCGACATATCGGGACGCTGCTGCGCCAGCAACTGTGCAACTGCGCCGTAGTAGTCAAGATCGCCACTGCTATCCTTGATTGCCAACAACTTGGGCAACTCAATCAACTCAGCCAACGTTGGCAATTCAAAAGAAACTTTTGTTAGCCCTGGCATGTTATAAAGAATCAGCGGCAATGGAACTTCTTCGTGCAATCGATTCACATAGCCGCTCAGCTCGGATTGCGACGGGGCGAAATAATACGGAGCAGAAGCAACAACAGCAGTAGCACCGGCATCTTCGGCAAACTCCGCAAGCGCAATCGACTCGGTGAAAGATGAATCGGTTATTCCGACTAGTACTGGCACTCGGCCATTCGTGCGCTCGCAGACCCGTGCAATCATCTCGCGACGCAGCCGATAGCTGAGACTTGGTCCCTCGCCACATGAACCCAGTATGAACAACCCATGTACACCACCTTGAACAACGTGTTCGACCACGCGATCAACGCCGTCAATATCCAATTCGTCTTGAGCGGCGAGTGGAGTGACGAGGGGCGGAATGATACCTTGAAGTCGCAGCATGGATTCGCAGTCCAAAAAGTTGTCTGTGGTAACCAAAGCTATCGTTACACCATAGAATAGCCGAAGCCAGCCAGGAGGAAAGCGCCAGGTGCCCGATTCGGCCTCTTAAGTCGCGTTTTGCCGCATCCCATTCGTCGTGGGCAAGCTGTAGAGTTGGCGAAAATTTCATTCAACAACTGTGCGGACGCCTAACCAATTTTGACAACACTACCTAAATTAACGCGATTCTCGACAGGGCTCCCGTGGCTTGACGCATCCCTCGGTGGCGGACTCTTGCCAGGCAGTTTGACAATGGTCATAGGGGCAACAGGAGTCGGCAAGACGCAACTCGGCATGCACTTTGGCGAGGCGGGCCGAGCCGCCGAAGGTCACCGCGCCGCTATCCTCGACCTTTCCAGTCGCGGCGACTCGCAAAACCACTCGGGTTACAACGCACAGTTATTCGGCCTGCAGTTGACCACCATCGACCCTCGTTCAGAAGCCCTCGTCGATCCCTTCACCCACGGTCGTCCAGCCGATGTTCTACCCTTCTTCGGCTATGGCGGCCGACGCGTGCTACGTAGTCAGCTCGATGTCGACGAGTGGCATGCATGGCAGTCCGAACTCAACCGTCGCTTGCCCTTACTCTCCCGATTTATTTACGGTCATCTCATCCACGGTACTCGTCGATTCATCGTCGACGGCATTGAACCCCAAGACGCTCCCGAGGATTCGTTGCAACTTGATTTGCTCGAATCCGTTTATCATCGCATGCTGCGAATCGAACACGACTGGCTCGCCCGCGAAGTCTTCCGGCAACACTTCCGTCAACTTGAACCTAAAGTTATGCAAACCTCCTACGACCACAACGCGTCCTCCGCCCTGGTGCTTGTCACCACCAAGCAATCGATACTCGAACAACTCATGGCTCAGCCACTTGCCGCCGGAGACCTAGCCGCCGGCGCCAACACCGTTATCCTCATGGGCCGCACACTCTCCGGTGGAAAGATGACCCGAGGCCTTTACATCGCCAAACACCGGGGCAGTTTTGCCGACGATCGCATCTTGAGCTTTGACATCGACGATAATGGGCTCAAGGCGATTTGAACAGCCATCACATTGCCGGCGAAACAACCTACCGACTACGCGTCCGCCTGTCTGGCGGAGCTAGACTCGTTCAGCCTTTATCGCGATCGGTTCGGAATCCGATTCAACCTGTAATAAGGTCATTGCGCTCGCGCCTTGACCAGCAGATCGATCCACGGACCGACATAGTGACCATTGTCGTGGAAAGTGCGACCGCTGATGAGATTGCCATCAATTACACAGGGTTCATTTACAAATATCCCGCCACAGACTTCGAGGTCAAAACGACATTTGGGGACGGTGGCCATCCGTCTACCGTTGACACAGCCAGCGTAGGCTGGAATCTCAACGCCATGGCAAACACTGGCGATGGGTTTATCGGTTTCGAAAAAATGCCGGGTAACACGCACTAAGTTCTCGTCGTAACGAAGGTACTCCGGCGCGCGACCACCTGAGAACATGATGCCTGCATACTCTTCTTCCTTGACCTCAGCGAACGGAACATCGCACATCAACGTATAACCTTCCCACTCCTTGGTGATCGTCCAGCCCGGCTTAACCTCATGCAGCACCAACTGATACAGCCGCTTTTCCGGCGCGGTGACCACCGGTTGGAAGCCCGCCTCTTGCAGACGGTAATACGGATACATTGTGTCCAGTAACTCAGTCGCATCGCCGATAACGATCAGAACTTTTTGCATAAAGAGACTCTACTTGATTGAATTTTCATTAAAGCGATCCCAACACGTAGGTCCGCATCTCCGAGACTGTGATTTTTTGTAGGCGAGTCGCTCCGCGACTCGTCGAAACCAGCGAAAATGAACGCCTTTGATCAAGCAATGATGCCGAGTCGCAGAGCGACTCGGTCACGTTTGCCAAAAAAATCACAGCATCTCCGAGGCGGACTCTTCCGCGTCTCGGAG
>JANLQO010000432.1:0-10379 GCA_031367855.1 Planctomycetia bacterium | reverse complement strand
CTTAATCGGATAGATCATGCCCCAATCGTGTCGGCGCTCGTATGATTGGAGGGCGATAGTCAAGGATGGCTTGACGAGGCCGCGAAATTGCTCGCGACCGTTGACCGCAATGACGATCGGCGTGTTCATGTCGATCATCTGTGGGTGGAGCCAGACGGTAAACTTTTTAATATTTCTCGCAATGACCTCAAACTCGTTGTTGCCCCGATTGTTCGCTTCAAGTGACGCCCCGTCGTGTGGGCTGCGTCGATGAACAAGTCGCCATTCATCGAAATCTTCTCCTTGAGAATCGAGTTCATCGACTTCGATTTTTCCGTCGAGCGTTTCGTCGATTGAGAGCCAACGATTGTGCCTAACTCGATTCAAATAGCTCCAAGTAAACCCTTGCGGCGTAGCCAACGCAATGTGCGGAAAATACGGATCGCGTTGTAGTTGTTTGGCGGAATCGAAATACCTAGCGATATCGGCTCGGTTTTCGCTAAAACCGTGAGTTCCATCATGCTCAAAATACGTGTATTCAAGCCGTTCTCTTTGAAAAATGTCAACTGTACGGCGTGCATAGGCGACATCAGTGTAATGCCAGCGACTGCCTTTTTCTGCATCATGACGTCCCTGAACTATGCACATTGGAGTGCCGCGAAGCACGGGCCAGAAACCGCAATCCCAGGCTCCCGAACTTACGATGATCGCAGCAAAACGGTCGGGCTGTTTCAACGCGTGGTGGAACGCGCCGAAGCCGCCCATGGAATGCCCTAAGAGAAAGACCCGATCCGGATCAATATTGAACCGGCTCTTGCTGTCTTCAATTACATCAAGGATGTACTGTTCGGATTCTTTCAAACACCAGCGATAAGCTGATTTGCCTTTCCCGGGGGCCGATGGTCCAACAGTTATCATGCCGGTGGCCGCCAACATGCGACCAGATCGGAAATCGGAGGGCGAGGAGTCGCTGTCAGGCAATTGCATCGTGTACATGGCTGCATCGCGGGACGTATTCAGTCCGCCACCATGTAAGAAGACGATCAAACCCGTCGGCTTCTTTTCGTCATAGCTATCAGGCACGATGAAATACAACAAATCCTTAGGATACTTTTCTTGCATCGCTGGGGAGACAAAGGTAAGTTCCGGATGATATCCCGCCTTCAACGGCACAAGTCTGCGACGACTCAATGCCGCAATTACTAATTCGATCTCTCCATCATAGGCTTCCAGTCGTCGGCTGAGACGCGAGCGAAGTAGGTCGTCATCGCTTTCTAGATACTCACGACATAGCGCTTCGGCAGACGCTAAGTCCGATTCTGCGGGTAGAATCTGCATGCCGCAACTGGCAGAACAAGTCCAGAGGCCAAGCGGTATCCAAGCAACAAAGCCTATCAATTCGACGGCTATCCATCGCGCCACCAAAGCCGGAAATCTGCACAAGCGGGCAGGTTGAGAGGGACTCATGCGACTGGCTTTCCCATTGGTTTAAGATGAATTTGATCATATCGGTTTAACTAGTGGGGACAAGTGGGACAGGACAAGTGGGGACACACATATTTTCTTGGTGGTGCCTAGGTGAAGCAAGTGGGCCGCAGAGATGACTAGTTTCGTTTATCCGAGCGCCCATCGGGCCGCGCGTAAATGTGCGCCGTAAGCCAGCGAACAACATCCCAATTGTTTAATCTAATTACCCAAAACCCACCGACTGAGTTCGCCGAGGGTGTCGAAGTCGAATGGCCGGAAGCCTTGATCTTGACCGGTGGCTTCATCGTGAACCAGCATAACGTTCTCGCCTAGTCGACTGGCGGCTACCGATTCAATCAAGTTGGTTGAATCATTCGCGCCCATTTGCATCAGCAAGCGAATTTCAATCTCGCGCAGCGCTGTTCGCGACAGCCAACGATTGACGGTCGAATAGTTCTCGGCCCAAATCACGATGTGCATATTGTGGCTGGGGCCATCCCGCAACAGTTCTTCAAGCTGTTTATCGGGGGTAAGCTCTGCGTCGCCGAAACTGCCCATGCCAAATTCGTCGTCGCGGCGCAGCGAACGGAGGCGACCGAGTTGAATCAAGTTCACCAACACTGGGATTTGCGTCGACGCCTCATCGGGCTGCTCGATGCGTTGCTTCAGCATCTGATGCAGTTCCTTGAGCATTCCGTCGACGCCACGCACATCGGCAATTTTCAGCTCGCACGGCAAGTGCTTCCAGCGCTCGGGTAATTGCAGCGCCCGCGCATCGGTCGGTTTGGCGGCCTGGGCAACAAATACGAGTGCGCGATTGTCCCCTTGGAAGTGGCGGACGAAGGAAGCCGTCACGACGCTCATCACCGAGGCCGCGATTGCATCTACACCGCCTACGATCAGCACGTTGCGGCCTGCCTGATTGGTCAGCGGAAAGGTTATCGCCGGGCTGATCGCCACGCTTTCACCGACAACGCACCAAATCGCATCGGGATTGACGTCGCGCCGGGCTTCATTCACTGCGCGATTGGCATTCTCTTCGGTCCAAGTCGCAGCGCGATTGCCATCGTAAACCACTGAGCGACCTAGGATGTTGGTGGTAGGGTCGGCATTGCTGTAGCCTTTACCGATCTCGGCCAGCCAGGTTTGCTGTTGCGACTTGCTTAGCCAACCGATTTGCATCGGCTGGTTCCCTTCAATTCGACCGCCCGCATCATTATAAATCGCTTGGCCTGGATTCTTCAGTCGCGCAGCGGCCGGGTTGTCTTCAGCGAAAACGATTTGAGCATCCGACGCATCGCACTGCAGCGCGATACGCACTCCCATCTGACCGAGCGTCGTGCGCGGCAGCGAGTAAGCACCCGCTAATGTCTGACTGCTCAGGATGGCGTGTACGCCAAACGACCGACCTTGGCGGACGATGCGATCCAGTATCAAACTCACTTGGTTGGAGAGTTTATCATCCTCGACGAATAGCTCTTGGAACTCATCCACCACGATCAACATACGCGGCAGGTGTTGTTCGGGAACCGCCATGTTCCAACTGGCGATATCTTGCACGCCACGACTGCGGAACAATTCGCCGCGGCGCTGCATACAGCCATCAACGTATTCCAGCGCGCTGAGTCCGAATTCACGATGGCTTTCGATGCCGATAATATCTGCATGAGGCAATTGATTGTCGGAATAAACTTGGAACTCAACCCCTTTCTTAAAGTCGAGGAGCACCAAACGCAGATTCTCAGGCGAGTATTTGAGTACCGCGCTGGAGATGATGGCGTGTAGCATCGAGGATTTTCCGGAGCCGGTTTTACCCGCAATGATTGCATGTTGGGCTGTGCCGACGCCAAGTTTCAAAGAGTGGGTGCGACCAACACCGCTTTGCCCGATTGGAATCTCGAGGAACTTCGAACTATCCGCCTGCCAGCGTTGATCAGGTGCCGGAACAATACGATCCAGAGGCACTTCGATACGGCTGGCCAAGAGCGCACGGCGACCGACTTCATGAATCACCCGTTGCGCGTGGGCTTCGTCCGGCATGGGCATCGGGCGGATCGGCAAATTCGCTTTGGATTCCGAAAGCGCCTGAAGCGAATTGCCGTCCTCACTGAGGGTGTAATGCAAACCGCGGCGCATAATCATGTTCTTATGTTCCGCCGATGGCCACGGGGCTGCTGGATCGATCAAGAAAATCGGAATAATGCCGCAGCGTGCGCCCGTATCCAGGAGGCTCTGTAGTGACTTCCAAGATTGATCGTCCAGGCCCGTAGGCATCGAAGTCCAAACGAGCAGCCGAAACGGTTCCGACAGGGCACCCGCATCGCGATTGTATTCCACGATGTGTCGATACTGATTTCGCAAGGATTGTTGGATGAAGTCCTCGGCCGCTTGCGCCAGCAGTTGCACTTGTTTGGCGATGTGGCCGGGCTGCGTCCAGACGCGATGCGAAACTAACTGCGGATCGTAATCGCCCAAGTGCATCAGCCAACCGTAATCGCGTCCCAGGCCTTGAGGGTCGATTACACATACTTGCGTACGTCCCGGCGGTAAGGTTGTCAGTGAGCGAAGAATCAAGTTGCGAACGGTGTGCTGCACAATCGGCAATCTCGGATCGCCCGTAATCGTTAGATAACCATCGGTAAGCGGCGCGAAATAAACAGGCGCATCCAAGTCCGCATCCGCGTTGGCTTGCAGATTTTGGGGTAACAACGTATTCAGCGGCAGATTACCGATGGGTAGAATCGGTTCATCAAGTTGTTCTGGCCAAGAATCAGCGGACCAATCAGAAGATTGCCAGTCTGGAAAATGAACACTGCACCAGCGACGACTACGAGCGACAGTTTGAATTGCTTTTTGAGTTGCAGTACGCAATCGAAGCGCTCCGCCGCGGTTCAATCGATCCATTTGAGCCAGAAAATCTTCGCGACATCGGGCGGCCGATTGCGTGAGCTGCTCTTCACGTTGGAAATTCTGCACCGCAAGTTGCTCAAGTTGTTGAGTAAATTGCGCAGCGGTAGTGTCGCGGTCAGTGGTCAGTTTTTGGCTGGCGGCCAGTTTCTGCTGCTCAGCTTGCGCGCGTAATTTCAAAAGATCTTCAGCCAATTTGTGATTTAGTTCGCTCAGCTCCGTCGCCCGCCACTTTTCAGTTTGTAGAAATCTTGTGTCTCGCTTCTTCGCTAAGCGTTTCAATTCGGCATCGTTTTCTGTGGTCGCTAGTTCTGCACCGAGTTCACGTAGTGTGCGGCCATGGGCGACCTGCTGCTTGACGCGCGGATACTCGGCGGCAGCAATCCGTTTTAGCCACGGGCGAATGCCCAGCAGGCTGATTAACATTAAGGCAACGGTGGCGACCGCGCCTCCCAAGGCTGCGAACAACCAAACGACCAAGCCACTAAGACCTAGTGCGACGGTGACCGCCACAAAGAAACCCGCCGCGATTAACCACAACCAGATCGATTCAAAGAAGCGTATCAAGGGATGGTTAGTCAAACGATCGTAATGTACTTTAGCGTCTGCAATTGCCGCACGCAGCATCCGCAAGCAGTCATCAGCGTTCTGAGGTTGTTCGTAATGCAAGGCCGGAGGCTCGACGCTAGGTGCGCGCAGGCTGTGCTGTGCTAGCGCGGTGTCGGCGGCGCGTTCCACCTCAATCAGTTCTCCCATAAAGTTCAGTAGGTTGGCGCGGTATTCATGCAGTCGTCGGATCGGCACATCTTTGGCTCGCAAAAACCGCTGCTCAATTTCGGCGGTACGTTTTTTGGCATCGATGTTGACTTCGTCGGAGCGTTTACGGGTGTCCTGCCGCAATTGCCCTTCGCGCGCCGAAGTCTCGAAAACCGCTTTGAATGATCGCAACTCTGCGTCGTCCCAGCGCGCGTGTAGCGCTTCATCCCAGTCGTTGATCGTCACTTTCTCGCGCGCATCGCGATCAAATCGCAAGTGGTCGAATTGCTCACGCTGTTTGATCTCAACCTGTTTCATGTTTTCAGATATCTGGTCAAGCTCAGCCGAGATTTTCTCGGCGCCGCTACTTAAGCGTTCTCGCAAACCATGTACGAGCCGCTCCAGTCGTTGCCGTGGAAGGATGCGAGGCGTGGAATCAATCATGAAGTGTGACCTAACGTTTCTTGAAGAACGTTTGTAGTAATCTTGTTAACTCAGTTTCGGATCTCGCAGCTTCTTGGCGATGTTCTCGAACAACTCAGTTGTCGCAAGAATAGATCCCACCAACTGACCGATTGTCGGCTGGATTGCTGATACTTGTTGCTGCAGAAACACGCGACCCTTGGCATCCAACCAAACTTCGGCAACTTCACCGACTTCATCACTGAACGACTCTTTGATGTGATTTAATCGTTGGGCAATGCCCGACATGTCGTGGCTGATGCGTCTCATGGCGTTTGCTCCGGTTGGGAGTCTGTCGTAATGTCGGTTGGAAGGTTGGAAGGCGATGTTTCGGATTCCTGCGATTTTTCCGCAGCCACCGCTTGGATGTGGGCAACGGCACCGGACCTCAGCGTGGAATATTCTTCCAAGCGTCCGAGTTGATCCTTCAATTTGTTGATCGCAACCGTCAGATCAGAATCTGCCAAATCGCGACAGCGATAGATTTTTGCTTCGGTTTTCGTCTTCTCACGCTGCCACATCAACATCGCTTCACGCACAAAGCGAACTTGATGTTCGCATAGCGTCCGTCTTTCGGTGGCCTGTTCGAGACGCTTGCGTTGCTCGGTGCATGGCCGTTGTTCGCTGGCCCGCACCGCAGATCGACAGCGCAGCAGCGCTTGCTCGCATTCGACCCAGTCTCGCTGAGCTTGCTGGAGTTCGCCAGCCCAATAACGCGCTGCGTCGTTCTCTAGCCAAGACGTGAGTCGTTGCATTTCGATTTGAAGGTTTTCTAGTTCTTTCAGCAGCTTCGCCCGCGTTGTCTGGCAGTGATCTAAGAAACCTTCTAATCTTTCGAGCGATCGAACGTTGGCTGACGAGGACATTTTCCGACCCTTCTATCGTGAATTCGAATAATTTGCGATCCGAGCGAGTCAGGTAGTACTGCACCAAGAGAATGGCTGTCCAGCTAGCGTTGCAAATACTGCTCGATAATCTCTGCTTTTTTGACCAAGTACGGAATGTGCTTGTCTGTCATTTCCAACAGCTTTGAAACCAATTTGATCTGCTCTTCGAACTCGTCGGAGAATTTTCGATGTTCTTGGTCACGCCACGATTCGGACAGCCGCGACAAGGATTGATTGAGTGTAGTCGTAGAATCGCGTACAGTTTGGCTATAGCGTTTGAGCAAAGCAGCGAATTGCCGCAGTTGCTCCGGGTCAACGATGGCTTGTGCCATGAGGGTTTCCCAGCAGAAAAGTGGACAAGCAGGACAAACAGCGGAAGTGTGCGCCAATTCTATTGTAGCTCAATCGCACTATGCTGGGGAGATTTCTTTGCGGCGTGTCACACTGCCAAAAGGAGTCCATTCGGACTCGGCGGACAGGCTCTTAGTCTTAGTAGCGTGGGTCGCGGTACGAGACCCACTCATTGGCACTAGGAATAGACTTTAGGAAAAGAGTAATCGGGTAATGGAACAGCATGAACTGAGTATTGAAGGCTGCAAATTCACATGGTGGATGCGCGGTCAAGGACCAGCCATCCTGTTCATTCAAGGCTGCGGTGTTCAAGGAAATGCCTGGCTACCGCAAGTTGAAAAGCTGGCGGAGATTTACACCTGCATCTGGTTTGACAATCGCGTCCCATGCACTTCCAATAACCCATGCGGACGAAATAAATCGTCTTATAATAGAGCATGTTGCCACTGTGCCCAGTAAATCTTAGCAGTTTTCAACTCATAATAGGTTCTGAAATGCGACCGCTTGATGATCCGCGTAGGGCTATTGAAAGTGTGGGATTCTGGGCAGAGGTAATACTAGGGCGGATTTCATGGCAGAGTCTCTGCCTCATAGCGATTCTCTCGCTGCTCGTCGGCCAAGTTGCGGCCCAAGTTGCGGCCCAAGATGCTAAGCCGCTTGGCGTCGCCTTTGATCTGGATCGCTTGTCACAGCCGCCCACGACTTATCCAGCCGAGAACATTCCCGCTGACGGTGTGAAGGCGGTGTTCTTCGAAGGCCTACCTTATCAGGGGAAACCTACGAAGGTATTTGCATACTATGGAATCCCTGAGGCGAAAGCTGGTGCCGAAAAAGTCCCTGGAGTTGTCTTAATCCACGGCGGAGGTGGTACTGCGTTCGCGAATTGGGTGAAACTTTGGAATGATCGTGGCTACGCGGCGATCGCTATGGACCTATGTGGATGTGTACCAGTCGGAACGTACGGCAAGTGGGATCGGCATCCCGAAGGCGGCCCTCCAGGCTGGGACGCCAGTTTTGATCAGATCGATGGACCACTAGAGGATCAATGGCAATTGCATGCCGTATCGGCCGTTGTGCTTGCGAACTCGTTGCTTCGTTCCCTTCCAAACGTCGATGCCGATCGAATTGGCGTCACAGGAATTTCGTGGGGTGGTTATTTGACCTGTTTGGTCGTAGGCGTGGATACCCGCTTTCGCTGCGCGGTTCCTGTTTACGGCTGCGGCTTTCTGGGCGACAACTCGGCTTGGCTGCCGGCCTTTGAACGGCTGGGAAAGGAGAAAACTCAAAAATGGTTGGACCAGTGGGATCCATCGGTCTACTTACGCCGCGAGACCAAGATCCCCATGCTGTGGGTCAACGGTACCAACGACTTTGCTTATCCCATGGACTCCTGGCTTCGCTCGGCTGAACTCCATCACCCGAGCACCCTCTGCCTGCGTATACGCATGCCGCATGGTCACGGTCCCGCCGGTGAGAATCCTGAAGAAATTCATGTGTTCATGAACTCGATACTGAGAGGCGGCAAGCCCTTCGCAACGTTTGTCGAAGGGCTTGGCGAGGGCCCACATAAAATGGTGCGTTATAAGAGCGACGTAAGGATCGTTAAGGCCGAATTGTGCTTTACGCGTGACAGCGGCAAATGGCAGGATCGCAAGTGGGAATCGATTCCAGCGGGGCTCAGCGCCGAGACTGCCCATGCGGATTTGCCACGAGGAGCAACCGCTTGGTTTTTCAACTTGTTTGATGAACGCGATTGCGTGGTTACCGATGGTATATTTGATTATTCGAAAATGAGACTCAAGTAAGCAGTGATGGCATAGGGCGGAAAACTTCCGGGATCGCAATAGGCGATTGGCAAAAAAAATAGGCTAAAAGAATTTTAGCCACCTCCTCCTTTCGCTTTCACTGCTTTTGTCGAGCGAAGGGTTCTAGATTGTAAGTGCGTAGAGAGGGGGTTAGAATGAAACTGCTTACACTTCGTTTCGTTGGCTGCATATATCATCCAGCCAACTAACTTCTACGCTGGCTACCAATGAGCACAACGCTGCATCTTTGCATAGCAGACTACGATCAAATGATCGCCCGGGGAGCGTTTGATCATTTGAATCGAAAAATTGAGTTGATACGGGGAGAGGTTCGTGAAATGAACCCTGCAGGACCGATTCATGACGATCTGCTCATCTATTTGAACCATTGGTCAGCCATCGCTACAAATCCGAAGGAAATTCGGGTAGCGGTGCAAACAGGCCTTAGCCTTGCAGGTCAACAGAGCCGTCCTGAACCGGATTTGATGTGGGTAAGAGCGGCTCGCTATCGACAGAGTCACCCCACAGCAAATGATGTGAAGCTGGCGATCGAAGTTTCCGATAGCAGTTTGCAGGCTGACCTAATCGAGAAGGCAGGTTTATACGCTGAGGCAGGGATCGTGGAATATTGGATCGTCGATGCACTAGGAAAGTGTGTCCACGTTTTCCGCGAACCCGAGGCCGGTGAGTACCTCAGCAGAAGCGTTGCCCAAGTCGGTGAATTGCTCACACCCATCGCCCCATACAGCCAACCGCTCGATTTGAAGGATCTTTTCGAGTAGTCGCAGAATAGGGAGCTTCGAGGCCCCCCAAGCAGTTTTGTTGAGTTCGGTCATGTTTCGATTTTCCATAAGAAGTAACGTTTTGAAAATACCCAAGAGTATTCAACCGCTGATCGACGACGGCTTAGTTGACGAAGTCATTCGTTCGTTGATGAGCGGGAAAGAAGCCCAAGTTTATCTTGTGCGTTGTGGCCACGAGGTTTGCTGCGCTAAGGTTTACAAGGATGTTGTCGATCGAAGTTTCAAGAAAGCAGTTCAGTATCAGGAAGGACGACAAATTCGCAACGGCCGCCGACAGAGAGCAATGGAAAACCGATCCGAATTTGGAAGGGATCAACAGGAGGTTGTCTGGCAACGGGCCGAAGCGGATGCGTTGTTGCGCCTTGCGGCAGCGGGAGTGCGAGTCCCCAAAGCTTATGGTTTGTTTGGAGGAGTGGTGTTGATGGAGCTGATAACCGGAGCTGATGGTGACGTAGCGCCAAGACTTAACGACATCACATTGTCCTTGGAGCAAGCAATAAAGGGTCACGCGACCGTAATGAATTTCGTACTGCGTATGATGTGTATCGGTCTAGTGCACGGTGATCTGTCTGAATTCAACGTTCTGCAGGACTCGGAAGGACCCGTTATTATTGACTTACCACAAGTCGTTAATGCTGCAGCCAACAATAACGCAAAGACCATGCTCATACGCGATGTTGCTAACATCACCCAATACTACGCTAGATTTGCACCTGAGTTGGCGGACACTCACTACGCTGAGGAAATATGGGAATTATATGAAAAGGGCGAGATCCGTCCCGACTGGAAGCTGACGGGCAAGTTTGAGTTTCCGACGGAGGCTGCTGATGTTGATGCAGTATTACATTTAATCGACGTTGCTTACGAAGAAGAACAGGAGCGACAAGAGCGAATGGGCAGCCATTGATCTTGATCACGACGATTACACGCCGGTGCATCGCCGCATATTCGAGTTCATTGCA
>JANLQO010000426.1:0-5472 GCA_031367855.1 Planctomycetia bacterium | reverse complement strand
TGGCGAAGTAAAAAAGCCTGAGACGATTAACTATCGAACTTATCGTCCCGAAAAAGACGGTTTGTTTTGCGAGCGTATCTTCGGGCCAGAAAAGGACTGGGAATGCGCCTGCGGCAAGTATCGCGGCATGAAGTACAAGGGGATGATCTGCGATCGCTGCGGTGTTAAGGTCACCCACAGCCGCGTGCGCCGCAAACGCATGGGGCACATCGAGTTGGCTGCGCCCGTGGTCCACATTTGGTTCTTCAAAGCGATGCCCAGCCGCCTCGGAGCGTTGCTGGATATGAAGACATCGAGTCTTGAGAAGGTGATTTACTTCCAAGATTTCGTGGTGCTTGATCCAAAACAAACGACCTTGCAAGCCTTACAACTGCTCAGCGAAGCAGAATATCGCGAAGCCAAGTTGCAGTTCGGTGAAGGTTCGTTCGATGCCGAAATGGGCGCCGATGCGATTCGCAAACTGCTGCAGGGTCTCGATCTGGCAACACTCGGTGATGAACTGCGTAAAGAACTTTCGGAAACCAACAGCAAGCAACGCAAGAAGGACTTGATCAATCGCTTGAAGCTGGTGGAAGCCATTCGTGACAGCGACAACCGCCCAGAGTGGATGGTGCTAGACGTGATTCCGGTGATTCCACCGGATCTTCGTCCACTCGTTCTACTCGACAGCGGTAACTTCGCGACGAGCGACTTAAACGACTTGTATCGCCGGATCATTAACCGCAATAATCGCTTGCGCAAGCTGGTCGATTTGAACGCGCCCGAAGTGATCATTCGCAACGAAAAACGAATGCTGCAACAATCGGTCGACGCCCTGTTCGACAATAATCGTTGCAAGCGTCCGGTGCTCGGCAGCAGCAACCGCCCGCTGAAGTCGCTCACCGACATGATCAAAGGTAAGCAAGGTCGTTTCCGCGAAAATCTACTGGGTAAGCGCGTTGACTATTCGGCGCGTTCGGTGATCGTAGTCGGTCCGCGGTTACGTCTGCATCAGTGCGGATTGCCCAAGAAGATCGCGCTCGAATTGTATCAGCCGTTCATCATTCGCAAGCTAAAAGATCTCGGCCACGCCGATACGATCAAATCCGCCAAGAAGATGCTCGAGCGTAAGGACGAAGAGGTTTGGGATATTCTCGAACAAGTGATTCGCAATCACCCGGTTCTCCTGAATCGCGCTCCGACACTTCACCGCATGGGTATTCAGGCTTTCGAGCCGATCTTGGTTGAAGGAAACGCGATCCATTTGCATCCGCTGGTTTGCAAAGGCTTCAATGCTGATTTCGACGGTGACCAAATGGCCGTCCACTTGCCGCTTTCGATCGAAGCCCAGGTCGAAGCCCACACGCTGATGATGAGTACTCACAATATTTTTGCACCGAGCAATGGTCGTCCGATCATGAGCCCGTCGCAGGATACGGTGATGGGTTGCTATTACATCACCATTGAAAAAATCGGCATGAAGGGTGAAGGCATGATCTTCGCCAGCATGGGGGAAGCCGACTTGGCGTTCGCTCAGGGCGTGATCGACCGTCACGCCAAGATCAAGGTCCGAATGCCCAAGCACCGTCGTCTAAAAACAGAAGACGGCAATGCCAAGATGGGGGCGGTGATTGAGACAACCTATGGTCGCGTCCTATTCAACATGATGCTGCCCAACGGTTTGGACTTCTACAATCATGCCATGAAAGGTAGCGACTTGGCGGCCGTGATCAGCGACTGCTATCAACGCCTGGGTCGTAAAGCCACCATTAACCTGCTGGACGACATGAACCAGTTAGGCTTCCGCGAGTCCACGCGCAGTGGTCTGTCCTTCGGTACCGATGACCTCGTGACACCGGAATCGAAGACGCAGTACATCAGCGAAGCCGAAAAGGAAGTGATGAAATTTAAGAAGCGGCATGACCGCGGGATCATCACGCAAGCCGAACGTTACAGCCAGGTTCTGGATCTGTGGACGCATGCACGCGAAAAGATCACCAAGGACATGATGCAAGCCATGGAATTGGACGACCACTTGGGTCCCTGGTACGTGAATCCGGTGTTCTTGATGGCTCACTCGGGTGCACGGGGTGGTATCGAGCAGATTCGCCAGTTGGCTGGTATGCGCGGTCTGATGGCTAAGCCCACGGGTGAGATCATCGAAACGCCGATCAAGGCCAATTTCCGCGAGGGTCTGACGGTCCTTGAGTACTTCTCCAGTACGCACGGTGCTCGTAAGGGCTTGGCGGATACGGCACTCAAGACGGCCGATTCGGGTTACTTGACTCGTAAACTCGCCGACGTGGCACAGAACGTCGTGATCACGCTGCAAGACTGCGGAACCACTCAAGGTATTACCAAGGGTGTAGTTTATCGCGGTGAAAAGGTGGAAGTACGATTGGCTGACGCCATCAAGGGGCGTGTTTCACGCCAAAATATTGTGAACCCTGTAACCGATGAAGTGATCGTCCATGAAAACGAGATGATCACTATGGATATCGCTCGCAAGATCGAAGAAATGGGCTTGGAGAAAATTCAAGTTCGCAGCCCGATGACTTGCGATGCTTCACTGGGTGTGTGCCGCGCTTGCTACGGCATGGACATGTCCACCGGGGCTCAAGTCGAAGAAGGCATGGCGGTCGGAATTATCGGTGCTCAGTCGATCGGTGAACCCGGTACGCAGTTGACGATGCGTACGTTCCACATCGGTGGTGCGATTAACCTGAGTATTGAAGAAAGTGAAATCAAAGCCAAGAAGGGCGGTATTGTTAAATTCGCTCGTCTACGCAGTGTTCGCAACGAAGAAGGTGCCGAGATCGTACTGACCCGAAACGGTGAAGTCACGCTGCTCGATTCAAAGGGCCGCGAGATCGAAAAGTACGAAGTGCCAACCGGTGCCAAGCTGATGGTCGCCGAAAACCAAGAAGTGGCCAAGGGTGCCGTGCTTTGCGAGTGGAACCCGCACAAGATTCCGATTCTTTGCGAAGTGAGCGGAAAGATTCGCTTTGACGACGTGGTCGAAGGCGAAACCATGCGACTCGAACGCGACCCAGGCGGTGGTACTCGGAACGTGATCATCGATCACAAAGGCGATTTGCATCCCCAAATCGTGATCGAAGACGCCGAAGGCAAACCACTGGACGTGTACTATATGCCAGAACGCGCCGTGATCACGGTTCAAGAAGGTAAGATGGTACAAGCGGGTACGGAACTCGCCGAAATGCCGCGTGAATCTTCGGGCATTAGTGACATCACCGGCGGTCTGCCACGTATTACCGAGATCTTCGAAGCTCGCAAACCCAAAGACCCGGCCGTAATCGCCGAAGTCGACGGCGTGGTTGAAATCCAACAAACCAAGCGCCGCGGTAAGCGCACCATTATCGTCCGCAGTGAAAGCGGTGTGGAACACGAGCACTTGGTGCCGCACGGCAAGCGATTCTTGGTTCACACCGGCGACATCGTCAAAGCGGGTCAAGCTTTGGTCGACGGTCCGCTTGTGCCGCATGACATCTTGCGAGTTAGTGGCGAAGAAGCTGTCCAGCAGTATCTCACCCACGAGATTCAGCAGGTGTATCGCAGTCAACGCGTGGACATCAACGACAAGCATATCGAAATCATCATCGCCCGCATGCTGCGCAAGGTGAAGATCGAAGCACCAGGCGACACTAGCCTGCTGCCCGGCTTGGTCATGGATAAATTCGAGTTTCGTCGTGTGAACAACTTACTTGCCGACTGTCTCAAGATCTCCGATCCAGGTGACAGCGAGTATTCGATTGGCACGTTGGTCCCGAAAGAGGCTCTTGAGGTGACTAACACTCAAATCGAGGGTCTTGGTGGCAAGCCAGCCAAAGGCAAGAAACCTAAGCCATCCACGGCGAGCACTCAATTGCTGGGGATTACCAAAGCCTCAGTCCAGAGCAGTAGCTTTATCTCGGCAGCTAGCTTCCAGGAAACTACCAAGGTTCTAACGGAAGCCGCGCTGGCCGGCAAAGTTGACAAACTGGTTGGTCTGAAAGAGAACGTGATTCTCGGTCACTTGATTCCAGCCGGAACCGGTTTCCGTCTGTTCCAAGAATCCGAAGTCTCCTATCGCCGCGAAGCTTTGGAAGACTTGGTCAATCGTGGTTCGGTTGCCATTGAAGAAGATTTTCCACTTCTCCAACAAGCCCCGCCACCGAGCGCTGAAGACACTTCGGCAGATTCGTCCTCCGCTCTGTAATTGTTGATGAATATGAAAAACAAGACGCTCAAGCCACGTTGATGGTTTGAGCGTTTTTTTGGGGTTCATCGGGACTAGCTTCGCTCCTGCCGTGGGTCGCTCCCGCCGTGGTCACAATAGGGCGTCCCATATTCGTAGAGTCCATACTAGGAGATGACGTGACAACGTTCGAGTCGATTCCGGCATGGAAACCACGCCGCAAAATACTTGGCATGTCCGCGATCCTGTTGCCGTTTAGTACAGGCGGCGAGGTCGATTGGGTTGGCTTGCGCAATCATCTTGAACGGACGTTCGATGCCGGGCTTGTGCCAGCGGTCAATATGGATACCGGCTTTGCGAACTTGATCGATGAAGCGACACGCGTCGTCGTGCTCAAAGAGACTCAGCGGATTGCCGGCGGTCGCATGTTCGTGGCGGGTGCATTTGTGGGCGATCAGCCGCAGGCGGCATTCAACCTGGACGCTTACTTGAGGCAGATTGATTCCATTCAGATGCACGCTGGCACGCCGGTGATCTTTCAGTCGTTTGGCTTGACGGGTTTGTCGGACGCAGAGTTGATTGCGGCTTATCAGCAAATCGGAACGGCCGCGCAACGCTTTGTAGGTTTCGAGTTGGGAACCATGTTCGCACCCTTTGGTCGCATCTACTCGCTGGAGGTTTATCGCGAATTGATTCAGATTCCTCAGTGTATGGGTGCCAAACACAGTTCACTCGATCGTACGCTTGAGTGGCAACGACTGGCAATTCGCGACCAGATCCGTCCTGAGTTTCATGTGTTCACTGGCAATGACTTGGCGATCGATATGGTCATTTACGGCAGCGATTATCTCTTAGGCTTGAGCACCATGGCGCCGGATCTGTTTGCTAAACGCGATCGTATGTGGGAAGCGGGGGACGCCGAGTTCTTTCATCTCAATGACATTCTTCAGTACCTTGGCTTCTTCGCTTTCCGCGACCCGGTGCCTGCTTACAAACACACCGCCGCACAATGGCTGCACCTGCGCGGTTGGATTGCCAGCAACTTGACGCATCCGCGCAGTCCATCACGGCCCGACTCGGACATCGCGATCTTGAAAACGATTTTGAAGCAGTGCGCGCCCTACCTATAGTTGTCACAGCGACTGGGCATCTTCGATTTTTGTGAGCCGTCGGTTTTAGCCCGGATTATTCATGGCGCGTAGCTACGTTCGCCAGAACGTGGTGAACCGCTTTGAGTTACAGCCACGTTCTGTTTGCTCCATTTGACTTTTGCAAATCATTCTTTTGTAGCCCTC
>JANLQO010000574.1:0-8175 GCA_031367855.1 Planctomycetia bacterium | reverse complement strand
GCAATGTTGACTTGCGATAACGAGTTTACGCTATTCATCAACGGTCGCGAAGCGGACCGCAGCAGCGAATGGACACAGCTGCATGCGATTCCACTGCAAAGTTTGCTCAAGCAAGGTGACAACCAAATCGTAGTGATCTGCAAGAATGCTGGCAATTCTCCTAATGCCGCCGGATTCTATTTCGCGGGCCAATTGGTATTCGAGTCAGCTGAACCCACGACCATCGTGTCCAACACTGCTTGGAAATGGAGCGACAAAGTCCCCAGCGTGAAAGAAGGTCGTTTAGGGGCACTGGCCAAGAATTTTCAGGACGCGCACATTGTCCCGACGATTGGCGCCTGGAAAGACCAAATTGACCCTCAAGCAAGTCAATTAATGACTCAATGGAACAGCGGCGCGGTGCCGATGGTGCGAGCCTCATTGCTGAAAAACACCGCCCTCATGCGTTCGTTGGGCCGGCCGATGCGCGAACAGATCGTGTCGATGCGGCCAACCGAGCTGACTACGCTCGAAGCGATCGATTTGGCGAACGAAGCAGAGTTGTCGAAAGCTTTTGCCGCGGGCGCTACTAAATTGGCCCTACGATTCCAAGGGGATTCAAAGCGCTTGGTTGAATTCATCTATCAGTTCGCACTTTCGCGACAACCCACACCCGACGAGCAGCAGTTATTGACCGAATCAATGGGCTCCCAACCGACACCCGAGCTCGTACAAGACGTTTTGTGGGCGATCTGCATGCTCCCAGAATTTTGGTTAATTCAATAGGGCCATGTGGCGTAAGCTTCCAGCTTGCGTACCGCCAGGTGGTAAGCTTCCAGCTTGCTTACCACTGAGTGGCGTAAGCTTCCAGCTTGCGATTAGCGTTTTCACAGTCACAATCGCAAGCGGGAAGCTCACGCCACAGATTGGAATGCGGCCCCGCAGAGGTTATGATAGGGCCCTCAGCCTCCCGGGCTGTCGCATCAAACTCTTGACAGGACGATTGCCATGGACCCATTTCTTATCGCCCAGCTTTCGTGGACCACAATCGTTTGGTGGGTCGTTATCGGCTTTCTGCTCCTCCTGGCGCTGTTCACGTTTGTCTCGTTCTTCGCCTTTGGTGCGCTCTGGGTGCAGGCGTTCGCCGCCAGCGCGCGAGTCTCGATGATTAGCTTGGTCGGAATGTACTTCCGACAGGTCAAAGCGAGTATCATCGTCAATGCGAAAATCATGGCCGCTCAGAGCGGTTTGGACATCACCTCGCGAAATGGCATCACCACTCAGCGACTCGAAGCTCACTATCTGGCTGGCGGCAATGTGATGAAAGTCATGCAAGCCATCATTGCCGCACATCGAGCCAACATCGACCTCGATTTCGATCGAGCCGCAGCCATCGACTTGGCGGGCCGTGATGTACAAGACGCCGTCAGCACCAGTGTGATGCCGAAGGTAATCGATTGCCCAGATCCAAAACGCAGTGGCAAAGCGACGCTCAGTGCGATTGCTAAAGATGGCGTCGAGCTGCGAGTGCGCACTCGAGTTACAGTACGAACTAATCTTGAACAGTTGATTGGTGGCGCAACTGAAGAAACCATTATCGCGCGGGTTGGCGAAAGCATCATCAGTAGCATCGGCTCCTGCGAATCCCACCAATCGGTGTTAGCCAATCCTGATGTGATCTCGCGGACCGTATTGCGTCGCGGCCTGGATGCACAGACGGCTTTTCAAATTGTGTCGATCGACATCGCCGATATCGATGTCGGCGACAACATCGGTGCTCGCTTGCGTGCCGATCAAGCCGAAGCGGACGTCCGAGTCGCCCGCGCCTTCGCAGAGTCTCGCCGTGCCGAAGCGATTGCGACCGAGCAAGAGAATCGCGCCAATGTCGCCGCGAATCGCGCAAGCTTAGTTCTTGCTGAAGCAGAAGTCCCCAAAGCGATGGCGCTCGCAATCAAACGTGGCAATTTCGGCACCGTTGATCGCAACTAGTCATTGTCTGACTGGAGAACGTGGCCATAGCCATCCCAGCTTCCCGCTTGCGAATCATTCGGGTGGCACGCCCTGCGGAACTCAGGGCGTGCCACCCAGATCTGTCATCGCCAAATTTTAGACGGCACAGTGCACAAGTCGTCCTCATTAAGACCTACTCTCACACAGGCTTGGAAATTTGACCCGTACTAGTGAGCGCGTTTCGTTTATTGGCGGTTCTGGTTTTCAACTGGCTGGGATCACCGATCTTCCTGAAGGGCGTCCCAAAGCAACCGTACTCTTCACCCATTGTTTCACCTGTTCAAAGGACTTGAAAGCCATCGTCCGCATCAGCCGAGGGTTGGCGGAACACGGCTACCTCGTTCTGCGCTATGACCTCACAGGATTGGGCGGTAGTCAAGGCGATTTCTCGCAAACGAATTTCACCAGCAATCGTGCCGATTTGCGTGCTGCATCCGATTTTCTGAGTGAGAATTTTCAACCGCCCAGCTTCTTGATGGGCCACAGTTTTGGAGGCGCATGCAGTTTGTCGATGGCTGAAGAAATCGAGAGTGTACGCGGGATCATTTCGCTTGCGTCGCCTAGCGATACAACTCATTTGGCCGATTTGCTGCTACGCCTGGATCCAAGGATTGCTTCCGAAGGCACTGGCCAAGTTAACATTGGCGGTCGCACCTACGAGATCGCCCAACAGATGCTTGCCGATTTTCGGTCCTTTGATTTGCCAGCGGGCTTGCGAAAACTCGGAAAGCCAACGCTTCTGTTCCATTCGCCGGAAGATGAAACCGTACGTTTTGATCATGTGCTGCGGCTTTACAGTCTGTTGACGCAGCGCGCAACGGATGATGACATTCCATCCGCACCTGCGAGCCTGATCTGCCTGCCCCAGGCGGACCATTTGTTAGTCAATAATCCCGCCGACATCCGGCTTGTTACCAAAATGGCTTGCGCTTGGTTCGAAAGCATTTTGACGGAATCATCCCCGTGAGCCGTCAGCAGTCTCCTCCGAGACTCGCCATAACCGCGATAAAATCGAAGTGTCCGTCTCGGAGAGACGGACCTACGAAGCTGTTTGCGTTGGAGTTCTTAGCGATGACTGTTTCGAGCCAACAGATTTTTGTGTAAAACACATATCGCTTAAGGATTTATTCCCCGCCTGCGTTTTGACGTGTTTTTAAGACACATCGTTTTTTGAAAGTTCAATTTGTGAACGATGTGCCTCTGATTCAGCTGAGGAATCTTTCAAAATCTTACACAGGAGTTCATGCGCTTCGAAGTTTGAGTTTTGACGTTGCTGCGGGTGAAGTCCATGCGGTCTGCGGTGAGAATGGGGCTGGTAAGTCCACGCTGATAAGGTTGTTGACCGGAGTTGTCGCGCCCGATGAAGGCGAGATACATGTTGGCGGACGACGTCTGAAAACCGGATGTGTCCCCAGCAGTGAAGATGCGGGCATCGCGGTCATGCACCAAGAATCAGCGATCTTTCCCGATCTCAATGCTATTGACAATATCTTTGTGGGGCGCGAGCTAACTTGGTGTAATGGTTTGCTTCTCGATCGAGCGCGCATGAGGCAGCGCACTAAAGAACTGCTTGGTCGACTCGGGGCTTCGATCGATCTTGAGTTGGCGGCCGGAGAGCTGCCGCTGGCGCAACAACAAATGGTCGCGTTAGCGAGAGCACTTTCTAGAGATTGTCGCTTGCTGATCATGGATGAACCGACCGCGTCGCTTTCCGCAAGTGAAACGGAAACCCTGTTGAACGTAGTCCGTCAACTTCGCGCCGAAGGAGTCAGCATTCTTTATGTATCCCATCGACTCGAGGAAGTCTTTGAAATCGCTGATCGCGTTACTGTACTTCGCGATGGTCAGTTCGTTGCGACCCACTGTGTGACCGAACTAAATATCGCAAAAGTGGTTCAGTTAATGGTTGGACGAGAGATTGACGAGGCGAAACGTCCCGAGTCGCAGGCCCAGCGTGAAGCCGTTTTGGAAGTGGAAAAACTGACGCGACGCCAAGCATTCAAAAACGTCACTTTTTCAGTTCACAGCGGCGAAATTGTCGGGCTGGCCGGACTGGTTGGATCCGGACGCTCTGAAATTGCTCGAGCGATTTTTGGGATCGATCGATTCGACTCGGGGACCGTTCGCTTGAATGGCCAAGTGCTTACTCAGAATTCGGTGCGAGAATCCATGGCAGCGGGAATAGCCCTGGTGCCTGAGGATCGTCAACACGAAGGTCTTGTGCTGGAAATGACGGTGGCTGAAAATCTCTCGCTCACAACGCTTCCATCGCTAACTCGCTTGGGTTTTGTAAACCGTCAGCAAGAAGCTGCATTAGCAGGTGAAATGATGAGTCGTTTGTCGATCAAAGCAGCCGCGCCCTATGTTGCGGTCGAGACGCTTTCAGGGGGGAATCAACAGAAGATTGTGCTTGGCAAGTGGCTCGCACATAAGCCGCGAGTTCTGATCCTCGACGAACCGACTCGCGGTGTGGATGTCGGGGCAAAAGCGCAAGTGCACAGCATTATTCGCGAGCTTGCGGAGACGGGAATGGCGACGCTCGTGATTTCGTCTGAGATGCAAGAATTGCTGTCGCTGTGTGATCGACTGCTGGTGGTCCGCGATGGACGTATCGTCGGCGAACTACCGGGCGCATCGGCGACTCAGGAAGCAGTGCTTTTGCTGGCCTTGCCTGATGCATTGAAGGAAGCCGTCCGATGACTTGGTTCAAACTCGTGGCCCAGTGGTTGCTCAGGCAGCGCGAAGTTGGGCTTGCCATTTTAATCATCGCGATAACCGTTTTAGTCGGTTCGATCGATCGTGGGTTCCTTACGACCGGAAACTGGAACGATATACTAACCCGCGGTGCTCCGACAGCCATCGTCGCCTGTGGTGTGATGCTGGTAATACTCACGGGTGAAATCGACATCTCGGTAGGTTCTTTGATGGCGATGTTGGCCGCCATTTTGGGCGTGATGATTTCCGAGCATCATTGGCACCTCGGTGTTGCAATCGGCATCCCTGTGACTCTTTTGACCGGCTTGTTGATGGGCGCGTTCACGGGACTTCTTGTTACGATGGGAAAAGTTCCATCGATCATCGTCACGCTTGGCCTGCTAACGGCTTTGCGAGGTTTTACCATCCTAATGATGGGTGGCCAGAACATCGATGGGCTTCCAATTGGCTTAACCTCCCTAGCAAAGCAAGGCGTTCTGGGATTGCCGCTGAGCGTTTGGACTGCCACAGTTGTTGTCGCAGCGACCGCTACGCTCATTACCTGGACGCCCTTGGGACGGAGGCTTTATGCGCTTGGAAGCAGCCAGCATTCGGCGCGTTTAACCGGTTTATCAGAACGGAAACTAAAACTGTTCGCGTTCACGTATACTGGATTTCTGACGGCTTTGGCGACGGTCGTCGATGTTCCTCGATTGCCGAAAATTGAATCGGGTATTGGCTCCGATTTCGAGCTGTTGGTTGTCACGTGTGTGGTGGTGGGCGGAGTGTCGATTTCCGGCGGGCGCGGGCGGCTCGTGGGTGTGGTCCTAGCGGTTGTCTTGATGACCATGATTCGACCTGTATTGACCTTTCTGGATATCGGTGAAGCGGGCGAGAAGTGGACTAAGGCCATCCAGGGACTGTTCATCATGTTGGCGATTATCAGCGACAGTTTGATAGCGCGTCGCGCCAAACGGGAATTTCGAACATGAGGTCCAGGCAACTCTTTTCTCGCTTTCGGTGGTGGCACGAAGCTGCGATCGCCGTAATGTTAATCATCCTGCTGATCATCGCAGGCTGGCTGATGCCAACGTTTTTGAAGCTTGAAAGCCAACTTTCGCTTTCGCGTCAAATGTGGGAACTGGCGATCATCACGTTGGGTATGACACTGATCGTGATTACCGGTGGTATCGACTTGTCAGTCGGTTCGACTATGGGGTTGTGTGCGGTAGTGTTCGGCATTTGTTTTTCAGCGACGCAAAGCGTCGGTTTAGCATGTACCGCCAGTCTGATAACTGGTTTGGCATGCGGAGCCTTGAATGGTGCGTTGATATCAAAGCTCAAAGTGCACCCGCTGATCATTACACTGGCAACCTTCGCGGCCTTTCGCGGTATGGCCGAAGGGATCAGCCAAGGTGCTGCCTATTCGAAATTTGGTGCTACTTTTGCGCAGTTAGCTCGAGGTTCCTGCGGTGGAATTCCGTACGCTGGATATCTATTTGCAGGACTTGCGATCGGGATAGGTGTCTTCCTGGCCAAGACTTCCCATGGCCGATTTATTTACGCGATTGGCCACAACGAGACAGCGGCTCGATTTTCTGGGGTGGCGGTCGAGCGGTGCAAGTTATGGCTTTATAGTTTATCGGGCTTCCTGGCAGGCCTGTCAACGATCATCTACGTCGCTCGATTCGACACCGCCCGCGCGGATGCCGGCAAGGGATTTGAGTTGGACGCGATCACGGCAGTAGTAGTCGGCGGAACGAGCATTTTCGGCGGGCGCGGAAGCATTGTCGGTTCCGTGCTTGGTTTATTGTTGATTCATGAAACGCGGCTGTTCGTCAGTCGCTATTGGCGGATCGATGAATTGCGATCGATCGTCATCGGCATCTTGGTGATTGTATCGGTGTTGTTATACCGAATACTTGTTGGGAAGGGTCGAGATTGAGCGAACGCATTTTTGCAACATCCAGGATGCGTTGTACGGCATGATGTCGCACAGGGTTGATAGTCGCGGGTGTACCACCCGCCGTCCCGCGTAAGCTAGCGCTAACTAATTCAATGTACTTATGAGGAATTTAAAATGACTGCTTATCGAATGTTGATTGCAAGTCTCTTTTTGGCGGCCTGCTCGTTTGCAGGCTGTCAACCGAGCCAGCCCAAAGCTGGCGCAACAGCTGGTGGTAGTGCAAGCGGCGCAAACAAGAAGATTACGGTTTGTTTGCTACCGAAAATCAAGGGCATCAGTTACTTCAGTTCGTGCTATAAGGGCGCCCTGGAAGCAGCGCAGGAACTGGGCAACATGGAACTCATTTATGACGGCCCGACCGACGGCGACCCCAAGAAGCAAGCTGAGATGATCGACCAGTGGGTCGTTGACGGAGTGGATGTGATTTGTGTTTCGCCCAACGCTCCGGATGTCGTTGCGACCGCCATGGCGGAGGCTCGGGCGGCTGGAGTCAAAGTGATTACCTGGGACGCAGATGGCGCGCCCGCTTCACGAGAACTGTTCGTGAATCAAGCCACCTCGCAGTCGATTGGCGAAGGGATGGTCAACGCGATGGTTGGAGACTTGGGGCAAGATGCGACTGGCGACGTTGTGATCATCAGTTCCGACGCGACTTCCGCTAACCAGAACGCGTGGATCGACGTAATGAAGCCGGCTCTCGCCAAGACTAAATTGAACTTGGCCACCATCAAGTACCCAGGCGAGAACGCTAGTAACGCCCTAGCGGATGCGATGGATGTAATCAAAAAATATCCGCAACTAAAAGGGATTTTCGGAATCAGTTCGGTGTCATTTCCAGGTGCGGCAGAAGGGGTCGAACAGTCCACAAGGATCGGTGAGATTCTAGTCACGGGACTTTCCACGCCCAACGATATGAAGAAATACGTCAACAATGGCTCGGTCAAATCAGTAGTATTGTGGAACACGATCGATTTGGGTTATCTGACAGTCTACGTCGGCGATGCTTTAGCACGCGGTAAACTTGAAAAGGGCGCAGCCATGATCCAAGCCGGGCGACTTGGTGAGAAGCTAATCGTCGGCGACAACGTCATGCTGGGCGACATTCTAGTTTTCACGAAGGACAACATCGACCAATTTGATTTTTGAGGGGTATCACGGACCGTGCACCTGAACCGGCGGTGGCGCTTCGCTTACCGCCCTCTATTGTCTTCGAACCGCTTCGTGGTAGCTCAAGCCTCGGTTCGCCATGCTCAATATCAATTAATCAAGGTACTTCGGATCGAATTCTATTTGCGCCTCGCGCAACATCGCTTCCAGTTCTTCGCGAAACGATTTAACTCGATGGCGTTCTCTCTGGTTGGCCAATATCCCGCAGGGATACAAGATAATAGCCGGTGGTAAGCGGAGCGCCACCACCGGAAGTGGCACAGGGAGCGTCGATCCCGAAGGGATCGTAGAAATCTCAGCTCGTTTATTGATGGCTGGATTCCGTGATCCCTTCGGGATCAATTTGCTTTGGGGCGAGC
>JANLQO010000334.1:0-36926 GCA_031367855.1 Planctomycetia bacterium | reverse complement strand
TGGTCCTGTGCGATTGCCCGATTGATGGTCGGAAGGCTAGCGTACCAAAAAATGGCGGTGGCCAGCAAAATGCAAATTTTTGCAGTTCGATTCATGTGTTACCCTTGCCTTTTAGCCGCTGGATACATTTCGCGAACAGTTGTCTGAACGCCTAGTTTAGACGAAATGAATCGTAAACTGGTCACGTTCCCACAGAAATTTCTCCGGATTGATCCCCTTGTTTCCAGTTGCGCTCAACGGATTCCAAATGTTGGAAAGCCGAGTATTGCCGCTGTCCACGCTCTGCTCCTGGAAACGATTGGGACAATCGTTCTACTCTTAAATCCCAAATCATAATCTGTAGGATGCACTAGCTTGATGCAACTTTCAAAGCACGACTGGCCTCAAGCTCCGCGGCTTTTGGAAACAGTACGTTGTTCTCTTTGTGAACGTGCTGATGCATGTTGCCTTCCAATTCCCGTAGGCCGTCCAACATGGCACGATACGTATTGCAGGCCCATTCTGGTGGAATGAAGTCGTCCGCCGCGACACGGATGCGGGCGAGCGCGTCGCCAGCCTGATCATGCTCATGCTCCATTTGTCGTATCGGATTCTCTAGGGTTCCACAGTGGAATTCTGGGAGATCTACGCTTGCTTCCAGTTGCCGAATCATGGGGAACAGAATCTTTTCCTCTTTCAACATGTGCGGTTCCATTTCGGCGCGAAGTTCGACAAAGATTTGTCGAATCTCTTGCAGTTTTGGTTCCTTGTCGCTGTGGACGCGAGCGACCTTCTCGGTCATCTGACCAAGGCGCGGCAGCTCCTGTTTCAAGTACGCATGATGCGTGGCTTCGATGTGGTCACACAATTCTGTTAGGCTCATCGCATCGGCATCAACATGGTCACCGGGGATTCCTCGCGTGTCGTTTTCCGCCAGTTGGGCGACTACGCTTGCGACGGCCAGGCCGCGTTTCTCGCAAGCTCGCTGCAACGACACTTTGCCTCCGCAGCAAAAGTCGATTCCTAGTTGGTCAAAGACTCGTGAACGACTCGGCTTTTGGCGCACTAAATTGCCGACGGTTAGGCTGGGCTCGATCCGCTCCATTTTGGCTCTCCTCAAAGGTCAATGCTGCCAGGCTGAAAATCTGTTTTCCACTTTGCTTGTCTACCTACGCTTTAATCTATACACTACCATGTAGTATTGCAAGGCGATTTCCCCGCGGGCGCCCGCGTTCATTTTGGCAACGCCGAGGACTTGATGAAGACTTTCCGATATTCCAGGCTTCGAGTCGCAGGACTTTTGTTTTGTGTTGTGTGCTGCGGTCAGGCTTTCGCCCAATTCAGCGTAAGCATACGCCTTGATGAAGAACCTATTCGTTATGAGCAGACGCAGGCAGACAATCGCGTGCCCGCCGATTGGCCTTGGCTGCCAAGCCCTCGATGACCAGCCCCTGCGCGTGCTTCATCCAGAGAGTGGGGAGCAATTGTCCCAATTGCTCCCCAAAACGATTGGGATAATCGTTCTACACTAAAACCATGCACCCCAAAATCTAATCTGGATGAAGCACTAGTTGTCGCACAGCGGAGTGATGGGGTTCGTCGATTTAATCAAATCTTGAATCGTGACACTTTCGAAGGCCTTTTCCATGGCTGCGTAAGCCTTGTCGAGCTCAGCGTGCAACGGGCAGAGTTTCGTGTGCGACTTCAATCCAAGCGGACAATTCCGAATGCGCTCGACTGAGGAAACCGCTTTGACGACGGCTAAAATCGTGAGCTTCTTAACCGACACCAGCAACGCGTAACCTCCACCTGGCCCGGGGCGGGACTGCACAAGTCCGGCGGCCGCCAGATCCTGTAGCACGCGCGTCAGATAGCGCCGGGGCACCTTCGTTTGCTGGGCCAAAAAATCGGCCGAAACAGCCCGCTCACCTTGAGCCCCCATACAAGTTACCGCACGTAGGGCATACTCCGCAGTTTTCGAGAGCATTCGCGCACCATCTCCGGGTGATCGTTTTTGGCCATTCCTGTGCGTTACATTTCTACACACCACGGTGTATATTTTAGTGTAGCCACCAAGGTACCAGCTAGCAACGACGAGAGCAGATTGAATTGCCAGGATTGATCTCGAGCTCACTGACCGGTCGCCTCATAAGTGCGCCAACACCCGCAGCCTTGAATGCTTCAGAGCGTGGTTAATGAGCTACATTGGGCAACCAAGTCCCCAGTTGTACTTGCGGTGCGCGAATCTATGTTTGCGATTTAAATAGGTCCAAAAAGCGGTCTTCGAATTCGTCAAAGACCTCTAATTCATCAAGCACTTGCTTTAGCTCGTAGGCTTTGGCGCGATCTTGCTGCGCGGCTCGGAAAAGTGACTCAATGCGTTTTCTGTCCGCATCCTTCATAGATTCTTCTTCCGCAGGTGCCGTGAACTCTTCGGGAGAATCGATGGTTTTTTCGCGATCGGCGAATTGCTGTTCCAGTTTTGCCAAAAACTCTCCCAAACGTCGTTCCACTTCTTCGGCTTGCTCTGCGAGCTCAGTAAAGTCGAGCTTGAGATGAGCCATTTCGGCAAAAACTTTCAGGACTGCCAAAGTGGCTTTGGGAAACGGCAGCTGTGTAAACACATGCGGCATCTCCCCAAGAAGGCAAGCACCGGGCATCCCTTTATCGGCAGCGACGCCCAGCAACACGCCGTTGAGACCGCCAATATGTCCTTCTTCGAGCAATTCAACGGGCCAGTCGGGATGCTGTAATTCGAGTAGCGTTTCATCGTGTGTGGCAGCTCCGAATACTCGTGAGTCATGCTCGGGGTGCATCTGTGTAGCCATGGCGGCAAACGTGAAGATCTGTTCCACGCCAAGATCGCGGGCGTAATCGATAAGACTTTCGCAAAAGGCATATTTTCCAAGCGGAGGTTGCGCTTCACCGATGAATACTACAATATCGCGCTGGCCCGCTGGCGCTTGCCAAACATAAAAACGGCTTCGCGGTCTTTGCGTGGGCTGAATACGCCCCTGCTTGACTTCGATCTGATCGACGTCAAACAATCCAGTAGCGGTAAACTCTGCCAATTGGTGCATGCCCAGCTTTGCGAGTAAGTAGTAGCCGGCGCTCAATGCAATATGCCCCATACCGGGCCACACAGCCACCAGCCAAGGATGCTTCAATTTCGGAACAGGGGACATGGGCAACCTCTTTGCAGATGAAAGCGATAGGAAACGCTTTTAGATGGTGCAATTTATGTACCTATCCATGGCTGCAATTAAGAAAGGTTGCATGGGAAGGCATTTGTTGGCCGGTCAGAGAGTCCGGTCAGTGTTCAACCGCAAATCGCCAAACAGCTCGCCTGGCCCTGCAAAGTAAAACTGACGTGTGCGAAACCTGAACCGGGATCTTCGCCAGCAGCGGCGGGTCGCCATGTCGCTTCAACGCAGGGCGACTTGAGGTTCCTGATTGGGAAGAGTTGTTTGTGTTCGAGCGCCAACAAACTGCAAACCAGCTCAACTGCCGACGCGCCTGCCCCGAGATTACCGAAGTAACTTTTGGCAGAGGTTACCGAAACACCCTCGCCAAATTCGCCAATGACGTCGGCAATTCCAAGTGCTTCGGAAGCATCCGCCGCAGGCGTACTAAGTCCATGTGCGTGAACGTGCCAGCACTTGCCAAGTCGTTGGCGACCAGTTTGGATCGCGGTTCGGAGCGCGGCGGCAACTGCCATTCGCAACGAGTCGCGACCATCGCGTGGTCCAACCATGGAGGCTCCGTGTCCAAGGAGTTCCCCCCAGATTTTTGCTCCACGAGCCGTCGCGTGTTCATAGGATTCCAGCATTAATGCGCCTGCACCTTCGCCGACCACCATGCCATCGCGACTGACATCAAACGGACGCGCCATCTCGCCTGGCTCTTTGCGTTCACTAGCCATGCGTTCGATCAGCGTAACGTGGGCAGTGCGCAGCGGATGGATGCGGCTGCCGGTGGCCCCCACGAGCATCGCGTCGGCTTGGCCGCGCTCGATGATCGCGGCTGCTTCAGAGACCGACAGATTCATGCTGGCCTCGCGTACCGTGATAGCATTGTTGGGGCCGCGAAGATCGTTAAAGATCGCCACATGACTGTTTGGCATATTGGGCAAATACTTGAGTAACCAGAGCGGATTGACTTTGGGGAGCCCATCGGTCGGCCAACGTTCTACGTGAAATTCCCGAGCCTCATCGCGGCAATTGTCGACGCCGTCGGCAAATTCTTCTGGCCGAGTAAGAATATAGTCCGAGCCGAAAAGCACCCCGCATCGATCCGGATCACGTATCTCTGCTGAGAGACCGCTGTGAAGCAACGCTTTTTGTGCTGCCGCCACTCCCATTTCAATTTCGCGGCACATTACTTTGGAGTTTTTTTTGATCGCCCGCTGGAGCTGCTTGTCGAGAACTCCGTAATCTTCGATGTCGCCGGTGAAATCAACGCACTCTCCACCCGACTGGAATGGTAGCGACTGCATCGGCAGGCTGGTGATTGGGCGAATTCCCGATCGTCCTTCCGACAGGTTCTTCCAAACGGTGAGCAGATCGCAGCCGATAGGGCTGACGACGCCAAGACCAGTAATGACGACTCGCGGTTTCGTGGTTCCGGTCATGGTTTTCTATCGAATCAAGGTGCAAATGGGGCGCAGAACAGGTGGACTCTGGTTTGGACTTCCCAGTTTGTCCGAACCAAGTGATTATGACAACCTAGGTGAATTTTATTGGCGTCAGCTTCTTCGTCAGCAGATGACCGAGTTGCAATTGCCCGAGCGTCAATTGTGGCCAAGCTGTTTCGCAACTCGCGTGAGTCCTACGCGGAGTCGGGGAGCGACTCCCACCACGAAAAACAACAGGTTTCAATAGCGCCCGCGACTGACGGGGTTGAGGTTCTGCTGAGCCGAGTTGAGTTGAGTTGGGTTTGTTCCGGCGGGAGCTGTTCCGACGCGTCCGGCCGCATCACCGCGATACTCGACCAAAAACAGGGCATCAGCTCGGTCGCCGCCGCCGGGCAAAATTCGATCTAAGCCAATCAAACTGGTCCCTTGGCCGAAGAGCGAGCCGTTTGGAGCACCCTGGGGTGCGGCGACCACGCCGCAACTGAGCAATAGGACCTGATCGGCGGGCCAGCGGAATCGCTCATGCAATCGCCAACTTGCAACTTGCGGCACATTCACCTGGCCCGAATAAACCTGGCCAGTCGTCAGCGGCATTTCCAAGTTTACGTTGGCAAGCCGCTCGACCTGATCGATGTTGCACTTCACAACCAGATCAACTGTTTGTTTGTCGACGCTGAGCAGTGGGCTAACCTGTAGCCGATAGCCTTCCTTAATCTCGCCTGTCACCGGCATGTACGGAGGCCAACTGTTCTCAATCGGTTTGTAATCGCTGACATAATTGCGGCCGCGAAGTTGTTCCAGAACTTGCGACTGTCCGTTCTGCACCACCACGTCGACAGAGCTCAGTTCCTTAAAATCTGTGCGACCGCGAAGCATCGCTAGCAGCATCGCATTGTTCTCTTTCGATATCAGATAAGCGCTAACACCCGGCGATTGAGCTTGAACCGAACGCATTAACACATGAGCTCGCGTTCGCCAGTTTGGATTGCCCACCGACATCAATCGCACTCCGTAAAGCTGGGGTGCCGTCGTTCCGTTGACAAATTTCTCGTGAATATTGCGGACAAGTTGATGCATCTGCTCGTTATGATAAACGCGCAGCGTATTCCTATCGGCGCTGACGAAACCAAATGGTTCCGTGAACCAGGCGTCTGTGCCCGTTTCACGAAGCACCCAATCGATAATCGCTTGCTGCGGACGATCAGTGGTGTTCAATTCCTTGGTGTACGGTTTGATATCGTATTCTTCATAATACTGCCCTGAGTCGCTAGGCAACTTGGGCGGTCCACCTGCACGCCGTGCTTGCAGCGACGAAGCGGCTGGTAAATTCCCGGCGGCCGGGTTAGTGGCGTTATTATCCAGACTCGGAACTGCGGCTGGTGGTTGAACCGCATTCGCCGGAGGAGGAGCTTGGCCGGCACTAAACGAAGCCAGTCCGAACAAGACGACCGCTGTGGCCCAGGGAAATGCCATCCAGTTCCACAATCGCTTGAATGAGTTCACCCATTTTGCCGCTGAAGTCTTCATGAATTCACTTTCGCTCAATAACAGCATTTGCCGTATGTCGAAACCCTTTTTTGGCTCGAATAATTGCTTATACGCCTCCGCGTCGTCACCGGCCAAGAGCAATCGCCGCGTTTGTAACTGTCTAATAGCTATCCATTAGCGACTGGCAATCGCCGGCTAACAAGCAGTAGTTTCTTGGGGTAAAAAAATACTTGACAGCAGCGACACTTCGCCTCAAAATACGCCCTTTAGTGAAAAGCTAGCATTTTTTGAAGCTGTTTTGAGCCTATTTGTTTACCTGGTCGAGAAAAATGGACCCTAAAACGAGAAGAATCGATCAGGGAAATCCAGCAGAATGCGATCGACTCATCCAACGAGGGCATTTGGTGCTTATCGCCTTAACCACGGAAGCCCACGCGGCGAGGGTAGAAGCGCAGAAGGCAGAGCTAGAAGTCGCCTTGTCGGAAGCACGCGGCGGTGACGCGAATTTGTTGCGAAGTTGGCTGACGAGCTACCACAGCCAATCGCCAGCGGTCGAACTCAACTCAGCGACCGCGCCGAGCGTGTCTGCTGCAAAAACTCACCAGACGTGTACTGCGGAGGAATCTGGTGCAGCCATTTGTAAAACGCCGCTGACGCTGCCTTTGGATCATTCACCCAACGAAGATTTGCTTGAGCCGCCGTTGAGTTGGGATCGGCTGGTGCTTGGAGCACGCGCACGACTTGAAGCACGCTGCAGCAGATTGCCAATGAGCGAAAACGACGCTGCGCAGGATCCCCTCTCACAACGCTTGGAAACATCAACTTCAAAAATTGAAAATGATTTAGAGAACGGTGGGAAATTTGCAACACAGAACGAATTGACTGACGAAGAGCTGCCCGAAGAAGCACGATCTGAAAAAGAACTGCCCGAAACGTTGTCCGAGGACGAACCTCTGGTCTTTCAAGACCTGCCCGAATTGCAGGTTTTAGCCGAAGCGCAACGGGACTTGGGTAGGCCGTTATTCCGTAGCGGAACTCGCGGTTTGTTGGTGAGTGTCGTGGTCCACGTCGCACTGATTAGCACTTTGATGGCGATCACGATGCGAATGCCCGAACAACCAGCAAGTCTGGGATTCGAAGCGGGTTCGAGTGACGTTGTCGTCGATTCGTTCGATAATTTGCAACCGGTGGAGGTCACCCTGCCCGAAGACGTGACAACTGAGAGGCCCAGCGATGTAGCCGAATCGATGCTGAGTTTGCCGTCCGCGGGAGGACTTTCGTCGACCAGTGTGAGTGTGGCGAGTCCGACGGCGGTCTCGGGCAACCTGTCAGGCGTTCAAACGTCAGCAAATCGAGCGGTTGCTACGGCATCCGGTCGCCCTCATCCATCGAATGCAAATGCCAGCTTCTTCGGTGCCGCTGCATCGGGCAATTGTTTTTGTTACGTGATCGACGGTTCTGAAAGTATGCGCGGCGGCCCGTGGGAAGCGGCCAAAGCGGAGCTGCTAAGATCGCTTTCGACGATGAAGGAGAGCCATCGCTTTTACATCATATTCTTCAATCAAAAGCTCAATGCGATCACGCTGCCAGGCGAACGCGAATCCGCCACCAGCCCTTTATATGCAACGGCTGAAAACTTGAAACACGCCCAAAATTGGATCGAATCATTGCGAATTGAACGCGGCGCGCCACCTAACGCTGCACTTCAGCACGCCATTGAACTTGAACCTGATGCGATCTACTTGCTCGCCGATGGGGCTACGAAAATCGACGTACCCGGATTCCTGCGGACGGAAAATAGGACCAACGATTTTCTCCGCGGCGAGCAAGTTCGGGTGCCGATCCACGCAATTGCCTTCTATTCGCCGGAAGCGGGACAAAAGTTGATGAAGCAGGTGGCGATGGAAAATAAGGGGCAGTTCATTTACGTGCCAGATCCGCGCAGAAAATGAATTTTTGCAACCCTTGCATCCCGCAAGGTCTCGGAATCGTGAGTTGACGGGAAGGTGCATCCGGCCTCTGCAAAAACAAACATTCAAAGAGGCAGATCTGCGATTGGTTGCCTGTTGGACGCGTGCCGAACGCCCATCTTACGAGCGTCTGGAAAAAAAATTTTCCAAAAGTTCGGCGCAGGCAGGTAAGATCTGAAAATGTTCGCGTCTAACAAGCAACGGAAGTGCCCTATAGGAACTAAGATCCCAAAGTGACTGACCTCAGGCAGGTAAACCAAGATCCTTGGTTGCAGAAATTGCAATCAGGTGAGCGCGAGCAAGCGATTGAGGAACTTCGTAGCTATTTGGTGCGTGGTTTGAGCCGTTCACTGCGGCATAGATACGGTGGTAAAGTCCAAGTCGAAGATATTGTTCAAGTGGCGTTGCTCAGGATTCTCGACTCGATGGAAACGTTTCAGCAGCGCAGCCGATTTGAAACATGGGCGATGGCAATAGCGATGCGCGTCGGCATGAGTGAACTGCGGAAGCGTTACTACCGCGACGTTTCGATAGATCTTTCGTTGGGAGGCGGCAATATGCGAATCGAAGTTGTCGATCCGTCCGCTGATGCAACGGAAGATCATGCGGCTCGCCAAACTCTGCTTTTGTTGTTGCAACGATTGATCGATGAACGATTGAGTGACAAGCAGCGTTTGGCAATTCGCGGGTCGTTGGAGGGTTTGCCCGTGGAAGAGATTGCGGCGCGAATGCACAGCAATCGCAACGCGGTTTATAAACTGATTCACGATGCGCGGCTGAAGTTGCGCCAAGCCTTTGAGGCTGTTGGATTTACCGCCCAAGATGTTTTAGAGTTGATCGCGTAAAGGCTAACGCATAGTGATTGCATTCACACAAGTTCAAGATCTGTTCAAATCGATATCTTCGGCAGTGCCTGATCAATTGGACTGCGATGGTTGCTTCGAACTAAGTGCGCAGTTTGCAGACGCTGAGATGAATGGCGAAGAACTTAACGGTCTGCTTAAAGCGGTGCAAGTGCACCTTAGTCAGTGCCCATGCTGTGCTTATGAGTACGAATCGCTGTTGGAAGCAGTTCGCGCCGCTGATGCTGGGGACTCATAAGGCATTTCGTCAGGCGTTTGCAGTGTTTGCGACTTGATTCTTGATCGCGATTACAAATTTTGTCAGTAAGATTGCAGCGGCTGACCTCGTCAACACTACATGCCGATTCCGGCGAAGGGTCGAAGCAATGAAGGACACGAATGTAAATCGGGACGAAGTGACGCCACCTGCGTTGTATTTCAACCGGCGTCAATGGATGCGAGCAAGTGCCGCAGTGGGAAGTGTGGTTGCCACTGCAGGCTTGTACCGCTGGTTCAATCCGGTGGCGAAGATGAGTGCACAGACTGCACCGATCGAAGCACTGAGCGTTGCAACTGAATCGCCTGAAGAGTTGTTGGCTCGCGGCTGGCGCGTTGACGAACCGTCGACTTCTGAAAGCAGCATTCTGAACTACAACAACTTTTACGAGTTCACGACCAGCAAGGAGGCTGTGGCGAGGGTTGCGGCTGGATTCAAGACAGACGGTTGGAAAATTGTTGTCGACGGGCTAGTTGATAAGCCTCGCAGTTTCACGATAGATGAATTGCATACTCTTAGTGCTCCACAGGAGCGGATCTATCGTATGCGTTGCGTCGAAGCGTGGTCAATGGTGATTCCGTGGGCAGGAGTTCCACTCTCGCACTTGTTGGAATCCGTCGGGCCAAGGTCCCATGCGAAGTATATCGCATTTGAGACCCTTCTTGATCCACCTAGAATGCCTGGCCAGTCAACTGATGTCTTGGAGTGGCCCTACATCGAGGGGCTGCGAATGGACGAAGCAATGCATCCGCTGACGCTGCTGGCAACGGGCCTTTATGGCAAGGCCTTACCGCCGCAAGACGGTGCTCCGGTGCGTCTTGTTGTTCCGTGGAAGTACGGGTTCAAAGGAATCAAGTCGATCGTAAAGATTACCTTGACCTCTGACGAACCCAAGACAAGCTGGAGTCGATTTGCGCCGAACGAATACGGATTTTATGCCAACGTCAATCCGAACGTTGATCATCCGCGCTGGAGTCAAGCAACTGAGCAACGAATTGGCGAAACGAAACGCCGCAAGACGCTTATGTTCAACGGATATGAAGAGCAAGTCGCAGGTCTCTACGAAGGCTTGGATTTGCGACGATTCTATTGAGAAAGCGACTTTTGACATCAACTTGTTGCTCAAAGCCAATCAACCCGAGAGTTGAAGATGAACCTTGTACAATTCAATCGTTGGCTCGTTATCGTAAATGGATTTGTCCCGCTGCTGGTACTTGGGTGGGATGCATACCGCGGGCAGTTGGGTGCAAACTCAGTCAACTATGCGCTCCACGTGACGGGCATTCTGTCACTGGTGTTTTTGTTCCTATCTTTGATCATCACGCCGCTTCGTTGGGTCACGGGCTGGGGCGGATGGATTGCGTTTCGACGAGCGTTAGGACTGTATGGCTTCTTCTACGCGGTTGTACACGCCGCGATATATGTTGGGCTGGATCGCGAGCTTAGCGTCTTGAGCACCTTTAACGAAATTTGGCTGCGGCGGTTCCTCCAAATTGGAACGCTTGCCGTGTTCCTCATGATTCCGCTCGCCATAACTTCGACCAATTCAATGATTCAGACGCTGGGGTCGAAACGTTGGAAGCTGCTGCATCGACTGGCTTATGTAGTTGCGGCGCTCGGTGTTGTTCACTATTTCTTGCTGGTGAAGTCAGACGTTCGTCAGCCGGTTGCGTTCGGCATAGTATTGACTGGATTGCTTGGAGCCAGGTTTGGAAAGCACTACTTCGAGTTGCGGCAAGCTGCCAATAGTAACCGAGGCAAGCTCGCGACGAATTTAATCGCACCAGTTGAATCGCAGATTTGGAAAGGCGAGTTATCGGTCGCATCGATCACGCAGATCACGCCGGACGTGAAAACCTTTCGATTTCACGCCAAAGATGGTGGGCTACCGTTTGTGCATCAACCCGGTCAATACTTGAGTCTGCAATTGATAATTGATGGCAAACGGATTAATCGATCGTATACTATTGCTTCATCGCCAACGCTTAAGAACGCGTGTGAACTGACGATCAAGCGAGATCCAAACGGCCTAGTGTCGCGTCACTTGCACGACACTTTGAAGGTCGGCGATACGCTTAAGGTCACAGCGCCGGCTGGGAAATTTGTATTCACAGGTACTGAGTCGTCGGCAATTCTGATGATCGCAGGCGGTGTCGGCATTACGCCGCTGATGTCGGTCGCTCGTTACTTAACTGACCGAGCTTGGGACGGCGATATCTATTTCGTGGTTGTCGCAAGAAAGGAAAGCGACATTATCTTTTGCGAAGAACTCGAAGGACTCAGCAAGCGGTTCCAGAATTTTCATCTTTGCATCACGCTGACTCAAGTTGACGCGGATAGTTCATGGCCCGGTCATCGTGGTTTTCTTTCAGATGTGCTGCTACAAAATTTGGCCGGTGACTTAAGGCGCCTTCCGATTCATCTTTGCGGTCCCAAAGGAATGATGGCAGCGACGCGAGAATTGCTGTTGAAGTGCAGTGTGACTTCAGAGCAAATCAAAACGGAAGAGTTCGCTTCACCACGAGCTGCCATGTCGAACACACCCGCTGAACAGCCCGATTCAATCGCTACGACATCGCGAATCAGTTTCAAACGCTCGAACCGAGAAGCTGATATTGACGGGGAAATCACTGTCCTTGAAGCGGCTGAAGCGTCGTCGATTGACTTACCGTTCGAATGCCGCTCCGGAATTTGTGGCCAGTGTAAGACCCGTCTACTCTCAGGATCTGTGGTTATGGATTCTGAGGATGCATTAACGGCAATTGAGAAGGCCAATGGTTGGATACTTGCATGCCAAGCTCACGCGACCTCTGATATGGTCGTGGAGGCATAAGAGCTTTCAACCGGACTAATGGTTTTAGAGTCACTGTTACAACAAATCGGTGTTTCGTAGTTCACTAACCTCCAGCAAGGATAATTCCATGAAGACTCTCACGGCCGCACTAGTGGTTTTAACGGCAATTGCATTTTCAAGCTTGCAAGCCGATAACCCTAGCGACTTTACTGTTCCATCGGCTCTCGATGACAGCAAGTTTCAACTGTCGGAGAATCGCGGCAAGTCCGTCGTATTGCATTTCTTGCTCAAGACGGAGTGCCCATACTGCCTGAGATACACGCACGAGTATGCGAAGCTTGCCGCCAAGTCGCCCGATGTCTTACACGTCTTCTTAAAGCCCGATAGCGCCGCGGACATCAAGCAATGGGCGGGCCACCTTGATAAGGCGGATCTCAAGGATTTACCAAATATCTATCGTGATGCGGACGCGAAACTGGCAAAGCAGTATAAGGTACCCGACGGTTACAAGTTCCATGGCCAAAGCGTTCACTTTCCTGCACTCATAGCACTTGATGGGCAGGGAAAAGAAATGTTTCGCCATGTTGGCAAAAGCAACAGCGACCGCATGTCGACCGCCGATTTCGCGAAGAAGTTTGACGTCGAAAATGCAAAGCAAAAGCGCAAGTAGCGAATTGGCTCTTTGGAATGCAAACCGTTTGTATGGGTCCGACATTGAATTCTAGATAAATACTTTTCAAGCTAGGCAAAGTTCGAGATGAGTTCTCCTCGATCGATCTTCAGCCTAGCGCAGCTATTTGCCCAAGAGCACTGACGCGTAGCCGCCAAGCCGCTCCATGATTCCTGGTGAGCTTTTGCCTCTTCCGAATCTCAGAACGATCAACGTCTCATCATCACTAGAAACACCGGACGTGTATTCGGCGACCGCCTGTCGAAGTCGCTGGCCATATTCGGCACACGTCAGATCTGCGGAAATCGCTTCCACAGCCGCTTTAAGACCAGCTTCACCGAACTGCTTCCCGTCGCCGTTCATGGCTTCCACGAATGCGTCAGTGTAAAGAATCAACATGTCGCCCTCGTGAATTGGCAGCGAGAACTTGGTGTAAGCCGTCGAATCTAAGATGCCCAACGGAAGGTTGCTGGGCGACTCTTCATACTCAGAGTCATCCGAGGTAGCACTGTCGCAAAGGAAATTCCATTGTCCAGTCGACTTGCTGAAAAACAGTGGATTCGGATGGCCCGCATTTGTCACCATTAAGCGTTGTTTGTGACTGAGAAAAGTCAACACAACTGCCGTCGCAAATCGGCTGCACTCTTCGAGAGCCGTGAACTCGCGATTGATAGCCGCCACCAACCGATCTTGGCTCTTCGAGTTCATGAATTTTCTAAGCAACCTGCGAAGCGCCTTCGATGTCTCGGCTACCTCACTTCCATGTCCCGATACATCAGCGAGGACCATACGAGTCACAATGCCACCTACGCAAAGCGACATGTAGTGAACGTCGCCTCCGTTCGACTCGCCGTGATAGGGTTCGCTGAATATCCACGCTTCAAGCCCACGACTGGTCGCATTGTTTTCAACCGATCGATGGCCACTCCAAATCTCCATGCACTTTAATTCGTGAGTTTCAACGTTGGTTGTGTCCATGCAATAGGGCTAGCTTGAAAAGTGGTCTGAACTGCGTCGGTCTGAGTCAATACCGCCAAAAACACGCAACTTGGCCGATTGATGCCCGTAGCATGACAGTATATCGCATCAAACATTGTAAACCCGCAGCGTTTGCAAGGAATCGGTCCCTTGCTAACGCGTAGGTTATTGGAATCCACAATACTTGAGCCGGCGGCGGAACAACCACGTGTCGTAACTCGCTGTGCGTAATCTCCATCGGCAATCAACTTGGCGGCTTGAGTGATTCGCGTGATGGGATGCGTCAATCGGAAGTTTAACCAAAGACTTAACAACGATGCGAAGACAAAACCTGTAGCGCTAGCCATCAGCAGGTAACGATCCACCGCCTGCAGAAACATCGCATGCGCGTCCGACGGCGCGATGTTGTACTGGTTAGTGAGCGTCGTAAAGTAGGTCGCTGCTCGCAAGTGAACCGCCAGCCCGATCGTCACGATGACATCCAAAATGGCTATCGAGTTGATCGAAAGCAGTTTCCACAGCAGCTTCATCGGTACATTCATAGCGCATCTGAGTCGGAAAAACGATAGCCCAGTCCGCGAACGGTATGAATGTAAACTGGTCGCACCGGATCGTCACCGAGTTTCTGACGAAGCTTGCCAATATGGACATCAACAACTCGGTCGATCACCGGGTCACCACTCGGATACAGTTGGTCCAATAACTCGGAGCGAAGAAAGACCTTGCCCGGAAATGAAAACAGAGACTGTAGCAATGTGAATTCAATCGCCGTCAGCTCCAGTGGCCGCTCGTGAAGCGAGAACCGTCGCTTGGCTCGATCAAACGTCAAGCCAGAAATTGCGTGCGTAGATTCTGGATCACCGCCTGACATGCCGGCCCGACGTAACAGCGCTTTCGCTCGAGCCACCAGTTCCCGAGGACTAAAGGGCTTTGCAACATAATCATCTGCCCCTAGACCCAACCCGAGTACGAGGTCAGCCTCTTCGGTACGAGCCGTTAAGAACAAGATCGGAACTCTCGAAGTTCGCCGAATGACGGCGCAAACCTCAAAACCATCGACCTTTGGAAGCATCACATCCAGAATTACCAAATCTGGTCCCACCGCCGCAAACGCATCGATCGCTGCATGTCCATCAGCGGCCCGAGCCGTGCGGAATCCTTCTTTGGACAGGAATCGGTCGATTAACTCGGCCGTTTTTGGGTCGTCTTCAACGATTAAGACAGAGGGAGCGAGAGTCATGAAGCGACTTAAAGGAGTTGATTGGAATCGCGGTACTGATTTGCGATATTTCGATTATAGCCAACTCGCCGTATCCCATTACACCCTGCTGATAGATGTCTCATCGCAAGCTCTCGTTACTAAGTTGGCTCGTCGTGCTAGTTGACGAAATTGCGTGCGATGCCTTTTGCATTGCAGTGAACCTGCAGTGCTGCGCAACGTTCGCGGCAAACTCCAACTCTTCAGCGGTAAAATACTTCTCGTTTCCTGTGTATTGGGACTCCCGGCGATTTTTTGCAGCGAGTGTATCGCGACTCAAACCATTAGCGATGTGCCATGCTGCAGCCTGCGCAACGTTTTGAGCGATGGTTCGATTTCCAAGCAGATTACAGAGTTCATCGACTTCCGCCGATGTGTTGATTTCGTTGAGCGGAACGATTTTATAGCGCATGCGTGGATTGGGGTCGTGCTTTCCGTGTTCTAAACAAACAGTTGCAACGGAGAGTTTTTTGCTCTTATCAGGCTCGATGCGAAAGAACCCTCCTCCGCCGCCCAATCCTCCTCCGCCGCCACCAAACCCTCCCCCTCCGCCACCTAAACCTCCCCCTCCGCCACCAAACCCTCCTCCACCTTGCCCACCTCCGCCGCCACCGAATCCACCGCCCACGCCTTGCCCACCACCACCACCTCCTCCAAGACCACCTCCTCCAAGACCGCCGCCACCCCCAAGACCGCCGCCGCCAAGTCCACCTCCACCGAACTGACCGACGACTTGAACTGCGCCAAATGTTTTCGGCAGTTTAACCAGCAACGGGTTCGTTGTCTTGTTCTTCAGTATGACATTGGCCTGAGCGGAAGATATCGGTATGAACTTTACTTCGACCGTCCCTTCTTCAATTGCCTCAAACAAGCCAACTGCGTCGCTGTCAGCAGCAAAGTTGACTTGCGCCGTAACCAATATCCACAGAAGACTTAACGTCTTAACAACAGTTGATCGTGAAAACATTTGCTATTGCTCCGCGTAAAGTTTAAATCAAAATCAATCTAGTTCGTGCGCTGTCGCGACGGGTGAATGTCGCATAGCATCCACGACACTAGAGGACAACGCCTCAAGCCATTTGCTATTTGCCCGCTTGCTGTGCTGCTGCGCCGATCTTGCCCGTCGTTTTGTCTTGCAAGTAACCAACAACAATCAGTTCATTCGGCTGGAGATCTGCGGGAAACTCGATTTGCGTCTTGCCATTAAAACCTGTATCAAGCGGAATCGACTTGAAGCTTCTCACAACGTTGACGTGCGCGAGATGAGTGCGAGCATTCTCACCTGCTGTAACTTTGCTTGATGCAGATTTCTGCACCGCAGCCAAGTTCAATAGTACGCCACCGGTCGCGCCAGTCGTGTCGTACTTCACATTGAAAACGTTTGCTCCCGCTTTAGACACCGTTAGTCGAACTGACTGCGCAGTGGGTACTTGCTTCGCCTTTGCTAGCGCACTGCTTGCCAACTTTTTGTTTGAACCTACAAATTCCGATTCGCCTGCAACTATCATCTGTGGCGTGTAGACTTGACTGAGGCCAAAGATACCTGCGTACTGGCGTTGGCGAATCGTAAATTCCTCGCTGCTGAACGGATCGCGCCAGCCGAGTTGATTCCAATAATCAACGTGAAATGACAACACGAGTGTATCGTCCGACCTTAGCGATTTGAGCAACTTGTCCGCAGGTGGACAGCTCGAACAACCTTCTGAAGTAAACAGTTCGACAACAATCGGTGACGAAATTTTAGATTCGTTTTCATCGGCTGAGAGAAATTCGGACGAGACTGCGGCGGCGATACATCCCAGTGAAGTCAGACTTGCCGCAACCAAGCTTCGATAACTCATCTTTTCCTCCATCGATTCGAAATGCGGTTGATCAAGGCGCTATCGGGTACTTTCTAGTTTGACGCCGCTGCAACGAGATCCTTACATAGAATTTTGCGAGAAACTAGAAGTGCAGTGCAATCGAATTCGACATGACAGATGCTCATGCTATCGCAGGCGCGTAACAATCAAAAAACGATTGCGCAACGATTCGGTAAAGGTTGCAAAAGTCAGATCGCTTAATAGGCTTTGTCTCAGAAGGGCACTTAATGCGTTCGGCGACATTCAGCTATTCTTAAACTGCCGATTTTTCGAACTGACTGTTTCTCTATCGAACTCTCAGGTCTGTGTTCTGCCATGTCCATCTCTCTCGCTCATGTGAACGGCTAGCAATCTGCTGAAGTAGCGTAAATGAACGCAACGCGCTTTTATTGCCGTACTTCGATCGGGTAACTTGGCCAAGATTTCATCCACATTCTTCATATCAGCCGGTTTGACCAAATGGAAATCAAAGCCTGCTTCAATCGAACGCTGGCGATCTTCGTCGTCCCCATGCCCGGTCATGGCGATCAAGACAATGTCCTTCAATATGGACTGTTGGCGAATCCGTTTCGCGACCTCAACACCGCTCATGCCCGGCATGTTAATGTCCAAGAGCACGACTGTGTTTATTGGCACGGCTTTTGCCGCCATTACTTTACGCGTCGCCTCAGATCTGTCATCCGATAACCGCGCCTCCGTCGCTTACGTAAAGGAAAATCGTCATGTACCAGTCCCGCTGGGCCGCATTCGGGGTGTTGTCCCTGGGCGGTTTCTTGTTTGTGCTGCTGGTCTGCGGCAGTCAGTCGCAAACTCGGAGGGCACTGGCTGCTGTGCAGGAGAAGAAAGTCTCTGACAAGCCGGAGGCCGAGAAAGAGGCGGAGCCAACTGGCGACCCAAAAGCCGGTCAGGACGTGTTTCGCTTTGAAACTTTTGGCAATGAAGGCTTCTGGACCGACGCCATGCGCCTCCCCAAGGGGATGGAGGATGAGAAGTTTACCCCGCTTCAAGCCCTTGAGGCTGGTCTCCACGTCGATGTCGAAGCCGTCCCCGCCGACCTGAAAGACGCGCTGGCGGCTGAACTCAAAACCGACTTGTCCGCTAAGAACGCGCCCCTGATGAATGACCCGAAGACGACCATGAAGCTCGTCAAGGCCAACGCAGTCATCGGCGTCGTGGCTAAGGGCGAGAAGGTGGGCATCTCCTGCGCCATCTGCCACACTATCACTGACAATTCCGTCTTCGAGATGCCCCTCAAGGGGTCGGTCGGACGTCGGCTCGATGGCCGAGCTACCCACTCCATCGACATGGGCAAGTTGCTTGCAATGGCGGCGAACTCCCGTGCCTATTATCCGAATTTGCAGTTGGAACTGGATGGCAAGACCATCGGCCGAGCCCCCAGGGACGATCTGCTCGCCCGCCCCCAAGGCGTCCTCGCTCTGGATTTCCCCAAGAAATTCAACTCCGGAGAACCGGTCGCGCCGCGAAGGTAATCTCGCAGACTCGGCGGGATGATTCGTTTCATCTCAACCACACCGCTGCTTAGCTTAATCGCTCGGCGGCAAAAGTTTTCGTTTTAGGCCTAGGGAGTCGTGACTTCCAGGGTGCCCTTACTCAGGTGGAGATCGTTATGAGCAACGCGTTGAAACAGATCGGCATGCACGTTAGCCGGTACGGCTTGGTGCTGGTTCTCCTGTGGATCGGTGGCATGAAGTTCACCGCATATGAGGCCGAGGGGATCAAACCCCTGGTGACGAATAGCCCGTTCATAAGTTGGGCTTACGGGGTGATGAGTGTCACAGCCTTCGCGGCATTGCTCGGTGTTGTCGAAATCGCTCTCGGCGTGATGATCGCGTGCCGACCAGTGTTGCCGCTCGTGTCGGCCGTGGGCAGTGGTCTCTCAGCGGGGATGTTCCTCGTCACGCTGAGCTTCCTAATCACCACGCCGGGCTGGGAGCCGAGTTTGGGGTTCCCGGCGCTATCGGTCGTGCCGGGGCAATTCGTGCTCAAAGACATCGTATTGCTTGGCGTCGCGTTGTGGACCGCCGGCGAAGCGCTGGAGGTCTCCAGGCCCGTTGGAGTCCGCACATCCGACAATTAGTGCACTGGTCCAACTATGGCATTCCCTTCGCCAGGTTTTGGTAGAGCTTCATTAGATCTGTAGCCCCTATTTTCTCGTAAGCCAATGCAAGGCTGACATAGATCGCTGGCCGAAGCTCTTTGGCATCGAGTGCAACCTCCAAGTCAGGGATCGCCTCGTGCCAGCGATTCAGCTTTACGAGGATCTGACCGCGAGTTTCTAAGAAGTAAGCATGATTCGGTAACTTCGTAAGCGCAGTATCGACTAGCGACAGCGCTTTCTCTAGGTCGCTGTTTTTCATTTGTGCGACGGCGACCGCCAAGTTGTTAAGAATTGCTGGAGCGTTCGGCTCGCGTTGCAAAGCAAGCTCCAGTTGCGATTTCGCCTCTTCGAAATTGTTGTCGAGCAACGCCAATGTGCCGCGAATGAAATGGGTCGAAACAGGATCAGTGCCGGAGAGGATGGCCGCCTTCAACCGCATGACTTCGGGCGAGCGATTGTCTCGACAATCAATGATAAGCTGCGCAATCGACGAGCCTACAGCAGGGTCGGAAGGCGCAATACCGATCGCCGCGTGAAGAATCTGCAATCGCTTGACCAAGTTCTTTGCATTCTCATCGCCCGCGCCAAGATAGTTTGACCAAACCAAGAGCGCCTCGGCGGTTAGGCCCGTCAAACGACTGTCCTTCGTTAAGCGAAAGCCGTCATTAAGCAATTTTGCAGCGTCTTCAAACCGAGTTCGTATCATCAAAGCTCGCGCTAGATTTATTCTTGCGTTAATATCCGTCGGCCTTCGAGAGAGTTCGGATTCGAAGTGCCTTTCAGCGGTCGTGGCATATTTTGCAACACCAGCGGAGTCATGTTGAGACTGACACAGCGTTGCGGCGGCGAGCGCTAACTCTGGACGCGCGGGAACCACTTCACTAATGTATCGACCAGCATCGCTGTAGGCACCAATTTCGGCTAAGTAGCTAAACATCAGCACTTTGGCAGATTGCAAATTCTCACCATCCAGGTTCTTCAGCCCGATCTCGATCAACTGGCGAAAGCGTGCATGTTTCGGCGCGGTCCACTTCTTAAGCTCTTGAAGGTCAGATTCCTTGGAGATCATCCACATCGCGGCCAAGCCATAGTTCTGCGACGTAGCCAGTTCATCCATTTGCTTGACGGCCAGATCGGTGTTACCGCAAAGATTCTCAATCAGCGCCTGTTGGTATTGCAGTTCTAGATTCTGTGGACTGCCATCGATCAGACCTTTGAGTACCACGGCTGCAACTGCATAGTCGCGATTCTTAACTGACTCCTCGAGGATGGAACGATAGCGGTTCGAGCGGATCTTCGAATGATCGCTCGTGCTGAAGAGGATCACTGTCACGAGACCTACACCGAGAGTCATCGCAGGAATCGTCGACAGGACGTTCGCATAGGGACGCGATAGCAACCAATTCAATGCAAACGCGGCCGACCACTTAATCCACAGAACGGGATTGAGGAGTTGAACTGACGTAAGCTTCTCATTAACATCGTTGATAGGTTTATATCTGACCGATTGGCATGGTGCAAACTGCATCAACTTTCTCACGAAGCGTTTTGCCCATCGAAGAGACCAAATCGAGCTTGACGCCCGCATCGGAGTATCCGCCAAGAAATTGCGCCGTATCCTTTTGAAAAGCGACCCCGCCGCCCGGACCATCATTTTCCTGAGTCGCGCAGCACCGAGGCTTCTGAAACAATTGATTTCATTGTTCTTTGACACTATCTAAATCCTCGTTCATTGTTCGGCGGCCAATGGCAACAGCAACCTATTCCAGACGCTAGTAATTGGATTCAGTGGTCCGCGCGGTGAATCCTCTAGCGGCACAGGCATGAACAATATTCGTATCAAACGATCGCTCGAAAGATACAATCCAACAGCCATGATAAGAGTCGTTGCAGTCAACGCGACCGATAGCCAACCGGTCGAGAAATCTAATGCAAATCGCTGCCGAGCAAACGCGATAGCGGCTAACTGAATCAAATGCATTCCGAAAGTCCAAAAGATCGCAACACTCAAATACGCAGGCATTAAAGCAAGTGGTCGGCGCAGCCAAGCAACAATCGTGCAGCTCATAAACATCATCCAGACAATAGACGGAGCGTTAACAAGAGTCTCATCGATCGAGAGCGTTGATTGAGCGAACTCGAATGCAAGGCTGTCGTTGCGAAAGGGGATTCGGAGTACGTCAAAGCACGATCCCACTACGACGTCGAGTAATTGCGCGTAGGCCAGGACGATTTTCGTTTCTAAGAAATCAGGTACTCGCAAAAACATGCAGAGTGCTGGCCAATAGCTTAAGAGTCTCCGGTGGTCGTTGTCCTTCGAACCCGCGTGCGTCGCCAGCCAAGCGCCGCAGAGCAGCGTCCATCCTGCTATCGCGATTGAAACCGACGAAGCAAGGACACTCGAAAAGTAGCACGCAATTCCTCCAGCGAACAGCAACAGGCACAACAGTGAATCTGGAAATCGTGTGACTTTGTTCCATCGCGAAAGGACTAATACTCCCCAAGCGATTGCTGCGATGAACCAAACTAATATCTCGAATACAAAGACTGGAAGGGAGTGAATTCGCTGCAAATCAGCAAGGATTGGAGACGCCACTAGCGCGAGTGGACCAACCAGGCCGGCGATCCAAAGCATTTGAGCAATGCGCTCAAATTTTGTCTTTGATGCGTGTGTCGGCGCTTTGGAATCTTGCCGTTCGTTTTTTGATAAGTTCATGCAACCTGTACACAGAAAAAAGGTAAAAGCGCAGCCAATTGACTGGCTGCGCATAATTCTGCAAACAATCGAGAAACCATTCAACTATCAGGCCGCTGCGGGCTTTTTACGAAAGCGTCGCACAACGACTCCGATTCCGACCAGACCAACCAATGCCATTGAACTTGGTTCTGGAACTGCGGTTACGGAGAACGAAATCCGACCGATGTTGGTAGCGCCAGTCAGGCTCAGGTCGCTAAATACGTAGCCAGCGCCTGTCGTCAGTCCATTGAAGGCAGTCAACGCTGAACGATCAAATCTGACTAGGCCATTCTCTGGGGTTCGGTTAGCGTTGTTTCCGCCAACTACGAATGCTGCGTTGGCAGGATCGGTTGCTTCGGAGCCGGCATCCCAAATCTGCGACGCAGTTTGATTGATTTGACTGATTAGCAAATTGCCAGCATTGTCCAGGATTTGGAATGCAGCCGGATTGTCATTACCAATGAATAAATCATTGCTTGGGATCACCATCGCTGCGAAAGTGAAAAAGCGATTGACGTTGGTATCGATCGTAAAGGTCTGCGATGCAGAGCTTGTGAAACCGCCGACGACATTTCCAGTTGGTACTAATGCGCCTCCGACCGTACCAAGCACTGCGGTTGGATCAGCCGCTGCGAAGGCCGGGAACCAAGCGCTACCGCTACCGCCTTCAGCGATAGAGACAATTGGAGCAGTGGCTGTAGTGCCAATGTTGAATGAATCGAACGTCCCGTTGTTGAATCCAACTCGCAGCGGAGCGAACGATACGCTGTTAGTGGGCGCGAGGTTTTGGAAAGTAACCGTCACATTGACGATTGCTGCCTGAGCGGTGCATGACCAACCAATTGCCACGAGGCTCAACAGCATCAGACTTCGAAATTTCATCACTATTCCCATTCTATAGTCCCTATTTAACTGAGTTTCTTCCGCCGCGTCAGACTTTTAACTGCGGACCGTTTTCATGCTAGTTGCAAAGAGCTTTGTGAAGTGTGAGCGAACTCACATATGTTATGAATTAACATGAATTGGCGATAATTATTTCGCTCCCAAAGGACGGAATTAAATCAGCGTCACGGACGGACACTCCACGAGTCCGGTTTGAATGTTTCGAGCGATCGAGGTCTGCATAAATCCTCCCACCCATGTATGAATCACACTTTTTTCATTAATTTCATCGCTTCCGTAAGCAATCGCACATACGCTGAAGTATCGCAGCGACGATAAACTAGACCGTTCGCTTTTGACACATAGTGAACGTTGACGCACCGTGATCTAGGGCATACATTTGCGACCGACTTTTCGGTCCTTTACTCCGCGACATTGCACTCAAGAATAAATCGATGAAGCCACAAAATGCCAACTCTGAGTGTTGGGAAGATTGTCCGGACGAAAATCTACGAACCCTAGCGACTCACGCGCGGAACCGACGCATGACGCGACGTGCGGCATGGGCAATCCCTTTGACGCTTACCATGCTATTTTCGCTTGCTTGGAGTGGATGGCTGCCAGCGGTGTTCCGTTTTAATTCGACCTACGGCCAACTGACTTGGCCAGTCGTGACACATCATTTAGGACAACTATCTGTCGCCGTCCGCTGATCAGGCCTTCTGATTTCAACTTACCCATCAGAATAGTCACGGTTTCGCGAGTCGTTCCGATGAGGTTTGCAATTTCTTGATGAGAGAGTTTGAGCCCGAGCCGAATACCGCCATCGATGGCTTCACCGAACTGCTCTGCCAAGTCGAGAAGTAAGTGATTCAGCCGATGCTGATTGGATGTGAACAACAGCGTCCGCAAGCGGCGTTCGATCCGTTGCCGTCGCAAGCCAACAAGCTTCGTCACCGCCAGCGCAACATCCAGATCACGATTCATCAACTCTTGAATACGTTGCTTCGGAATGCGAATCAGTACGCTAAATTCGACCGACTCAACATACTCGCCGCGTTCACCAGAGTCGAATAGAGCCAATTCGCCAAATACTTCTCCAGGTTTAACGTAGGCAAGTGTGGAGATTTTTCCGTCAGTCGTTAGATGACAGATTTTTACCAAGCCACTTGCAACCAAATAGATTGAATCCGCGTTCTCCGATGGCAGGTAAATAGGACTGGCCGCAGCGAATTTTCGCCTTTGGCAATGCTTCTCGATCAAATCGAGCTGATCAGGGCTTATTTTCTGCAGCAAGTCGCAGTTTTTCAAAAACCAGATCCGCTCGTTCATTGATATCACAGAGTGCGCGTAAACAATTTGCTGGACAGCCTTTACAAGTTACTGACGGCGGACGCGCGGTTTGCTTACAACCATTCGGAGACTTTTTTTCAAAATCAGCACGATTGATCTCGAATTGCTTCGCTAATTCGAGCCTTAGCCTCCATAGACAGCCTTGGCTTTTCTGGAGCATCTGCAGTGCTAATATCGCGACTAGCAAATTCCCGTAGGGCAAGCACATTGGCCTGAAATCTGCGGCAGATGCCACAAAGGATCAAATGAGCACGCAAGTCAATGCGTTGCCACAATGAGAGTTTTCGTTCCATCGAATCCGAAATTAGCTTGGTAATGTCTTTGCAACGCGACACTTCAACGATTCTCCATCGCCAATCGGGTTTTCATGCATGCGGCGAGCGACAACCGCGCCCGGTGCATCAAAACCCAAAGATTTGACGTCGAAATTTCTAGCACCTTACAAACTTCCGCGGCACTTTCTTGCTGCACTTCACGAAGCTAGAAAGTGGATGCTTGGGTGGGTGGCAGATTTTTCAAACAGTCTTGAAATACCATTTTGAATTCATCTCGTTCGATTGAATCCAGTCGCATAGCGCTATTTACTTTAGCCGATTTGGACCAATTGCCGCGTTTGTCGAACAGAGCCGAAACGATTGGATCGTTCTCAAGCGTGGCCGGTTGCTTGGCTTGTAAGCGAACTTAGTCGATCACTTTTCGTTTGAGAATTCCCATCAACCAAGCCCCTTCGGACCCAGTTTTCCGATACTGGTCAACAGATTTAAGTGCCGACAGGAAAGTCTCTTGAACCGCCTCCTCCGCCAAATTGCGGTCGCGCAGCCGAGATACGGCAAATGCAAAGAGTACATCGCCATAGGAGTCGACCCATTTGGTGGCGTCAACTGCACTTGGATCGTCTTGCACCAGCTTCCTCGAATTAATTCAACGCGGCAACGAATGTAAGAGTTTGTGTTTATTCGATCGTTTCAGGGTACCCTACCCCTGCAACCTTAGCAATCGTCCGCTTGCTTGCTATTCGCCCGAAGCGGGACAAAAGTTGATGAAACAGGTAGCGATGAAAAACAAGGGGCAATTCATTTATGTGCCCGATCCTCGCAGAAAATGAGTTTTTGCACCCAATGCATCCCAGTGAGGCTTTGACTAATTGTGGTCGAGTCGCTCCGAGAATCGTCAAACCTCACGAAAACGTACGCCGAACGTCGCCCAATGGCTCCCCGTTGCGGAGCAACTCGGCCACGCTACAAAAATTATACCCTCGATGGGTGGGTGTAATTCGATTTCACTTCTTTCCGTCCCACTCTATAATCAAAGCGTCGCCGCCTGTGAAAAGCAGCTTGTTGTTCGATTCATAAATACCGTAGTTCGGCAATACCGTAGTTCGGCGGACCTCAAACACATCGCTAAGTTCACTTCTCAAGCTCTCTTCGCATCGAATTTTTTGTTTTCGCTTGCGATTGGTTTTTTAACATGCTGCACCATCGCTCGAACTTCGAAAAGCGCGCCAGTAGTACGGTCGCGTTTATGACGAGTTTTGCGATCCACGTGGTGGTGCTGATTGTCGTCGCGTCCATTGCTTTCAGTATTGGAAAAGATAGTCACGGCGTGATGATCGACGCCGACCTCGGTAACACCGACGAAGTTGGTTTCGACCAAATAGATATAGCTGCCGTAGTGTCGCCAGTCGAACCGCCCGAGCACACGCCGCCGCAACCCGTGACGACTCCTACGCTGGCAAAGCTGGATGTTTCGTCTGCAATGGCGGCAAAACCTGTCGATGGTAGCGAAGCGCTCGATGCTACGCTTGCTTCAGATTCTGAGGCTAGTGGTGGAAATACCGGCGGCGGCGTTGGTTCCGCTGCCAACGCACTTTCCGCTACGATGAAGAAACGTGGAGCTGCGTTTTTTGGTGCGTATGCTGAAGGCAAGCGGTTTATCTTTGTGCTCGATAGCTCGCGGAGCATGCTTCAAGATGACCGCTGGACGTATGCCTGTAATCAGTTGATCGACAGTCTCAACGGCCTTCAGCCTGAGCAAGAATTTTACGTCATCTGTTTTGATGCGCAGACAACGTACCTGTTCAACATTCCCCCCTCGCGAGTCAAGTTCTTCAAGCCCGATGATAAGACTTTGCCCCGCGTCAAGCGTTGGTTGCGTTCGCATGAACTGGGACGGGCGACGATGCCTGCGGAAGCCTTGCAAAATGCGTTGTCATTGGAACCCGACGCGATCTTTCTGCTGTCCGATGGCGAATTGCAAGACAACTCGGTAGGTATGTTGCGGATGATCAATGGTTTTTCGTCAGCCTATCGTCAGATTCCGATCCATACGGTGCATCTTTTTAGCGATGAGGGCCGCGAAACGTTGCAGTTGATTGCACGCGAGAACAGCGGCACTTTTACACCTGTGCAAAACCATTGACGATTGCGTGTCGTTGGAGGTCGAAACAAATTCATAAGCGATGCTATGATCGATAGATTCCTCAAGATCGGATTGTTTCACGGCTTGTTTTGGGTGCTTAGCAGCGAATGGGCGGTGGCCGAAGATTGGTGGCAATTCCGTGGCCCGAACGCTGGGCACATAGTTGAAAAGAGAGTTCCGACAGTCTGGGGCAGTTCGTTTCGCGAGCCGGTTTGGAAAACACTGATTCCTGGTAAAGGATGGTCCTCCCCGATCGTTGTCGGCGATCGGATTTGGCTGACTTCGGCAGAAGAAGTGGCTATAGGTACACGAGAAGCAGCGGAAAAACTGGCTGTGCTCCCCTTTGGTTCGCGCGACATTGTAGTGGATGCTGCGGTCACATTGTTTGCCCTAGAGCTGCATGCTGAAACCGGTGAGATACTTCGGCGAATCGACTTGTTTGAGAAGAAAGATCCGCCGCCGTTGCATTCAATGAACAGCTATGCTTCACCGACTCCGGTAACGAATGGGAAGCGAGTGATCTGTCATTTCGGTTCACTTGGAACCGCTTGTATCGAAATTGCGACGGGCAAAGTGATATGGAAGCGAGAGTTAACGTTGGAGGAGCTTACCGGCGGAGGCGCTTCGCCGGTATTGTGCGAAGATAAGCTAGTCCTGGCATGCGACGGTGCTGATCAGCAATACGTTATCGCCATCGATGAACAAACTGGTGAGACAAAATGGAAAACAAACCGTCCCGCCATCTCGTCGGTCGACGATTCGCAACGACGATCATTCAGTACACCACTGATTGTCTATTCTAATGGTCGCCGTCAAGTGATTTCGTTGGCCGCTCAGTGGTTGGTATCATACAACCCAGATGACGGCAGTGAATGGTGGCGGGCGAAAGTGGGAAGCGGTTACTCCTTGGTGCCAACACCCGTTTTCGATCGCGACCGAGTCTTTGTATGTACGGGCTTTAGCAAGCCTGAGATGGTTGCCGTAAGCACTACAGAAGATGGAGACGTTACCAATACTGGCCTTCTATGGCGGTATTCGCGCCAAGTTCCCGACATCTCATCACCAATTGTCGTCGGCGATGAAGTCTATTTTGTTTCCGACGGAATCGCTACCTGTCTGGACGCTGCCAGCGGAACTCAAGTTTGGCAGCATAGACTGGGTGGTAAATTTGCAGCGAGCCCCGTCGCATCCGATGGCAGGATTTACTTGACAAGCAGCAGTGGCGTCACGACGGTGATCAAGAGGGGAAGGGAGTTTGTCGCGCTGGCTACCAATGAACTATTTGGTGAAACGTATGCCTCATTGTCGGTGTACAAAAGTAGTTTCTTGCTGCGCACCAATCCTCTTTTGTATCGCCTCAGCGACTAGCAGGCTGCTACCAAATTTTTGAAACGTGGCCGAGTTGCTCCGCAACCCGGCCATGGTCTGTTGTATCGGCCTTCGCTTTCGTGAGCGTAGTCGAGTCACGAAGCGACTCGATCCCAGTTAGGCAAATCCTTTACGGGATTTCACGATGTCGTCAATCGTCGCGAAAATTCCGTCGACATCGTCCTTTCCATCTCCCAAATCCGCAAAGAACTGATTGCTTGCCTCGGCAGCGACCGAAGCAGTCAGACGTTCACTGTTGAGTATGTTGATCACCAGCAGGGCGTCCAGTGGAGAAATCAAATCATCGCCATTGACATCCTCGAAAACGGACAACGCACCTAGGTCGCGATTGAGGCCATTTCTAGAGGCGTTCAACCGATTGATGACCAGCAACGCATCGAGCGGTGAGATCACTCCGTCATCATTGACGTCAGCCGCGTTCAACGCGTTGTGGAATGGATTGACAATTGGGGCTGCCGCAGTCCATAGATTGGTGGCGGCAACTAGCAATTGTGGATCGGCAATTCCCTGAGGCGCCAAGTTCGTACTATCCAGCTTGAAGGAACTGCTCACAACACCGGTACCGGTCGTCACGCTTCGTGCATTGCCATACTCGTAGACGGAGTTCATCGACTCATCGACAATCCAGATGCTTTGCGAGACGCCGGTGGGGTCGATGGTGATCCCGGTTGGTTTGGAGTTGACAGTGGCGAGCTTCCATAGACCGCTTTGGGTCAGCGCCGTTGGGTCGCCTGTACTGGCGCTGCGGGTGATCGTAAATCGGTACACGAAGTCGGAGCTGCCCTCGGTCACCACCCACAGGTAAGTACCGTTGGTGACCACGCCCTTTAGATTGCCGCTCATCGAAGGCGCGAAGGATTGGTCGTTGCTGTCGCTGCCGATCAAATTGGACGCAGCATCGTCATACCAGAGGATTTTGCGATCGCGCGAGGCCAGCCATAAATCGTTCTTGCCGGTCTGCGGATCCACGGATGGGTCGAGCGCGATACCCTCAGGTTCCTTACCCAAGCCGCCGGCAGTCCACTGCCCAATCGCCGTGCCATTTCCCGTGTAGACATTGACCATCTTGTCCTTGTCGAGCACCCACAGTTTGCTGCCATCAGAATTCGCGGCAATATCGCGTGCATCGGTATTACCCGACTTCAATCCAAATGCACCGACTTTGGCACCTTGTGAAGAGTACCTAAAAGTCTGGTCAACGCCGACATCGGCCACGAAGAACTTGGTGGGGACACCACTACTGCCCGCACCGATCAGCACCGTGGCATCATCTACCGCCACCACAGAACCGCCGTTGAGCGACGCCGTGGCTGTGGCGATGTTGGTGATTTGACCGCCAGAAGCCATTGGCGTGAACGAATTGACACCTAGCTTGGATGGCGAGTTGTGCTGGTCAAAAATTGACATGCTGCCCAAAGTCGATGCGCCGAAAGCGGCCGCCTTGACGGTGAAGGAATAGCCGTTCACGACGTTCCAGTTCACGTCATTGGCCGGCGAGTTTACGATCGCCGTCGTGTACCCGGCCCGATTGAGATTCAGCTCCAGCGTGCTATCGAAGTCGTACAGGTTGGTCGCGCTGCCGGTCAACATGCTACCATCTCCACCCGTGGCGCCGAGCGATCGGTAGCCGGAGTAAGAAGCATACTCGCCAGTGGTTTCCTGTGTGGTCGAAGCACTAATGTAGTCCATGTAAAACTTCATTACGGTCGTGCCGCTGGCGTTCTTCAATTCGAAGCCAGCCTTATCGCTGCCGGTCAGATCGCTAAATGTATGACTGTTGCCTGGCCACACACCAGCCGCGCTGGTGCCGTACACGTTGTCATTAACGTTTGTACTTTGCAGATAGGTGATGCGGTAATCGCCGTTAGGCAATTTCTGGCTGCTCAGCGTGCCCGCCGGGCCGGTGTAGCCGTTGACGTTGACAGCCGACAATCGGATCGGCGGCGTTATGGTCGCGGTGTACTTCCACACTTCGCCAACAGCGAGCGTAGTGTCGTTATTGCCGATGACATCTGCCACACGAGTCGGATTGAAGTCGTCATTCGGATCGCTAGGCGTGCCATTGTCATCTTTGACGACGACGTTGGTCAGCGGTTGCATACCGTTATTGGTAACCAGGTAGGTATAGGTTACCGATTCGCCAAAGGCAGCCGTGGCTTTGTCGGCGGTCTTCACCAGCGAAAAACCTGGAGCGGAAGCAACGTAGCCGAAATCAAAGTCGTTACGATTTTGTCCAGCGGCCAATTCGCCGACTGCCGTGTTAAGCGTTGCCAGTCCATCCAGATCGTATGTCTGGACGTAGTTGGCTGGCAGTGTTGTCGCGTCGATGGACACGAAGTATTCGCCCGCCGGTAAACCCGTAAAGGTATAGATACCGTTCGCGCCGGTGGTGGTCGTGGCGGTGTAGTCAATCGTGCCGTTCTTGTCGAAGTCGCCCGCCAGATTGACCTTCACGCCAACGATTCCGGACTCGCCCGAGTTCTGCAGGCCGTTGGCATTGGTGTCGAACCAGACCCGATCACCGAGCGACCCGAGCGGACCAGCAATAATGGAGACCGTGGCGTCGTCATCGTCCTCGACGGTGCTTCCATTGCCGATGCCCGTAACCGTAGCCGTATTCACCGAGCCACCACCTACAATGATTGGGACATAGGTGTTGCTGGCACCCACCTTGGGTGGCGAGTTGTGCTGGTCGAAGATCGACACGCCGCCGAAGCTCTTGGTGGTAAAGGCGGACTTGTCGATGACGAACGAATAGCCATCGACGACATCCCATTTGGAATCATTAACTGGCGAGTTGGTAATCATGGCGGCATAGGCTACCCCATTGTTGGCTATACCCGCTTGATTGAGATCCGTTTCGAGCGTGCTGTCGAAGTCCTTAAGCACCGCCGAATTGCCGGACACAAAACTGCCGTCACCCCCACTGAAACCCAACGACTGGTAGCCCGAAAACGCCGCATAGCCCTCAGTGTTGGTGCCCCCTAGGGAGATGTAATCCTGATAGAACTGCGCCAGCGTCGTGCCGTCGCTATACTTCACCAAAAAGCCAGCCTTATCGCTGCCAGTCAGGTCTGTGAATTTGTGGGTCTTAGCCTGCGATGTCCAGCCAAGGTCGGAACCAGTACCGTAGGTGTTATCGTTAAAGTTGTTGTCTTGGCGGTAATAGACGCGAATGTCCCCATTGGCCAATGTTGTGTAGCTCAACACTCCCGAACTGATTGGCGTGGCTCCGGTTGCAACAGTCACCGTCATGACCACTGGCGGGATGACTTTGGCACTGTATTTCCAAATCTCCGTGGTATCGAGCAAGTTGTCGCCATCCAAATCGCCGATGTTCTTGCCAAGGTACGGACCGGAGGTTTGCAGTACCGGCTTCGGATTGAAGTCATCGCCCGAGAAGTCCTGCGTAGCGTTATCATCGACGACCACAATGTTGGACAGCGCGATGCCCCCAGTGTTCGTCACCGAGTAGGTGTAATCTACGGGCGTGTTGGGAGGCACGATAGTTTGCCCCACAACGTCTTTGACGATCTGAATGCCCGGTGGCAACGGATTCTTATAATGGCTCAAGTCGTTATCTGTGGCACCCGGTACGGTCACGACCCCTTTGTTTTCGTAAACACCGGGAACCGAGGGCGTAACGATCAAGTTTTGAATCTTGAAATAATCCTCCGGCGTCGTGTCGGTTACGTCAGCTGCGATGATCAGCACGTTGCCCGAGAGATTACCTGGGTTGATGTCCACCGTTCGCGACGTTGTCAGCGTCGTCGCATTAACTTCGGTGAATCCCAAGCTGGTCAGCAAGGCATCGCTGAGCGTCAGGTGGCTATTGAAAGGATCAGTCTTGGTGCCGATCCAATAAGTCAGGTCGCTGTCGGTAACGACGTAGCCCAGGAAGGTCGAATCAACGATCACACTCTGCGAGAACTCGAAGAGCACATAGTTGTCACGTCCGCCCGTGTTGTCGACCGTATGAGTATTGTTAGCTCCCGTGCCTTCACTGCTGTCCGTCACGCCCAGTCCACCGCCGTAACTGCCCAAGTAGCCCGTAGCCCAAGAACCGTTGGATCTATCTCGGCTAAACGCGCTGGCTTTCACCGCTACCGGCCCGGCATTGAAGGTCCGAATGTTGCCCGCTGTCCCGCTCGTCGCGGTGCTACCTTGGAATTCAAACGTCGTCGAAGCGCCCGATGTAGGCACTAGTACATTTTGCACGGTACCTGTCGCAGTGTACAACCAAACTTCAGCCGGTTCGAGAATGTTGTCTGCGTCGCCGACTGCTACGCTGTTGAAGGTGATTTTGCCGTTGCTGATGCTCATGTCATCGCCAGCAAAAGTAGGCGTCCCATTGTCGTCGACCACCACAATTTCGCTCGTAGCAAAGTTCACGTTGCCGGTATTGGTGACTTTGTAAGTCCACGTGACTGCCGAACCCGGAGTAAGAACGGGAACACCAGCACCGTTAGCTGTATCTTCATTGTCGTAGTCCGGCGAGACTGGGTTTGCGTTGGGTGAACCGCTCGTCTTCTTCTCGATATCAATGCCCGGTAATTGTGGTGGTACACAATCAGTATCCGTGGCGGAGTTGTTGGCGCTGTTGGTGTCCGTAAATCCAGTGGGAGGCGTTACGGTAGCCGTATTCACCAGACTATTGGCAACGGTGGTTGCTTTCCAAACCAAATAGTCATTATTGGTACCTGCTGCATTCGGCCCAGCGCGGAAGAATAGGTAAATTGCCGTCGCATCAAAATTGGCGGGATTCAGTGACAACACATTGCCTTCGCCACTGGTGCCAAAATCGCTGTACTTGAATGTAAAGCTACTTGCGCCCAATGTGCTCAAATCAGGAGTGGCGGAATTGGACCAATACATTGTCCCCATTTCCATGCTGTTTGAACCACCGCTGTCCAGGGAGGAGACCCACAGCGAAGTCCATTTGTCGCTGGCGGCTTTCGTCAGCCGAATCACTTCCAAATTGGCCTGATTGCTCAGTTCGTTGACATCGCCTCCCAACGCAGCATTCTCGCCATTCGATACCACCCCAAGTCCATTATCATTCGGCTCGTTGCGCAGATAAAGGGTTGTATTGGTCGTCAAATAGGACGCGCCGCTAAGGTAAAACGCATCCGCCCGGACTCCGTTGACCGTAACATTCTGCGCCAACGTAGTGTTGTTGGCACCCAAGCTCGTGAAGTCCGAGAGCTTGCTGGTTCCTGCACTCGCGGGCACGGTACCTGTAACCAGATATTTGATACTGCTGCCTGAGCCCAACGTTACCGTATCCAATATGGCCGACACGTTGGTGCCGCTCGGAGCCGATTGACTGCCGGTACCGGTCAACAGGCTGGTATAACTCACATTGGTCAGCAAAGTTGGGAAGGTATCATTAACGACGGCGCCCATAGCGATGGCCGGTCCACTGTTGCTGACAATAATCGTGTACGTCAACGACGATCCCGCCACCACGCATGCCAAACCATCTGTCTTCGTAATCGACAGATCGCCCTGGGTCGCGACCGGAGTCAAGCTGACTTGGTCATCGTCGTCTTCGGTGGTCGAGTTGTTGTTCGGGGTTGAATCGATATCCAATTGGCCAGCCGCTGAAACTTCGGCGTAGTTGGTATTCGTGCCGCTGGTGGCTACCGTGGCCGTGATCGCTAGCGTCACGGTCTGACCAGCAGTCAAGGTACCGATGGTCCAGATGTTGGCTGCGAAGCTGCCTTGGCTAGGTGTTGCACTCACGAAGGTCAAGCCGGCTGGTAGGGCATCTTTGACAGTCACGCCAGTGGCAGTGCTAAAGCCGTTGGCGTTGTTGACGGTTAAAGTGAAGATAACATTGCTACCCACGGATGGTGTAGTGTTGTTGACCGTCTTGGTTAGCGATAGATCGATCGGCTTGAGACCTGCGTCCACCGTTTGGTTGAAGTCACCGCTAGCCAGCACGTAAACAGCCGTCTTGCCGGTTGTTACATTCGCGTCGCTGTCGGTTGCATCCGGTGCCACATCCAAGGTAGTGAAGGTGTCGTAGCCGCCACCAGTAAAGAACTGAACCACGTAGCTGCCTGGTGTCAGTCCCTTGAATTCGTAGTAACCTTGCTGAGTGCCCGCCAAGTTAGGATTGTCACCCGTGGTGGTTGTGAACAACACTGTCGTGCCGGTCGCATCCAACAGCTTGACTGTCAAACCATCGAGGCCTGGCTCGCCTACATCCTGTTGACCATCAGCGTCCCGATCCAACCATACGTAGTCGCCAATCGCCGCTGGTGGCGTCAAGCTGACTTGGTCGTCATCGTCTTCGGTGGTCGAGTTGTTGTTCGGGGTCGAATCGATATCCAACTGACCGGCTGCTGAGACTTCGGCGTAGTTGGTCTTTGTGCCGCCAGTGGCTACCGTGGCTGTGATCGTAAGCGTGGCACTTTGGCCAGCCGCCAGTGTACCGATCGTCCAAAGGTTGCCGGCATAAGAATCGGTCACGTCGCTGAAGGTAGCTGAGACGAAGTTCAAGCCAGGTGGTAGGGCATCGTTGACGGTCACACCGGTGGCTGTGCTAAAGCCCGCGGCGTTAGTGACTGTCAAAATAATGTTAACGGTGCTGCCGATTGTCGGCGTTGCGTTATTAACCGACATTGTCAGCGAGAGATCAATCGGCCGTAAGCCTGCATCGATGGATAGGTTGTCAACGCCAGACTCGACCGCAAATAGGTTTGACCTGCCAGCGCTATCCACGTTGCTATCTGTAGTTGGCGTTCCCGGCAGTCCAGCAAACTGGGTAGTAAATACTTGACCTGTTGGCGGAGTTACCTCGACGTAGTAGCTGCCTGGATTAATATCGCTGAAAAAGTAGTAACCTGGGTTTCCACCAAAGTCGTTGTCGGTGAATGCCGGTATTCCGACTTGGGTGCCGGTGCTGGTGTAGAGAGTCACCTTGACTCCATTGATACCGTACTCTGCAGCTTCATTCTGAATTCCGTCATTATTAACATCGCGCCAAACATAGTTACCCACATTGGCTGACGGAGTAAGACTGATTGTAACGTCGTCATCTTCATGAATACCAGGCGCGTTCCCGGGAATCGAGTCAAAATCCGGTTGGTCCGCCGTTTGGACTTGAGCAACGTTGGTCTTGGTGCCGCCTGAGGTAATTGTGGCGACAACTTGCAGAAGGACGGAATCTCCCGGGGCAAGAGTGCCAACCGTCCAGGACCTCGTCGCAGTATTGTAGGCTCCGCCAGCATTGTCGGAGACATAGGTAAGTCCGGGAGGCAAGACATCCGAAACCGTTACTCCCGACGCGGAGCTAAATCCGATCGGATTGTTCAGGGTCAGCGAGTAAGTGATGGTTGAGTTGATTGGCGGCGTTGGATCTGTCACGAAGGAGGTAAGTGAAAGATCGACGGGGCGCAGGCCAGCGTCGATCGACAGGTCTTCAATTCCCGACTGGAGGTTGAAAATTCCTGTCTGACCTGACGGGCCTACGTTGCTGTCTTTCGTAGGGTCACCCACCGTTGGAGTAGTAAATACTTGGCCGGCAGGTACTGTAAACCTGACGTAATACTGCCCAGCATTGAGGCCATCGAATCGGTAAAAGCCCGGGTTTCCAGATCCATCGTTCGCGGTGACGACCGGACTACCGACCTGCGACCCAGAGCCGGTGAAAAGTGTAACCGTGACCCCATTGATGCCGAAGTCGGCCGTTTCATCTTGAACGCCATTGTTGTTTACATCGCGCCAAACGTAATTGCCGATTTTCCCAGGCTTGTAGAATCCTTGATCGATATCGCGGTTAACTTGGCCTGGAGCCAGTGTAAAGTCGGCTGTGATTAACGTTGTACCCAGTCCGTCGCTGTCATCCTTGTCATTACGCCCAGGTACATTGCTCGGCACATCAGGTGGACTGGCAAGCTCAAAACCCACGGGGCGGTCGAATTGGATTGCATAGGTTCCAGGCGCTAGGTTTTCGAAAAAATACTGACCAAACTCATCCGTGGTTTGCACTGCAATCTGACTGCCATTTTGTAGCAGCCTTACTGTCGCCCCCTCAATTCCACCCTCCAAGTCAACTTGCAGGCCGTCGGCGTTTTCGTCCCACCAAACGAAAGTCCCAACGCTGGCAGTGGCAACCAATCCAGCATCAATCGACAAATTCGCTTCGCCTGCCACCAGCGTAAAAGGGCCTGACTTGCCATCCTTCTCAGCATTGCTGTCGGTATTCGGATTTCCACCTTGCAGAGGTGTGGTAAATGCACTTCCCGTAGGAGCTACAAACAAAACGTAATAGTCACCGGCGGCGACGTCGTCGAAGGAGTAATAACCTGGGTTTCCGAGCGCATCGTTGGCTGTCTGGGTCGATACGCCCACTTGAGTCCCAGCGCTTGTAAACAGACTCACCACAACGTCGTTGACACCCTCGCTCGCGGCTTCGTTTTGAATGCCGTCGAAATCTAGGTCGTTCCAAACATAGTCGCCAATGCTCACCGCCATCAACAATCGCGGCTCAAGCGGCTCGACGCCTCGTAAGCGTTGGCTCAAGGCGCGGCGGCCAATAGTCGATTTTGTAGCGAATACGCTGGAAGTTTGAGTTTTTCGTTTCATCTGCAATACCTCAAAAGTGTTGGTTCCAAATCCTTTGCTCGCTACCACGTCGGCGTGGGAAACCGCAGAAAAACTTGGCGACGTCCTCCGCTTCTCCTCAGTTCCTGCGTGCCTTAAAACCGAAAGGCGAAAAGTCGAACTTTGCCATTTCGGGGGTTTGGGAGAAGTGGCGTGATTGTGCCAGTTATAAAGAAGTCGCCAAATCCATTTCAACGCCCAATGGCGAGAATTTCGGACTTTTCAAGAGAATTCAATTTGAGACTATTGGAAATTAAGGCGAGAAAACGCACCTTAGATGTCAAATTGAGTATGTGTTTTTGAAAAGGCGTGGCGGATTGATTGCCGTCGAGCACTTAGAAATGGTCTGACCCGGTTCGAACGTGCATCGCCATGATCACTGGGTTCGCTAGCCTGTTTCAGAATCAATAGTTGTTATGCAGAAAGTCAACGATCCTGCCGAATAACCCAAATATCGGTGACGTAGTGGCGCTGGCGCCAGTTGAGATGTTTTTCATCGAGTGGCGCCCATGTTAGCTCGATCTTGCCATCCTCAAGCGCGCTAGGAGGCACTTCGAATTCTTGTTCCACGACTTGGTCAAATTGCGCTCCTGTACGAATCTTCTTGGCGAGTTGTCCGTCAATCAAAAGCGGTGATTCTCTCTGAGCGAACAATTTGACTGTG
>JANLQO010000281.1:0-7009 GCA_031367855.1 Planctomycetia bacterium | reverse complement strand
GCACTTTTCGGTGGATTGGCAGGCCTGGTCATTGGACTCTTTGCGAGTGGCATTTTCCTGATGATTTATCGCGCGGTTCAGCACATTAAGGGAAAGCACAATTAGTGCATACCGTGACGATACGAATCGCTTCTAGCCGGCGTGTGGGCTGATAAGAACGATTGTAGACCGATTGTCCTGCGTGACGAAGTTCTACTCTTACGGCGTAGCGGCTTTCAATGGCCAGGGCAAGACGCCGACCCGTTCCGACCAGGCACTCCAGAGTTGCGAAAGTTCTTTGACTCGCTTCGGTTGATCACTGGCAAGATTGTGCATCTCGCTGCGATCCGCGGCAATATCATAAAGTTCCCAATCGCCCGGGTATTTTGAGACCAGTTTCCAATCGCCGGACCGAATCGCACGATTGCCCTCATGCTCCCAAAAAATTGGCTGTGACCGCACCAACTCTTCACCTCGAAATGCCGGTACAAGGCTGATACCTTCCAGCGGTTGAATCCTTTCGCCCGCGAAGTCAGCTGGGTATCTTGCCCCAGCGATTTCCACACAAGTTGCCATGATGTCGATCAAGTGGGCTGGGGCAGATTCAAGCTGTCCCGCGCGGGCGATGCCCGTCGGCCAATGCGCGATCAGCGGGGAACTGATCCCACCTTCGTGTTGCCAATGTTTGTATTCACGGAAGGGAGTGTTGCTAACGTTCGCCCAGTCGCGACCGTAACCGACATAAGTGTCAGCGCCTCCGGGCATGACACCTGCTCCTTGTCTCATGGGGTAACCGTCGCGAGTTTGTTTTGGGGTCATGTCGGGCTGAAGGTAATCCTTTGCAAGTGGAGGTAACGTAGGCGCGTTAGCCCGTTGATTCAATTCGCCGCTGCGTCCCATCCCTTCGGCACAGCCACCGTTGTCCTGTAGAAACAGAACCAGCGTGTTGTCGAATTGTCCGGTGGCATGCAGCGAATCGATCAACCTTCCAATTCCTTGATCCATGCAGTCGACCATGGCCGCATAAACTTCCATACAACGGGTTTCCCAGGCCTTGTCTTCAACTTCGTTCCAGTTGCCTGCTTGCGGGGAAACAAGCCAGCGCGGATCGAGCAATCCAAGCTGCTGCATTTTCTCCAGCCGCTGTGCCCGAATCGCGTTATAACCAGCGTCATAGCGACCTTTGTATTTCGCAATGTCCGAGTCCTTGGCATGCATGGGCCAATGTGCCGCCGTATGTGCGATATAAAGGAAAAACGGTTGATCTTGGTTATGTTGATGATGTTCCGTCACAAATTTGACCGCATGATCATTGATGGCATCGGTGTAATAGAATTCTCGCGGCGTGTAGAACGAGTCGGAAGCTGGCGAAACGAAGGCATTATCGCGAGTCAGAGTGTTCGGATCGAAGAAGCTGCCTGCGCCATGAATCGTTCCGTAGAAATGATCAAAGCCACGTTGGAGCGGCCAATTTGTTTTCTGTGCGAGACTGTGCGGTTGTATCTTTCCCGTGACGTGCCATTTGCCAGCCATATGCGTTGCATAGCCTGCCGAACGGAGCACCTCCGCGATCGTGACCGCCCGCCTACTGAGTTCGCCCGAATAGGCTGCGCTCCCCGATTTCGGTCCGACCCCATCGACCATATGGCCAATGCCAGCCTGATGCGAGTACAAACCTGTCAGCAGTGCGGCCCGCGTCGAACAACAACGAGCAGTGTTGTAGAATTGCTTAAATCGCAATCCGCCTTGGGCGAGTCGATCTAAGTTGGGCGTCTCAATTTCGCTTCCATAGCAACCTAAATCTGAGTAGCCCATATCGTCGCTCATGATGACGACAATGTTGGGTTTTGCCGGCGGTTTTTCCGTATGCAAAGCACCGTTGCATGCGGCTATAATAAGCAAAGTAAGGAAGGCCATAGAAAGGCTGACTCATGCGCTGTTGGACGGAATGCGGGAGATGGGTGGCGACGTAATATTCTACAAAACTTCGTTTAGTGGCACTCGATAAAGCAGCCATTCTGCGGTAATACCGATCGCACCATCTGTTTTCTAAGCCTTTGTCCCGTCAGACACGGAAACCACCACAGCTATGATCCCGTCTATCTTTCAACTATGATTCTCTGAAACTCGTTCCGAAATAAGTTGTCTGAATTGGGGGCAAACCCTGAGTCTGCCAAGGGTGTGTTTCTTGACCCCACGCCGCTGGCAGATGTAGGGCGTGCCACCCGAGAATCGTCCATTGGGTAAGTATTCCTGAACGAGTCGTAGCCCAACCCCAGTTTAAAGTACTCCAGGAGCATTGAGCATGATTCGAATTCCGTCGCGTTTACCGTTTTTTGCAGTAGGATTTTCATTTTGTCTTGCGTTGACAATGGCACCCGCAGCTTCCGCACAGGATGCGGCTTGGGTATCGCTTTTCGACGGCAAGACACTCGATGGATGGGAGAAGGTTGGTAAAGAGACTAGCCATTGGGAAGTCAAGGAAGGAGCGCTTGCGGGTTCGGGCGAAGCTTCGATGCTCGTCTGTACCAAAGGCCCCTACAAGAATTTCAAGTACCGCGCCGAAGTAAAGATCAACGACAAAGGGAATTCCGGACTGTACTTCCGCACGACTCGGAAACCAGGATTCACTGACGGCTACGAAGCCCAGATTGACAGCACGCATAGCGATCCCATTCGCACCGGCTCGCTTTACGGTATGTGTCATGTGTACAAACGAGTCGTTGAGCCTGACAGTTGGTTCACTTACGAACTAGAAGTTCGCGATGACATTTGGCGTGGTCGCGAGATGACTCGCATCAAGATTACCGTGAACGGCGACGAACTTTATGAATTTCTCGATTTCGAGAAAACTTTCAAAGAAGGGCATTTTGCTTTCCAGCAACACGACCCAGGTAGCAAAGTACTTATCCGCAAAGTTGAAGTAATGCCTTTGCCAGAAGCCGCCAAAAAGTAGGCTTGTCGCCCTGCGTGCTGAGAAACCAAATGAGCCTGCAAATCACCCAGGCTCATCATGGTCAGGTCTGCTGATTGGTGTCGGAATCTTAAAATGCTGCCCGCTCGCTTAACCCGGATTATTCATGGCGCGTAGCTACGTTCGCCAGAACGTGGTGAACCGCTTTAAGTTACAGCTAGGTTTGCCAGAATGTGGTGAACTGCTTTGAGATACAGCCACGTTCTGGCGAACGTAGCTACGACAGTCTGTTTTTTCCAAATTTCGACGCAACTCGTCGCGTGATATTCGTTTACGTAAATTATTGATCAGGACAATGAATAATCCAGGCTTAACGGCCAACTTGTCTTCCACTCATCATTGGCTCGACAGCCAGATGCAAGGAGTTGGGAAAAGCGTCGAGTGGCTCATAACGATCTACAACTCGCAAAGCGTCGAAATTCGCAATCCTGGCCATCAAAGTCGCCAAGTCGACTACCGAAGCTACTTGCATCGTAATCATGAGTGATTGCTTGCGTCGATCAAAAGTTCGAGAACTCATGCACAACTGGCCCGGGATGGCTTTGTTGGGAACGCCCGCAACTAGCAACTTTAACACTTCTCGCTCTTCGTCCGACAGCTTTTCGTAATTTGCCTTGGCAACTTCGACTTTTTCCCACTGTTCGCGGATTCGAGTTGTTTTACGCACCGCTTCGCGAACCGTTGAAACCAGTTCGTCAGCATCAAACGGTTTCTGTAGGATATTCGTCGCACCCTGGCGCAGCAATTTCACCGCTGTCGCTATGTCAGCGTGGCCAGTGACTACGACCAGTGCGAGGCAAAGATCTTTCTCTCGCAGCAACCTTTGCAACTCAAGCCCATCAATGTTAGGCATCTTCAGATCAGTAACAACGCAACCGACGTTCGTCAAAGAATCGTGCTTTAGTAAATCCTCGGCGCTCGCAAACTGCTGGCACTGGAACTCGCCCGTTGCATCTAGCACAGAACACGTAACTCGGCGCACTCCCGGATCATCATCAACTACGCAAACCCGACTTCGTGACGACACTTTTCACCCCCAAGGTCATTTTTTTGCAAACGACCAATTCCAGAGAGATTTTTAAGATTTTTAAGGTAGTACAGGCTAACGGCAAACGCACCTAATGCTGTCAATTGCGCCCGCCTTCGCGCCAAGCTGGAGTCTACCGAGACAAGAACTATATTATATGCTAACCTTTTTAATGTAAGCAATCCAGTGACTCGTGAAATCGATTCAATAGATCCAAGTATTTCTGTGGGACCGCTGTTGGTTGTAAAGGCAGCCCAGGTTTTACGTTGCAGCAAACAGCAATTACCCTACCATTAGCTATTGCCTGAACCCCCCGCGTAAATCCAAATTCGTAGGTCACGCTTTTTTTTCCCAAGCGTGAAACATGCACGGAGATGTCGAGTACATCTTCAAACTTTGCGCTGCCTTCAAAGTCGCATTCAACATGCACGCGTGGCCAGCTTAAATGCCACCCGTCGGGCTGCGGTTCGCACACGGATAGACCAAGCGATCGCAATAAATCATGCTCGGCTTGTTCCATGTAACACAGATAAGAGGCGAAATGAGCAATGCCCGCTGCATCGGTTTCGCAGAATTCGATGCGCCGCTTCACATAGAATTTATCAGCCATCAATGCTCCAAATTTTATTTTCCGAGATCGAAGTTCCATTCTAATTTCAACGAAAACACCCGGCGAGTTTACTGCCGGGCGTTGCATACAAATTCACTAGAGCGACGCGAAAGCTATTCAGTTGCGGCCAAGGCAGCTTTAACTTGTTCAACAACCACGGTAAACCCTGCCGGATCGTGAATTGCCAATTCGGACAGTTGCTTGCGATCAAGCGAAATGTTCGCTTTGGTCAGTCCATAGATGAATTGGCTGTATCGAATGCCATGCTGAGCACACGCGGCACTCAAGCGAATGATCCACAATCGACGAAATTCACGCTTCTTGACTCGGCGGTCACGAAACGCAAACACACCGGCTCGCACCAGTGTTTCCTTAGCGGTACGTAGCAGTTTTCTGCGACCGCCGACGAAACCCTTCGCGCGGTTTAACAACCTGCGCGTGGCTTTGCGTCTTGCCGAACCTTTAAGTGTTCTCATGAGAACGAACTCTCCAACATAGTAACTCAGGTCCCTGATGATTTTCTAAAAGCTCGAACTCAGTTTAGACCAGATTGGGTCCACGCTCAGTCGAACCTGTGGGTGATTGACACACCCTGCGGCGCGGGTCGAAGGCCGCTAACATCAGGAGTTGAACCCAGGTACTTTGAACAAACCCGCTGTGAATTAATGCCTTGTCGATAGGCTTTCAAGCTGCGATCAGTAGCTATTGTGCCGCAAACAATCCAATATCTGCCGGGTAAAGTGCGGGTGAAGTACCCGAGTTCCCCGCAAATTGCGTTTGCGCTTGGCGCTCATTCGAATCGCCAAGTGGCTAGTGCCCGCACCGCGATGTTTCACTTTTCCCGTTGCGGTTACGCGAAATCGCTTCTTTGTCGCCTTATGTGTCTTCATTTTTGGCATATTATGGTCATTCCATTTTGATCTGAGCCACAGGTGCTGGACGTATCGTTTGGGTGAGGTTCCATAATCGGCTGCCGTCTCACCAATTTTCTAGTCGAATTCAGCAAGTTAGCTGCCTGTTTTCGCTTAGACAAGCCCAAATGGCTGGCAGGCTTTGTTTTGCTGTCACAAAGTCCATAATAGTCGGTTGCTTGGTTCTCTCGTTAGTTTCCGCGCCGCAGGCTGCCCTACCGAAATTCCAGATAGGGGGGCTGTTGGCACATACTTCATGGGTCTACCACCATCCTGCAAAAAACCACATTCACGGAGTTCCGATCGATGTTTTCGAGACATTTTCGAATTGCTTTGGTAGTTATCGGTACTTTTGCTTGCCAGCCGGCGCAAGCGCAGGAGAAGTACCGCGTTTATTTGGGCACCTACACCGGAGCGGATAGCAAGGGCATCTACCAGTGCGAACTGAACCTAAAGGATGGATCGCTTTCGGCCGCGACTTTGGCGGGAGAATCCAGCAGCCCTTCGTTTCTTGCATTTCATCCCAACAAGAAGTACCTCTATGCAGTCAACGAATCCGACGCAACGCTAAGCAGCTTTGCGATCGACGCCGTGACGGGACGTCTGACATTTCTCAACTCGCAACCATCGCAAGGTGGAGCACCGTGCCATCTGATTGTGGACAAAGCAGGCAAAAATGTTCTGGCTGCAAACTATAGCGGTGGCAGTTGCCTTTCCATCCCTCTTGAGCCCAACGGCAAACTCAGCCCGTCGTCTTCGTTCCAGCAGCATCAGGGAACCAAGAAGAATGGTCATTCAATCAATTTGGATCAAGCCAACAGGTTTGCGCTATGCTGTGATCTAGGATTGGACAAAGTCATTGTCTATGCCTTCGACGCGAACACGGGTGCGCTGACACCCCATGGCGCATTCGATACACCGAAGGGAACCGGCCCTCGCCACTTTGCTTGGTCCCCAGATGGCAAGAGCGCCTATATTAACGGCGAAACCAACTTGACGATCATTGCCTGTGATTACGATGCTGAAAAAGGTAGGTTGAAACAGAGACAAATTCTTTCCACCTTGCCAGCCGATGTTGTTCGCAACGGTGGCAGCACTGCGGAGACTGTGGTGCATCCCTCCGGAAAATTTGTTTACGTATCGAATCGCGATCCCTATAACTCGATTGCGATTTTTGCAATCGATGCCAAGTCATCGGAATTGACCGCGATCGGCCACCAAAGCACCGGCATCAAGACCCCTCGCAACTTCGCTATCGACCCCACCGGGCAGTACATGCTGGTCGCCAATCAATCGGCTGACAACGTCATCGTGTTTCGAATCAACCCGTCAACGGGGCAACTGATCCCAACCGAGTCAAGCGTAAAGGTCGCCAGCCCAGTCTGCGTCCGGTTCATGGAGATGTAGAGTGTAGAACGATTGTCCTCAATCGTTCCAGCACTCGCCATCTCGGCTAACCGTCACATCAACCAATTGCGTCGCTACCGAAAGACGAATCAAAAGCCAAG
>JANLQO010000278.1:0-2896 GCA_031367855.1 Planctomycetia bacterium | reverse complement strand
TTCCGCAAATCATTTCACACGTTCAGCGCTCGCGAACACTTTCGAAGCCATAGTCTCGGCATTACCTACTTTGCATCCAACTCAATTGTCCAGCCACATCGTGGCGTCATTTGCCTAGCCCCGGGTGAGTGCGGCGAGCATCAAGCGAGCCAAGCGTAACCCGGGGTTATCGCGGCGCAGGGTTCGCGGTGAGCGCCTTATGCTGCCATTTCAACAGTCACACTCGAACCGCAACATCCGTTACGGCGTCCCTTGGTTTTTCCAGGTGAGTAGTCGTTTGCGAACCGCGATGCGTTCCAAAGCGAAAATCGATTGGCCGATCAACGATGTTCGTGCCCCTTCAGGGCGATTGTGCCATCGTGCACGTCTCCCAGGGCGGCGCAACGCTCTGCCCCGGGCTTGGTTGTCATGGCCTTTCAGGCAACGCTGTGATGTATTTTGTGCTAGGAAACTGTTGGTATTCATGCATCATGCGCGCATCGATTTCGGAGAAATCGATCTACGTAGGCCGATTTCTCCGAAATCGGCACTTCGAAATGCTTCACAGCGTTGCCTTTCAGGCCGGATGACGCAAAGCGAGCAATTAGTTCACATGTAAACTAATCTGGTCTTGAACCAGGAACGACACACGTCACCGAGTCGCGGCGTTTGACGTGACATTGCAATAAAGCACCGTCCGCGACTTAGGTGCACGTGCTTGTTCTGCAATGCTAATCTGTACTAGTTACCACCAAGGACGGCACCAATCTTGCAATTTTGGCAATCTCGGAGTTGCGCTCGTACGGAGCGTCGATGTTTCTCAGCCCCGGGAAGCGGTCGATGTAGGGTAAAAGTGTTTCAATCTCGATGTTTCGAAGTCCGATGGTTGACACACAATAGCAGTGGTGTCGCGAATCCCATTTTACTTTGAGCACGACGTGAGGCTCCATGGTGCAGGGGAGCGCAGCATCACGAACAAGAATGCCAGCCTCCTGCATATCATCGAGTGCAAGTTTCTCGGAACTGGCAAGGTCGGATACCGTTCCGCGAGTGAATCCCTCAGTCGCAAGGTACAACATGCCGAATCCGACGAGGCAAATCGTGGCGGCCAAAAAACAAAGTGCGGCTTGCAACCGTATGTTTGTCGGTGGAAGCAAGTCGTCGTCTCTGTGTTGGAATGCTTGTTGATTCATTGGGTACAGATTTGACGAACCAGTAATTCTCGGGCGCGTGCGCCGGATAATAAACTTTCATTCTACCCAATGTAATTGGATCAATGGGGCAGAGCGCTCTGAAGAATTCTGCAAATCGTACGATACGTTAAATAGGCGTCAGCAGAAATCTGCACCCTAAACCAGCCCATAGATGATTTAAGGGCATTCTCAGGAAGGCTAGACGCGTTGCTGTAGATAGCCGTAGTGGACCGATAAATCCGAGGTCGGACTCCAGATTGCCGAACGTCACACAGAATTATCCAACGCTGACTTCATGTATGGGCCGAACTTACTCATCTTCGTTGAACCGCCGGATGCGGACCCGCATGTCCAGGTCGTGTGGGGAGGACGGTCAGCAATGACAGTCCTTACCCGATTTATCCAATTGTATTATTGATTTGGACCGTATTGGATTGCACCAGGCCGTTCCACGGAGTTGTCAATGCGGCAAATCGGGATTTCTTTGCGAGGAAATCATACCATTCTCGATTGTTGTCTACATGGTAGGTGTAGCGAACGCGACAAACTCCCCGAGGTAACTCGATGGTCCACAGGTATTCGCGGGTCGTAGCACACCTGACATGCGCATGAAGGTCAAAGGCAATTCGTGATTTCGGTATTAGCACGAAATCGTCCATCGGCGAGGAAACCAAATACCGTGTATGCCAAGCTTCGATCTCCGAGTCGTCGTCCGATAAAACACGAATTCCCGTCAAGTGAGGATATGGAAGCAGGATTCGCGAAGTGCAGTCGTGAAATGCTACTCGAAAAGTATGAAAGTCATCGCCTGTACCCACATGTTCGAAAGATATCTTGAAGCACGTGTCAGGTTCCATTCACACATTCCTGAATTGGATAACGCCAAAAATCAGCCGGTTGCCGCGGTTGACTTGCCTTTTGAAAAACCGCCGACGGCAACTCGGCTGCATCTTTTTGTTCGGCGCCAGTAACCGCTATCTGATCAGGTGCCGTCCGCCATGATGTGCTTTGCCCACTTGATCTCTGCAACCAAGAATAATGCCTCGTAGATTCCGAAAGTCTTGTTTACAAATATCTCGAAGTCGGCCCATCCAGCAAGGAACGAACGGAGCGGGTCATCATCGGTCTCGAACGAGGATCTGATTAGCCGTTGAACTCGTTGCAAGGGGGCATCGGCGGACAACAGGCTATACGTTTCGCCGATGGCCTGCACACTTTCATCTGCAAGTGGTTTCGAAACGTAGGCGTTTGCATCCCCGGCGGAAAACGTGTACGAATAGACGGGTTTGCCATCCTCTTGAAAGAAGACAACAGGTTCCGCGACTCTTCTGATACCGACGATTTCGGCCTCCGAAGCGATTGAATTCAATAAAGCGGTGAGTTTGTCGTGAAACCGCGCTCGGATCGCAACTTTGTCAGCGCCATCGAAACATACGATGAAGTCTTCGGCATTCCTTTCGTGCGTCGGGTTGAGGGTCGGAACCTGCCCTTCTGCTGTGACGATCAAGAATGGGGCGCTGCCAAATTCATTCTGGCGCTCTGCACGTAGCTCCTCCACGGCGGACGCAACACGCTGTTTAAACTGACTGTCTGTGGATTCCGAGTTGAAGAGTGCTCGCAGCATCAGCCCCGCCACATGTAAACTTCGGTCCCCTTCGAACGCATGAGCGTCTGGTTGGGATGTGAGAATGGCGCGCAGTCCGACTACTGAATCGTCAATCAGC
>JANLQO010000217.1:0-27626 GCA_031367855.1 Planctomycetia bacterium | reverse complement strand
GCGAAAGTCAAACAAGACGTCAGGATGTCCTTCGGCAACTGCTTTCACAAGATAACTGCGTGGCGACACGCGGCTTTGATTCGTCGGCGCCAGATCGCTGAACGAGTATCGCCCCTCTTGATCGCTGATCGTTCGCCGAATTTCTCGGATTTGCTCACGCGCCCCGGTGACTTCAAACAACGTAAGCTCAACATCTCTAATGGGTGTCCTTTCCTCCATCGACAGGCACGTACCAGCGATGGTCAAGGTCTTGACAGTATCAGCTTTGCCACGTTGCTTGTGAGTATTGTTAATCTGTGCGTTCGAGCAATCTCCCGCGAAAAAAATAAGTTGGCAAATAGCAAGAATGCCTAGGACCGACGGCGTCGCGCGAAATGTGTTTAACCTACTCCAATTGCATTCGACAATTGTTGACATGATAGTGCTGCCCCCAAGCAGGCCGGACTGATTTTTGCTTCGATTCACCAATCCAAGCTACCATATTTTAGCGACTCAAATTGAGTAAACTGCTAAGTTATTCCACAGTAGGTAAACGTCGTGCAACGTTGTTTATTAGTCTAGAAATCGGTAAGTTTTCAAACTTTATCCGCTGGTCTGGAGCACTTCGCTATGATGTATTCCTTTTAGTCATGCACACTTTGGGCCGTTCGTTTAGACTCGGCAAAACCGGCTCGATGAATTCTATAGTCCACACTGGGGAAACCGTCGTGCAATCAATCGCCACTTTCTTGCTTTGCCTGAGTTGCCAAACACTGCTCGCCTCGGAACCTCTGCTTGAGAAAACCGAAGTCTTTCCAGCGGGCATGAACGGTGTCACGCTGTATCGCATTCCAGGGATTGTCGTGTCGATGAAGGGGTTATTCACGGTGGCGGTTGGAATGCGGGAGGGCGACTGAGCGGGTTATCGACTATGCTGCCAAAAACCATGTCTCAGTTCAGGAGTATCTGCTGGAAAAACTTGGAACGCCCAAATGAATTCGCGAACACTAGCGCACTGGTTGCCATTGATTTTCAGTCAAGTTGTGCGCTTCGGTTAGGGTCGCGCCGGACTTAGGATCGGAGAAGACAAGCACTGCCGCGACGGATGGATGTTGCTGGCAGAATTCGCGTGATTTATCTGCTCCCATGACGAACAAAGCCGTAGCCAAAGCGTCAGCCACTGCGGCGCTAGGACAGATAACTGTGGTGCTCATCATGCCCTGTGCAGGCCAACCGCTGCGCGGATCGATGATATGGCTGTAGCGCTGGCCCTGGAAATGGAAAAACTGCTTGCCTGAACCGCTAGTCGCGAGGGCTTGATTGCTTAGTCGAAGCGTACCGATTTGCTCCTCCCAACGCCAGGGATGCTTGAGTGCAACCAACCAACCGCCCCCCGTCTCGCTGTGCTGGCGATCACCTTGCGCGACGACAGAACTGAGGCCGCCATGCATCATAAAATCCAGCACGCCGTTTGCTTCGAGTCGTCCAGCGGCGCGATCGAGCGCGTATCCTTTGCCGATGCCGCCGGGATTGAGTGTCACGCCCGGCTTGGTCAATGCGACCTGGCGTTGCGATTCGTCGAGAACAATGAACTCTGTACCAACCACTTGCCGAGCTTTGGCGATTTCGCCTTCCGTGGGCATGCGGCCAGATCGCCGCGAGAAACCCCAGACCTGCGACAAGCTGCCCGCGGTAATGTCAAACGCGCCCTCGGTTAATGCATGCATGTCGCGAGCCAATTCAAGCATGACGAACGTGTCATGGGCGACGGCTACTGGGCGTGCAGCCGCGAAGCGATTGATGGCGATCAGATCGCTGTGAGTGCGGAAAACAGTGTGCAGGGCTTCGAGTTGTTCGACCAAGTCGAGTGCCCGCATCGCCTCTTCGGCGCCTTGCGGGTATTGGTGTTGGTTGAGCAGCACTTCCCACTCGCAGGCCATCGCTTGCCGACTGATCGTGAGTAACAGCGTATCGCGCTGCGATGGAATCAAACGAGGTTGGGAGGGCGCAATTTCAGATTGATTCTCTTCCGACGGCTCGCACTTAGGTGCAGCCAGCAGTTCGCCTGCCGCGAGCGCTTGAGTCGCACAGCCTAGCAACTCGAACCAGGCCTGGAGCGAGCCAAGTTGCGCGGCGTTCGAAACCGGTTGCGGAGTTTGCAAGGGCCACTTTGAGAGACTCATTTAGTTGCGAACTCGTTGCCCTGTCCAAGTAGGATCGCTTAAGTTACGAGACATTGGGCTTATTTACTGCCAACACGTATTTGCCCGGCACTGGCACGCTGACGCTTGGTGCCGGCCCGAATTCATAGGTGTGCGGTGACAGATCCAGCGGCGAATCCATCAATTCGTCCCACTTGATCAACTTGCCCGAGTAACACGCTTCGCGGCCCATGATCGCCATCAACGTGCTGTAACACATGTACTGGCCATTGTTGATCACGCGGCCATCGCGAATCGCAGTGAATAAGGCGCGATGCTCAAGGTCATACATGCTCTCTTTCTCGCCCTTCCCTTCGAATTTCCAATTGCCTGCGTGACCATTGATTTCATGCGCAAGGACTTTGGCAGTCCCTTTGGTCCCAAGGATAAAATCTTCGACTTGACCGTAGCAGTCGGACATCTGACGAGTATGCGCGAAGGTCTTCGTGCCGTCGGCCCACTCGTAGACGACCGAAAAGTGATCGTAGACGTCGCCGAATACCGGTTCCGTGCGAACTTGGCGACCGCCCAGACCGTAAGCCGAAACGGGTGGTTTATCGTCGTGCAGCCATAAAGATTTGTCGAGACTGTGAATGAACTGTTCAACGATATGATCGCCGGAAAGCCAACGATAGTAGAGCCAGTTGCGCATCTGGTACTCCATGTCCGTCCACGCGGCCTCGCGGGTACGTTGCCACAGTGTTCCAGTCAGGTAATCTTCTTGGGTGGCAATAATATCGCCGATGGCGCCGTCCTTGATGCGTTCAATCGTGGCTTTCACACCGGTGTCATAACGCCAACAAAGTCCGGACACAATGTTCAGTTTTTTCGCTTCCGCCTGTCGCGAGATTTCGAGAACCTTGCGAACTCCAGCAGGGTCTACCGCCACCGGTTTCTCGCAGAATACATGCTTGCCAGCCTTGACGGCCGCTTCGAGTTGCATGGCGCGGAAGTGTGGCGGCGAGCACAGGCAAACCACATCCACATTCGCGTTATCGATTAGCTTTTGGTACGCATCCATACCGACGAAGCAATGATCGTCATCCACTGCGAATTGGTCCGGATACTTCTCGTTTTTTCTGCCCAGAGTTTGTCGGCATTGGTTCAAGCGATCTCCGAACAGATCCGCCAGCGCAACGATCTTTGCGTACTTATCAGCGGCCATTACATTTTCGGCCGCTCCGCTTCCACGCCCACCGCAGCCGATCAAACCAACCCGCAGCGTCGAATCGCCTTGCGCATGCACGCTGCGCTGTAGCAAAGTCGCTGCGACCCCGGTTGCAGCAGTGGTTTTGACAAACGCGCGACGGGACGAACGGGTGGAGGTGGGAGGCTGGGTCATGAGTAGTCTCAGGTTGGAAGTTGGTAGGCCGAGGGGTCAATTTGACGTTTATATTCTAACTGCTAAGCCAGCTTCCGAATACCACTTTACGCCCCCGAATGCGGGCGTCTACTCCGCAGGAGTTACCCAAGGTGGGTCGCATCTGCCGGATGCGACCTCGAAGTCTCATAGTCACGAAACTGCAGGTGACTCACTGACAAAAATGTTTCACAGCGTTGCCGGCAGGGTCGAGTACTCATTTCACGAAAATGATTCGCAGCATTGTGAAAAGTGTTATTCGACAACCTTTTTGGGGCGATTCGATGCAGTCTTGGGAGCCGTAGTTAGCAATTCCTCTGTAAAGCGCGCGTCGTACTTCAGCGAAGTATTGTCGCCTCGGAATCCGATAGCTTCTTCGCTCCAATCGAGTTGCTTGCTGAGCATGCGACCGCGATCGATATCAAATTTGATTTGACCTTTGCTCAGTTGCTGAATCAACTGCGATTCGACGGCGGGATCGTTGACTGGAGTGAGCGGTTGGGATTCGATGCGGATGGTCGCGACACCGGCCGAGACTTTTTCCAGCGTATAGAGTTCGCGGACTTTGATGGTCTTCTGCGAACCATCTTCCAGTTTGACTCGCATCTCGCGCGGCACACTCCACTCGGAACCGATGGCAATCGCTTCTTCGGGCAAGGGAATGGTTAGCTCGCCCATTCCCAATTGCGGGTTTTTGGTATCGTTGTCGCGGTTGGTCACTTGTCCGCGCGGGTTGATGGTGATCATTCCTAGCGGCTTGTTGACCGTTTCGGCAACTTTCTTAAAGACGGCCGGCGCGGCATCATCGGTTTGACTGTTGAACTTAATTTCGTCTTTGTCGCCAACTCGCTGAGCCAGATCTACCGACAGGATGCGATATTCGAACGTCATGTTGCCTTTGGCGTCGACCGACTTGACTTCCCAGACTTTTTCACTGGTGGTGCGCGAGGAACTCGATTCCTCGTGGTCAGACATTTTAGTGCGCGTTTCGGCGAAGTGAATTACTTTGCTGTAAAGCGATTCACCGGCTCGCAATTTGTACTTAAGCGAGTGCTTCGCTTCGGTGGCTTGAGCCTTCTGAGTAGGCTTACGGGCCGTCGTGGTGGGCGTTTGAGCCAGTGCGACTTCGGTGACGGTGGCGAGTAGCACAACTAGGGCAAAAACAGTTCGAGCCAACATCTTAGGCCTCCATGCCAGGAACGTGAATTGAATTGTGGTTAACGTTTATTTTCGCGAGGATTTCCACCCCAGCCCAGTTTTTCGCGCAGCGCCAAGTACTCGCTTTTGCCGGGAATCGCAATCATCTGGAACGCCACGGGGGCTTTTTCCAAACAGAAGCAATCCCCTTCCTGCAAATTAAATAGCACTCGACCATCCGCCAATGCGGAAACTGATTCATGACCCTGCATCACGCACATCTCGAAGATTCGGTTGGCGTCATCGACGACCGGGCGCATGGTTAAGGTATGGGGACTAATGGGGCTGATCACCACCGCATCCAAACGACGATTCAAGATCGGACCGCCGGCGGACAAGTTGTGTGCCGTCGAACCCACCGGTGTGCTGATAAGCAGCCCATCGCAACTGTAAGTAGAAGCCAATTCCCTGTCCACGTAAAGATCGATCTGAAGCATCGAATAGGGCGGGCCACCGAGAATCGCCGCTTCGTTCAATGCTAGCACGTGATCCGCCCCGTTCTGCAATTGGACTTGCTTGCCATTCCGCCACACCGAGCACTTGAGCATGACGTGCGAATCGATCTCGCAGTGCCCTGCGCAGATGTCTGGCCAAATCTCTTCGAGCTGATGTTCCTTGAGGGCTGCCAAGAACCCGAGTTTCCCCAAGTTGACGCCGATTACAGGTCGCTGGTGCAGCCCCATCCGCCGCGCAGCAGAGAGGATCGACCCATCGCCGCCCAGTACCACGACAAGATCCACTGGCGATTCACCAAACTCGTACGACTGATCTTCATCGACAGCCACGATGTCCGCCGACGCGCTCAGGATGCGGGCAATGCGGCCCAAATCGGCGCGAACTCGCGGTCGATTTACTGACGCCAGCACAACCACTCGTGGTTTACGTCCGCCATCAGCGATCCAAGTCATCACATCGGACATATTGTTCACTTAATAAAACTTGGCGCAGGCAGCAGCCTGGGAACCAGCTGTTGGCGTGCAATGAGACGAGAAGTGCCGATTTAAGCTCTGAATTTACCCTATTGTTTGCTCGGTGGCGCTATGGAATGGTAAATCTGGGCTCGTGATTATCAGGTTTAACAATTGGGGAGATTTAGCACGCCCTTCGCAAAGCCTCAGGGACGTGCCACCCAAATCCTGCGTCGCGGAAGGCGCAGCGATGATAGCGCGCGATGCAGGCCAAAAAATTTCTACGTTTGCCGCCTAGTAACTGATTATTCATGGCCACTTGTTGGAGTCCCTTACGCCTTTTATTGTGATGGACCGTACGGGGATGATCCTGCCGCCAATATTCCGCTTCACGAAAGAGACTCGTCATGCACCAGTGGTATCTTAGTTACGATGGGAAACAAATTGGTCCGCTCGATATCTCGGCCGCTCGCCTTCAGTGCTCGCAAAATCGCAACGGACTCTGCTGGCGGCAAGGTTACGCGGAATGGCTACCGATAAGCCAATCGAGCGAATTGCTGGACGTTGTTTCAACGCCGCTATCTCCCCCTGCGCCGCGCTCACGCAATGCGGACGAGATCGACTACAAGATCTTTGGCGAAGACATGCAGTATGTAGAGATTGAATTAGATCCCGGCGAAAGCGCAGTGGCCGAAGCCGGCTCCATGATGTTCAAAGAATCGGTGGTCCGCATGGACACCATATTCGGCGATGGATCCAAGCAACAGACCGGCGGCTTTTTTGATAAACTCGTCGGTGCGGGCAAGCGTTTGCTCACTGGTGAGAGTCTGTTTATCACCGTGTTCACGCACGGCGGACCGTCGGGTAAAGCCAAAGTAGGTTTCGCGGCACCCTATCCCGGCACGATCATTCCATTGCATCTGTCGAACTTCGGCGGTCGCATCATCTGTCAAAAAGACAGTTTTCTTTGCGCGGCCAAAGGAGTGCAAATCGGCATCTTCTTCCAAAAGAAAATCCTCACCGGCTTGTTCGGCGGTGAAGGTTTTATCATGCAAAAACTCGAAGGAGACGGCCTGATCTTCATCCACGCTGGCGGTACGATTCGCGAACAAGAGCTGAAAGCTGGCGAATCGCTTCAGGTCGATACCGGCTGCTTGGTGGCGATGACTTCGAGTGTCACCTTTGATATTCAAAAAGCGGGCGGTATCAAGTCGATGCTGTTTGGCGGCGAAGGACTGTTCTTTGCCAACCTGACGGGCCCGGGACACATCTGGATGCAGTCGCTGCCCTTCTCGCGCATGGCAGGACGCATGCTGGCAGCTGCTCCCCAGCGAGGCGGTAGCCGCGAAGAGGGCTCCCTCCTGGGCGGCCTCGGCAATTTATTCGATGGGGACAACAGTTAGTGGACTAGCTGGTTTCGTGAGAAACCGAACGAACCCGCAGCAAATACTATCTCGCTAATTCGCATCCGCGTTGGCCATTTCGAAATGGCAATAATCGATGAACGCGACGGCTTTCAGTTCTTGTGAACTAGAGTCGTGTAACAAGCATTTGAAATGTGCATGATGAAGGACTGCGTCGCCGATTAGCGGTATAAAGCGACTTGGATCGCTGAATTCTTTAATCTTCGTCGTCGTAATTTTGATTTGGTCGGCGTCTAAAACTTCGGGCGCGAGTCCCTTGTCCGACTGCCGTTTTTTAAGTGCTTGCAAGATCTCATCGCTGCTCGGTACATCCTCTTGAACTTCGACAGCGATAGCCGTCTGTCGAAACGTTTCGCCGATAACGGGCAAATTGCTTAGGATTGGAATCTCGCGTATAATCTGGCGTTGTATGACTGGTCCGTAGATTTGAACGGGATAGTAGGCTATGTCGCCATCGCGGAACTTCTGATTATCGGAAGGCTTGGCCTGTGTTGTGGATGGTGACGTTAGATACCTTTTCGATCGCAATTCTTGACAGGCAGTTAATGCCGCCTTCCAGTCGTCCTCGACGCTTACCTGGATTCGTCCATCGTCAATGCGGAAGTCTTTGATGCCAAGCTGTTGTAGCTTGTATTTAACCAAAGCACATTCGAGATCCGATTGCAATTCATCGGATACGCAAACATATGCTGCGGCATTCAACTTGTTCAGAGCTGCAGGTGGGACTGGTGCGACATTTGCATCCATCGGCTGACAATGAACCATCGTGATAAGTGTCTTCTCTTCGAGCGTTTGGACCACAACTAAGGTCTGGTCCAAATTGATTTGAAAACCAGTTTCGAAGAATCTGTTTCTAATGACTGGAATCTCGATAGTAAACTCCTGGTCGGAACCAGGGTACTTTTGCTTGAACTTGTCAACTATTATAAGTTCTGATTGTTTGCAGTTGATTTTGAGTTCGATTTGCTGCTTGGCCCCTTCTTTGTTCGGTTCCATGACAATTGCTCGCGTTTCGCAGTGCATGCCCGTCTGCATCTTTTGTATGACAGGCTCGTAATTACTCTTGCCATCTGCCGCTTTGACAGTCTGGAAGGCTACAGTAAAATCGTGCGTCATACCTAGTTGCACCGTTGCAGACTGACCACTGAATGAGGTTATCCGCGGGCTTGAAACACGGATTAGGTCCTTGTTGTGCTGTTCCAGCCATTGCTTGAACTTCGCGATTTCTGTTCCGTCAAATGCCGCCGCATCAGCGGATAGAGTTAAATTCCCATTCAATCCCAAGTCGCTGGTGACATTTCCAAAGTTTTTGAATGCCAATTTCCCGGTCTCTGCCGCGGCTTCTTCGAAAGCTAGTCGCCTTGGTATTTCGTAAAATTCGAATTCGGTCAGCACGCTTTTGAAGCCAAATTTTCTATAATGATCGAGACTACTCTCGATTTGCTTCAGTTCATCTGCAGTCGCGCAGGCACGAAGTTGTCCGCCTTCGACTTTGAGTGACGGCTTCGTGTTGGGAAACACGTCGCCCGACGCTGTAGAAGTTCTGCTGGGTTTTGAATTTCCAGTCGCGATCGCGATGCAATCCGCAAGCGTAAGGTCAACGAAATCGTTCGGACGTATAAGTTGGATCAGTTCTTTCTCAGCTTCAACTTTGGTTAAAGTGCGTTCTTTACAAAGTCGTTCAACGACATCATCGACCTGAAACGACTTTGCTACAATCCGTGTCTGAGCAACATCGGGCGTGACCACTTGAGCGCGTGATAGGCTGAGCGGTTGAGGATGAGTCTCGGAACTGAATCCGGCTTTTTTGAAGACACTCTCCTGTTGCTTCGGTTTCTCTTGAGCCACAAGCCAAGCGGCGCCCGGTAGAACCATCGCACATCCAAACAACCACACAACGACGACCCACCAGGGCCTTTGACGATAACATCCTTGTCCAAGTCTCATGATCCGCTCCAATCGTTTCGCAGTAATATCTATCGGACGCACTCCGGGCAACGACGGTGCCGCCCGCAATTGATGCTTCCGCTCCATGACATCCAACAAACTTCGCGCATACACCGCCGGGCTGCATCCCAGACCAGCGATCGTTTCCTCGTCGCAACTACGTTCCGCCTCGCGAGTCAGCAGTCGCTCGGCTATCCACACAAATGGATTGAACCACCAAAGTGACACTGACATTCCTTGCAGCATGGCCCACACCAAGTCGCCGCGCCGAATGTGAATCAACTCGTGGGGTAATAGCGGTTCAAGCTCCGAATCCGCCTTACCTTCAACGATTACTTTAGGCAGCAAAATCGTTGGCCAAATCAATCCCACTACTGCAGGCCCGATGTGTGTATCAACGGTACGAATCTGAACACTGCGGCGCAAGCCAATTCGCTTGGAGACACTCTTAACTAAAGCATGCAAGCTCGGCGAAGTCGGCAAAGTTGTCTTTCTTACTCGTCTCATAAAGACCCACAGTCGCAATGCACTAACCAAAAATACGCTAGCGGCAATCGCAACCCAAACGTAAAGTGCACTTTCAACCAGTGAGATTCCGCTGAATCTCGCAGCTACGCTATTTTTTGACGGTAACTCCGCTTGCGCTTCGACACCATCGTTTGTGATACTATCGGGCAAAACTCTAACAATGACCGGTGCAAGTCCTTCAGCCTGTCGCGCGGTGTTTAGTGACTGCTCAATTTCAGTTGGCGACTGCTGTGCTCCATATGAGACAGCCGCAAAACCGTTAGAGAGCCAGCTAAAAACACTCGTCGGGCTGGCAATGATTGGAGGCAACAAGCACTTGAGCAACACCAAGGCCCACAGCGCATGGGCCAAGTGCGGACGATCTTTGGTAAAGAACTTTGTTAAAGCTAGCACAATGCCCGCAAGTAGCGTTACTTGAAGCGTCTGCATAACCACTAACTCAAACAGCGAGTTGCCATTCATTTCCGCGGCTCCTTTCTGTCTTCTTGGTGATCGGAGTTGTCTAGGGCGTCGACCAGCTTGCGAAGTTCTGCAATGTCCTTGGCCCCGATCCCCCGTTCTTCGATCAGGTGGCGGACCAGTGGCATCGTTTCACCGCCAAATAGCCGTTCGACCAAGTCATCTACAGTTTCTCGAATGACTGTCCTCGGCCTCGCTTTGGCAGCATAAATCCTTACCCGGCCTTCCAGCTTCGAAGTTGCATACCCTTTAGCCTCCATTCGACGCAAATACGTCTGAACAGTCGCAAAATCGCACTCGCGCTCTTTAAGGACCGCTTCGTGGATCGCCCTAACCGCCGCCGGGCCGATTTCCCAGAGCACTCTCGCAACTTCCATTTCGCCCTTCGAAAGGGCAGGCCTAATAACCATCGCTGACTCCTTTTTCGCGTACGTTTGTACAGCAGGCATTCTAGCCGTACAGTTGTACGCGTTTCAAGAGCAGTTTTCGACCGCTTTTCGTCGCCTTCTTTCCCACCGACAAGTAGCACAATCCTCAACGCTAAACTTGTTTGCAATCGTTAGATCGTTGGACCGGTTAAACGATTTGATGGGTAGATTGACTTTTAGCGATCAAAAATCTTTTTCCGGAATGTTCAAAGGTGAGTATCTAGCCTCGAACATGATTTTATTCGATTTGGATAGGCGAATGTTTAAAGGTGTCAGGTACCGTTTCAGTCAAATTAGCGGAAAAGGTACCTGACACCTTTATGCTTTCCGAACATTCTTAGACCACCGTATCAAACGCGAAAGCCAACTTAATCACCAGCATCGCGAGATCATCGGTGACTATCAACCACTTACCCTCGCGTGCTAACTGGCGGAACGCCGGTTACACCCATTTTAAAAACCCGTCCCACATGGGTACGACGTCGCAACATATATTTAATGCTTCGTGGACAATTGGCTTGGCTGCAGCGTCAGTGGCAGCAGGATTGTGGATTGTTGGGGCCACTCCGATAGTACTCTGGGGCGGTGTAGCTACCGGTACTGTAGCTACCAGTACTGTAGCTACCGGTACAGGCGTATCAGTCGCGACCTCGGTTGCCGCTGGTACCGTGGATGCAGGGGGGACCTTAGCGCCAGTTTTGTTGGCAATGGAAGCCGAGGGTGCAGGGACTTCGATCGTCGCTTCTCTTGCTAATGTTGGTACCGCAACTGGAACTCTCGGACTCACGGCTGGGGAACTGGTAGGCGGCGGCGCAACCGCAACGGCGATTGCAAATGGCACAGCTACGCAAATTGTCCTGACGAATGCGGGTGGAGTTACAACGACCATTTTCGCATCTGGAGAAATCATAGTTACAAGAGCTGGAACGATAATCTTACATCTTCTACCGTGAAAGGGACCGAAATGAATCTGCTTAAACCGTCAAAGCTGGGGATTACTTCTTGTATACCTTCTCCATATGGTCGTTTACAAACGATTGGAGATGGAAATGAAAACTCGCCGATGAGAGGAGTGCTCGCAGTTGCACAACAAGGCTGGGTAAACGAAATTCAGCAAACACAGGTGGATGAAGCATTCAACATTCTGGTACGTGAATTTGTCTCGAAATCCCAGGGTGTCGAAGGCTGCTGTGACTTTGAATCAAACTTTAACGCGACAGTTTGTTCCTGTCACAGATTCCTTCAAGAGCGAGGCTTCAGCATGTCATCACTATTTTGGTCGATCGAACACTCACGAATAAAGATAGGGGGAATGGGCTGGACATTCGGATGGCACTCGTCTCACGGTTGCACCAAACAAGTTCTGTCCTCCACTTCGGTACTGATCAAAGGAGCAGGCTCTGTACTTGTCAGCTCAATTGGAATTGGGGAGATCGGTGATGAGACAAACTGGGTCGATATCGGTTTGTTCGCCTCATCGCGAATTTGTCTTTCGATAGCAACACCCAACTTTGGTTTGCATGTAAACTGTTCAACAAGTGACAAGCTCCAAAAATACTTCGAGCCCGAGTTTGCCTCTAAAGCGGAACAGCATCAAGCAATGTGTATTTTAGAGTCAAATCGTATGGAAGACGAATAGGGAACAGTCCACTTGCAATCAAGGAAGAGAAAAAGGAAAGGACAGGCTAGAAGAGAAAAAGGACAGAAGAAAAAAAAGGAAGAAAAATGACAGGCAATGCGACTGGACAACTTCGTTAGTGCTTTCATGAACTAACTAAATTCGAGGTCGCGTCTCTCCGAGACAGAATCCCCGCGTCTCGGAGAGACGCGGCTACGAATCAGCATGCGTCGATCATCGCCAGTAATTCAGCCGCAAGGAAGAACGAGCCGGTACCACATATGAGATCTTGTGGTCCACTTGAGTTCACAGCTACCTGCCAAGCTTGAGACGCATTGGGAGCAACCGCGATTTGCGCGCACCTTGATTTTGATGCCGCCAACTGTGCGGCGATGGCGTGTGCCGTAGCTTCTAAATCGGTAACAGGCAAACCTCTCACATTGTTTTGATAGGCGGTCAGCACCACGCGCTGGCAACGCGTGAGTAGAATATTGAGCATGTCTTCAAAATCCTTATCGCGGCTGGAAGCGAAAACGATCGTGCGCGGCGCATTGGGAAAGTGGACATCGAGCGCGTCGATTGTGGCGGTGATCGACGACGGATTGTGCGCGGTGTCGATGATCCGAATCGGTGCGTGACCGACGACTTGCAAACGCGCGGGAACCTTAAGTCCAAGCAGGGCGGATTGCAGTTTGGGTTTCGTTTCCTCGGGCCAGGAGTGCGTCTCGAAGAGTATGTCGAGCACGGTCAGGGCGGCCGCGAGATTATCCGCTTGGTGTCGGCCGAGCAAAGGTAGGCGCCACTGGCTGTCTCCGATCCAACTTCTGGGCTTGCGAGTCCGGTAATCGACGACGGCGCGGGCTGGGTCATCCGCAGACGAAGCCGAGTGTTGGTTGAGAATGGGTCGCCAAGCGACCGAAAAGTCGCGATCGATGAGGAACAGCGTCGCGTCCTGTTCCTGGGCCTTTTGAACGATGACTTGGCGGGCGTCGGGATGCTGGGCGGTGGAAATGACCGGAATAGCGCGTTTAATAATGCCGGCTTTCTCGCGGGCGATTTCGCTAATCGAGTGGCCGAGTTGAGCTTGGTGGTCGAGGCTAATCGAGGTGATGACGCAGGCGACGGGCTGGCACACGTTCGTGCTGTCGAGTCGCCCTCCCAGTCCCACTTCGAGCACCACGTAGTCGCAGCCGACTTCGGCAAAGTGCAGCAGTCCCATGGCTGTCGTCAGTTCAAAAAACGTGGGCCGACCACTTCCTTCGGTTTCCAGCGTCTTCGCTGCCTGTCGCATGCGATCGACTAAACGGATCAATTCGCCGGCGGAACAGTCCCGCCCAATGCACTGAATCCGCTCCTCCAGACGCAAAAGGTGGGGTGAAGTGTAGACTCCGACGCGCAGTCCGCAGGTTCCAAGCAGGTTTGCAATCGCGTGGGAGGTCGTGCCTTTTCCTTTCGTTCCGGCCACGTGGACGATGCGATACCGATTTTGCGGTTTTCCAAGTAGCTCAAGCAACCGGCGCATGCGATCGAGTCGATAGTTCGCCGACGAGTAAGATGCGTGCCCTTTCTCGTAATTGATGCGGCTGTACAAAAAATCAATGGCCGCTTGGTAGTCTGCCGCCGAGGCAATTTGTTCGCCATGATCCAGATTCAACTTGTTCAACGCCTCTCTTGGGCAAAGCACGCGGGGGCAGGGCACGCGGGGGCAGGGCTCGCGGGGCAGGGCACGCGTCCGCTTGCCAACCGCCGCTTGCCAGTCGTTTGCGACCTATTTATAGTTCCATCCATCAAATGAGGCGATTGGTGGGTTCGAATCTAGGCAGCTTTTCCTTAAGATGTCAAAATGTGCGCGAGCGACGAACTTTGAGCGATCAGCGGTCGTAGCTCCAGTGGTCCAATTTTGCCGTGAGGACACGCTGTTTGCATGGTGACCGCGAAGGCAAGGCGTTTTCGCAGATTTCGCCCATTGGTACCGCCACCTGCCGGATGAACCCGATCTGAAAAGAACTCCTCCTCGAAATCCTGTTCGTTCCCAAGGAACACCCTTGCTATGACTGTCGCGACAGCCGCTGAACCATCCAAATCAACTGCAACCGACTCCGACGTGGTGATCGAGACGCGAAATCTCGGCAAAATATACCGCGACTTTTGGGGCCGCCGCAAAGTCCAGGCGCTCAAGGCGCTTGATATCGAAGTCAAGCGAGGCGAGATCTTTGGGCTTCTGGGACCAAACGGTTCAGGTAAATCGACGACCATCAAGTTGATTCAGGGGCTACTGTTCCCGACTTCAGGGCGAGCTTTTGTGCTCGGCAAAGACGCACGCGACGTCGGAAAGAACGAGCGAATCGGTTACTTACCCGAAGAATCGTACCTGTACAAATTCTTGAACGCGGAAGAGACGTTGGATTTCTACGGACGTCTGTTCGATATGCCTGCTGAGGTTCGCCGCCAACGCAGTGACCAGCTGATCAAAATGGTTGGCTTGGATCGCGCCCGCCGTCGTCAATTGCGCGAATATTCGAAAGGCATGACGCGGCGTATCGGCCTCGCCCAGGCGCTCATCAACGAGCCGGATTTGTTGATTCTCGACGAGCCGACGACGGGCATGGACCCCATCGGTAGCCGCGAGATGAAGGACCTGATTATCCGGCTGCGAGATGAAGGCAAGACAATTTTGCTGTGCTCACACCAGTTGGCAGACGTACAAGACGTTTGCGACCGGGTTGCGATTTTACATCAAGGCGAGTTGCGTGAACTGGGGCGAGTGGACAGCTTGCTGAAGGTTCGCGACGTCACGGAAGTGCACGCCAAGGGTTTGTCGGAAGAAACGAAGCAGAAGATCGCCGACCTCATTAGAAATTCGGGTGGTGAATTGGTTTCGCTGGATAACCCGACGACCACCATGGAAGAGTTGTTCTTGGACATTGTTCGAGACGATCGTCCCGGCCAGCGCCCCTCAGCCCGTTAAACTTGGGCCGTTAAACTTGGGCCGTTAAACTTGGGGGCCCAGCGCGACTTATTCATTTCGATTCCTACCTCGCCAGATTACGACTGACAAATGCGCATAGAAGCTGATCAGATGTATAGCTACTTCGAGTGGCTATTTTTGCACTGGGGATTGTTGCACGGAGCGATTGTAGCTTCGGTGATGGCAGCCCTGGGGTTCTTCGTGTGTTATTTGGTGGCCTTAAAGCAGCACGGCCCGAGCGAAGGCTTCTATCTGGTGACGCGCGTGATCTACGAATTGATTGCCCGCGATTTGCCTAGCACAACCTGGCGCCGCGTTTATGCGCTCGCTAAGCTGGCGTTCCAAGAAGCCATTCGCCGTCGCGTGTTGGTGGTGATGGCGGTGTTTATTGTTGGTTTGATGTTTGGCGGTTGGTTTCTCGATCCGGGCACCGATAACGTCGCGCGACTGTATATCAGTTTCGTGATGACTGGCACTAGCTACTTGGTTTTGCTGCTGGGGTTATTCCTAAGTTGCTTTAGCTTGCCGACAGATATCAAGAACAAAACAATTCATACGATTGCAACCAAGCCCGTCCGCAGTACCGAGATTGTATTGGGGCGGATCTTGGGCTTCTCGGCTGTGGGCACGATGTTGCTGGTAATCATGGGCCTCTTGAGTTATGTGTTCGTTGTGCGGGGAAGCGATCACCGCCATGTGATCGATGAAGTGGCCGCTGACGGAACTGGAAAGACGTCCTACGATGCGCGGCATGAACACACGTTTGAGATGAATTCGGATGCAGGCGAGTTGGCGCTAGGGGTCACTAACGAGCAGAAGGGACACAAGCATACGGTCACGTCGACGGTTAAGGATGGCAAGACTGTCTATGTTGTGGGAGCTCCCGAGGGGCTGCTGGCGGCTCGAATTCCGGTTTTCGGCAAGTTTCGATTTACCAACCGCAAAGGCGACGACGATCCAAGAGGCTTGAGCGTGGGCGATGAATCCAACTACGTGGAATACATCGAAGGCAATTCTTTGATGTCTGGCATTTGGGCTTTTAGCGGTGTTTCATCGGGACGATTTGGAGATAGTTTGCCGGTTGAAATGAATCTGAAAGCCTTCCGAACTTACAAGGGTGATATCGTCACCGGAGTTCAAGGCGAGATCATCTTGCGAAGCATTGATAAGCAAGTGGAGAGCGAACGTATTCCGTTCATCGTCCGCGAATTCGCTGTCGATCACAAAGAAATCAATCGGAAGTTGAAAGGCACGGTCAAGGGAGTTCCCCAAGATAGTATCGATATCTTTGATGACATCGCAGCCGACGGCAATCTTGAGGTTGTAATTCGCTGCACAGACGGCGGTCAGTATTTCGGTATGGCTCAGCCGGACCTGTACATCCTGGCTGGCGAAAGCACATTTGGTTGGAATTTGTTCAAGGGGTTCTTCGGAATCTGGATGCAAATGGTTTTGATTATTTGCATCGGTGTAATGTTCAGTACATTCCTAAGTGGACCAGTGGCTATGGTGGCAACCATGACCGCGTTAGTGCTCGGCTTCTGTGGCAATATGGTATTTGACATCGCCAATGGCAAGACACCAGGCGGTGGACCAATTGAGTCGTCGTACCGCATGGTGACGCAAGCTGGTGCAATGGTAGAAATGGATATGGGTAATTCCATTCTTGAGATGTTTATCAAGAAAGTAGACCAGGGAATCATGTACACCATGTACACCCTGTTCAATGCCCTGCCTTCGTTTGGATCTTTTAACACGTCAGAATACGTTGCGTATGGCTTCGATATCTTTGGAGGCTTAGTCGCAAGGCATTTAACAATGACGATAGGGTATTTTGTCTTGACGAGCGTGATCGCATATTTCTTCCTCAAGACTCGGGAGATGGCAGCATGAACATCGTAGCTCTGCGTCGGCAATTGATCTACATTCTGGCGATGGTCGCTCTCCTTGTACCCCTCTATGTGATGGGCAAGCCATCGGTGCGCAATAAAGACGGCTCGGAAAACCAACGCGGCGGAACGCTCGCGCAATTGCGCAGCAAATACGATCTGGGGCAAGGCGATTTGGGGGATATAGATCCAGCCAGCGAGTCGATGCGATTGGCGACGCTGGGCTTGCGTGGTGTGGCCGCAACCATACTTTGGCAGCGAGCCGAATACTACAAGAAAGAAAAATATTGGGACCGGCTGTCTGCGACGCTGAACCAGATCGCCGTTCTGCAACCGCACTTCGTGAAAGTTTGGGAGTTTCAGTCTCACAATCTTTCCTACAACATCTCGGTCGAGTTCGATGATTACCGTCAGCGTTACCAGTGGGTAAAACGAGGTATTGAGTACCTTGTGAAAGGTTCAAAGTACAACAAACACCGAACGGAGATGCCTTACGAACTAGGCTGGTTCTTTGGGAACAAGATGGGTGTTGCGGACGAAAAGAAGCAATTCCGTGAGTTGTATCGAAATGACAAGAATTTCCACGCGGAAATGGCCAAAACTTCAATGGACCTAAACAATGCCGACGGACTTGGTCCCGACAGCAAGCCAGACAATTGGTTGTCGGGTCGATTGTACTATGAGCGCGCCTATGAAATGGTTAAAAAGGAGAACGCGCGACCGGCCCGCAGCCCACTGATGTTCTATCGCATGAGTTCGTCTTGGCTAACAAAATACGCAGAAGGCATTCAGGCCGAGGGATATCTCGACAATCCTGCGCGAGTCGCATGGCGTCGCGCTGCAGCCGGCATAAGGGCTTTTGGCGACATGACGATTCAGACTACCTTCGGCGACGAGATCACCCTCAACATTATCGACCAAGCAAATCAAGATTTGCTCAAAGCAGAAAAAGAGTTCCAGACTCATTGCGGTGAAGCCTATCAAAAGGCAGTAGCTGACCGCCGAAGCCAACTTACGAAGGAGCAACTCGCTGCGATTGAAGTCGAGGATTTTGAACGCAATTTCGATGAACTGATGCTGGCTGAACAAGCGAGATCGGTGTTGACGATCGATCCCAAGGAAGTAGTCAACACTCTCCCTTCGGGTTTACAAGTTAAAGCCTTTCAACTCGCAGAGAAAGTCAGAATCGCGCAAGAGTACATCCAACACGTTGAAGTCTATCGCAACCAAATCAATTATGCATATTGGAAAACACGCTGTGACGCGGAACAAGAAGATTCGGCTATTACCGCTCGCACGAATATGTATGCTGCCAACCAGTTGCTGGACAAAGGCGACCTGGACGTCGCACTTGAAAAGTACGATGTGGCTTGGCTTGCATGGAACGAACTGTTTAATAAGTTTCCATCGATGATGATCGACGATGCCGCCGACGATGTGGCCGACGCGATTGATCGCTACCGTCGGTTGTTGGAAACTCCAGATCTACCTAAAGATTTCCCACTATTAAGCTTCTTGAAGTTCCGCGAAATCAACGAAGGTAATATGGCTGATCCAGCGCTGATGAGCTTGGTGGCAGATTGGCCCAAACGCCATCCAGGACGAGATTTCTTAACGGAGATGTTAAAAAAATCAGCTTTAGCTGAGAAGCCCTATACTCCACCGAATGACGAACCGCCGCTTCCCATCAAGAAGCCCCTCTCGGAACAACCTGCAGCGATTCAACCCATTCCACAGACGCCGCCTGCCGAGCCAACTCCCCAAGCCCCAACCGAGCCGGACTCGCCAAAATCCGAGACACCGTTGCAAGTAGCGACGCCAGATGCCGGCACTCCTCCAGGACCTGGAGCAGCCAAGTCCGAAGGACCGACGGTGACGCCACCGGATGAGGGCTCGCCTCCGGCTCCGAAGTAGCACAACCGCTTGGCTAGCGCAGCAAATTGCAGAGTTCATCTTCCAGCTGGGGAAGATGCTCGCGCTGTCCCGTATTGAGACATTCTTGAAACTTGCTTGCAAGCTCACGCAAGCGTTCCACGATGTCGATTCGACGTGATGCTACATCGCTAACCTCCCAGCGGTCATCAGGCTTCACAAACAGCTGCGGTGGCTTAGCCTCGGGAATAGTTAGACTCCAAGCTGGGGTTCGCATCCACTGTTCAGCCAGATTCTCAATGTATGCCGACTGAAAGGCTGAGGGCCATCCAAGCGGAGCGGAAAACGGACCGAGTCGCAGCATACTCCGCCCCCAATGCCAGTCTGCCCTAGCTAAGTCTATCTGCAGTGAATCCAGGAATGACATCAGCAGATCCGGCAATTGGCACAATTCCGCTCGCCGTGAACCCGGTGCTTGCGACTCGCGCTCACACTCCGCAGCTCGAATGATTCCCAAGCAACTGATTTCTTCGCCATGCAGATCTGGGTTTCCCCACCCGACCCGTCCGTGTTCACCTAGCGGAACACCTCCAGGCGAAACCACCATCCAAGACCACTCGTTCGCATCCGCTCGCGCTTCGATCGTGCTAATGAGAATGTCGATCGCTTGATCCACAACGGCTACTTGAGCCGCTGCGACCTGCCCCCAACCAATGACCTCGTCGGGGTCAGTTTCGTTTGTGACCACGAACATTGGCACATAGGCTTCACTGGGCGGGTCGGGGTCCTCGGGATCCCTAAAGCGTTCACGCAATTCGATCGGCGCATCCCAAGCGAGCCGCAATCCGCGGCTATGAATCCATACTACGCGATCCGATTCCGTTTCGGAAAGCTCTTCGACGGCCGCCACGAAAACGTGTACGAGCGCGCACTCAGTCCAATCCAAGGCGGGCTCAGTGGGTTCATCCACTTCCACTAAGGTCACACGCGGGCAGCCGAGTTGCTCAGCCACTTTCGCAGTCACAGGGCAATCGGTGATCAAGCAAGCTTCATAGCCACTTGTAACCAACTGTTGCCACATTGTCCATTGCGAACAGGGCGCTTGCGAAGCGTGACGGCCAGTCCACAGGCTATGCAACTGCTTCCGCAAATGCAGCGAATCGACGTAGCATTGATCGAGTACCAGCCCGTGTGCCGCCAAGCGATCGAGGGCGGGAGTAACGGCCGTGTTGGTACCATAGGCTCCTACCAACCCCGTATTAACCCCTTCGACAACCACGACTATCCCGTTGCGCATGCGTCACTTTCGTTATTGCCCGCACGACTAGCATACTCCGCTACCGTCGGAAGGTATGCCGCCGAGCTTTAGGGCTCATAGAGTTTACTGGTGAAGTAGGTTTTAGTGAACGAGTCTTACAGCTCAACCCAAGCCACCGCCACCAGAGTCAAGTCATGTCAAGCGCTTCATGCCCAAGTTTCTCGCCCACGATCCCCAGTGCTGGTGGAGGTTCGTTAACTATCACTGGCGTGGGGCTGGATAAAACGCAGCCCCACGAGCGACAGGTCTATCCCAAAGTTACCGACGTTTGGGATACGCCTTTTGCAGTGGTCGACATGCCTGGCACGCTAAAGTTGGCCGACGATATCGTGCGAGCGCGCAAGCCAGAGTACTTCGTAACTGCAAACCTCAATTACTTGATGTTGGTTGAACGCTGCCCTCAGTTGTCTGAAGTAAATCGCCGTGCCGCTGCCGTTTTAGCCGATGGTCACCCAATTGTTTTGCGCAGTCGTTGTGGATCCAACCCGCTGCCGTGCCGTGTCGCGGGCTCGGATTTGATTTTGGAACTGGCTCAGTTGTGTGCCGAGCGTGGTTACCGCATGTTCCTTTTGGGAGCTGCCGAGGGGGTGGCTGCGAAAGCTGCGACTGAGCTGCTGGCCCGAAATCCGAAATTGCAAATTGCTGGAACCTACTCTCCTCCATTTCGTCCGTTAAGCAGCGCTGAAACGGATGAAATGGTCACGCAGGTGAATCGTTCGCGTGCGGACATCCTGTTGGTGGCCTTCGGTCAACCTAAAGGCGAATTATGGATTTACGAGCATTTGCCTAAATTGCAGGTCCCGCTGAGTATCCAGCTAGGCGCTTCGTTCGACTTTTTGGCTGGCACGGCCAAGCGAGCCCCAGCAGCATGGCAACGGCTGGGCTTGGAATGGTTGTATCGCGCGCTGAGTGATCCCAAACGACTCGGGCCACGTTACGCTGCAAATATCTTCTATTTGCTGCGTAGGCTGGCTATCGATGTTTACGAAGTTCTCAGTTCGTGGGTGGCAAGGCATCGCTCTCGCCTTGTGCGCGCTCGGCCAGTTTGATCAACTTCGCGAGCAGACGATCGAAAGTGGAAGCGAAAGCCGCTTTGTCGCGATCGCCATAGGGACGGCTACCACCGGTAATTTCGCCGGCGCCACGGGCTTGATCGAGATAGTTACGAATGGAAAGCCGCGATCGAATATTGTCCGCCGAATACTGCTCGCCGCGAGGATCAATCACCACGACTTCTTTTTCGACCAACAGAGCAGCCAAGGGAATGTCGGCTGTGATGGCGAGGTCATTGGCTTGGCTGTTGTCGACAATATAAGCATCGGCGACGTTTGCCCCTTCGCGCACCGTGACGGATGTGATGTGTCGCATTTCTGGTGGCGTATAATGCGTTTGATTGGCAACCATAATGGTTTCCACCTTCAATCGCTTGGCTGCGCGGAAGATGATCTCTTTCACCTCCCGCGGCGCTGCATCAGCATCGACCCAAATTTTCACAGCGATGACTTCCTATCGATGAACTTTTCCAAAAATCAATCAAGTTCATCCATTAAAAATCGAGTGTCTGTGTGCCGCTGGCTCTGCCGGCTCTGCCAGTGCAAACGAAGGCTTGATCCATACACGTTAGAAATTGGTCGAACGAGGTAACGTCTAATCCGCGACCCGCAGTGAGTCGGCTTAGAAGGATTCGCTTTCAATGGCCGAGGCGACATGATCGGCGATGCGTTTGCCACCCGGAGCGATCTGCGTTACGCTGACTTTGCTTCGTTTTAGCTCATCTATCTGAGCGGCCATACGCTGCAGTAGGTTGGCAATTTCATTTCCTGCCGCTTCGCCGACTTGAACCGTAAGAGCTTTGCGGGCACTGTAGCTGAGTCCGAAATTATTGTTGTTATTCATAGGAACCTCATTGTTTTGGGTCGAGAATCTTTCAGAGTATAATTAGTGATCGCTATTCAACGGTCACACTTTTTGCCAAATTCCTTGGCTTATCGACGTCGCAACCCCTCAGAAGTGCGATTTCGTAGGCGAGCAACTGAAGTGGGATTGCCGTCACAACGGGTTGAAGGAAATCATCAATTTCCGGGATCATGATCAAGTCATCGGCCAATTTGGCGACCGCTGGATCGTGATGATCGACGATGGCAATGACGGGTCCACCGCGAGCCTTAACTTCCTGTAGGTTGCTGAGAACTTTGTCATAAACGGCCCCTTGAGGAACGATAAACACCGATGGCGTGTGTGGGTCGACCAGCGCTATGGGCCCGTGTTTCATTTCAGCTGCTGGATAGCCTTCGGCGTGGATATAGCTGATTTCCTTGAGCTTGAGCGCTCCTTCGAGAGCGGTGGGAAAGTTGTAATTGCGTCCGAGGTAGAGAAAATTGGTCGCGTCGACATATTTCGCCGCAACTTCTTTTACTTTGTCATGACATTCGAGCGCCTGCTCGACGAGATCAGGGAGTTTCTCGAGTTGACTGATGATGCGCTGTCCCGCTTCGAAACTTAAGTGACGTAAGCGCCCGAAGTAAAGCGCCAGCATGCTCAGTACCGTCAACTGCGACGTGAATGCCTTGGTCGATGCCACGCCGATCTCGGGTCCAGCATGCAAATAAATACCACCGTCAGCCTCTTGGGCGATACTACTGCCGATGACGTTGCAGATCGCCAGCGTATGATGCCCCTTGCGTTTCATTTCACGGATCGCTGCGAGCGTGTCGGCTGTTTCACCGCTTTGCGTCATACCAAAGATAATTGTGTCAGGTTCGACCGGCGGGTTGCGATAACGCAATTCGCTCGCATATTCGACTTCGACGGGGATGCGAGCTAATTCCTCGAGCAGGTATTCGCCCACGAGCGCTGAGTGCCAACTGGTGCCGCAACCGGTCAAGATGATACGCTGCGTACTGCGTAGCTGTTGCGGCGTTAGGTTCAAGCCACCGAATTTGGCGGTTGCATTGTCCTTGTCGAGTCGACCGCGAAGCGCGTTCTTAATCGACTGAGGTTGCTCATAGATCTCCTTGAGCATGTAATGTGCATAGCCTTCGAGCGCCACATCCAACGATTGAGTGGAGAGTGTACGGATGTCTGGTCGAATGCGTCCTTGATCGCGATGCACGACTTGAATGTTATCCGGCCGAAGCACCGCGATTTGGTGATCTGCCAAATAAATGATGCGCTCTGTGAAGCCGACCAGCGGCGATGTATCGCTGGCAAGAAACTGTTCGTTCTTGCCCACTCCAATCACCAGCGGACTGCCGCAACGCGCCGCGATCAACATATCGGGTTGATCGCGAAACATGATGGCTAGTCCGTAAGTGCCTCTCAGCATGGTCAATGTCTGCTGAACTGCATCAACGTAGCGCTGGATCGATGCTGGACCGACGCCTGCTTCAGGAGACAACTTCAAACATTCGGCAATCAGATGAGCAACCACCTCGCTATCGGTTTGTGATACAAATCGATAGCCCTTCTCGATCAACGTCTGCTTGAGCGAATCGTAATTCTCGATCACTCCGTTATGAGCGATGGTGACGATTCCGTTTCCGCCGCTGTGGGGATGAGCGTTCTCTTCGGTGGCGGGCCCGTGTGTCGCCCAACGCGTGTGGCCGATTCCCAACGGCGCAAACATCGCCCGCTGCGACATGGCGCTATCGAGCAAATCGACACGGCCAGCAACTTTTGTGATGCGGAAAGTATCGTTGTCGCGCAAGGTGGCAATCCCAGCACTGTCATATCCACGATACTCCAAGCGTCGCAAACCAGCGAGTAGATAGGGACACGCGTCCTTGGTGCCAACGTAACCGACAATTCCACACATTTCCAGTTTCCTATAACAGAGTGAACTCGCTGCGTCCGGCAATAAGCGTCTTCCACCAACAAAACCCGCAGATCAGTGGGGGTTTAACTCAGCGAAAAATGTGCCAAAACAACTGTATATGCAAAACCTGGAAGCCTTCCCCTGTGGCGATCATTCGCATTCGCCGCAGCCAAATCCCCTTTTCGCGCTGCCCATGCCGATACTTTATCTAAACATATGCCTGTTTTTAACGCAAGGAAGCCGATTCACCAACTTTACAGGATTGTCTTGAGAGCCGCGCAGATTTCGGATTAATGTTGCAAATAATCAACATAGATACGTTTTAAAGGATGCAATTGCGGAACTCCCACCTTTTTTTGATCGAACGAAAGTTATTACGCCCATGCTGGTAGAGATCAATATCGATGGTTTAGTCGGTCCAAGCCATCATTTTGGCGGTTTGGGTGTAGGGAATGTTGCGTCACACGAACATCAACACCAACGATCAAATCCTCGGCAAGCCGCCATGGAGGGCCTCCAAAAAGCTTGGTTGTTGAAATCGTTGGGTGTTCCGCAGTTCGTATTTCTGCCTCCGGCACGGCCTCGCTTGAGTTTATTATCGGAACTCGGCTTTCAGGGCACGATTCTAGAACAACTGGCCACAGCCCGTGAGTATGCGCCGCAAGCACTGTCGGCGGTGTTCAGCAGTGCGTTTATGTGGATGGCCAATGCTGCGACAGTCACCGCAGCATCAGACTCAATCGACGGGAGATTGCATTACACTCCGGCCAATCTGATTAGCAGTTGGCATCGCGCGAGCGAAGCCGCAGAGCGCGCTCCGCAATTTGAATCGCTGCTCGCCAGAGTCGCTAACACGCAGATGCACCGCCCCTTGCCATCGATTCTACCGTTGCGCGATGAAGGCGCTGCAAATCACATGCGACTGTGCGACCCGTCAGGACGAAGGGGATTCAACGTCTTCGTCTATGGCGTAGACGACAGTCAGGCGGATCAGCAGCCTGCGAGATTCCTGCCGAGGCACACGCGGGCCGCTTCGCAAGCGATTGCGAGGCTACACCAATTGCCAAGCGACCGTACGTTCTTTTTGCGACAACACCCACAGGCCATTGATGCCGGTGTGTTCCATAACGATGTGATTGCAACCAGTTGTGATCACATGCTAGTACATCACGAGTTCGCGTTCTTGCACGGTGAATCGGAGCTGAAACGATTGGAATTCCAATTCGAACAGGCTTGCAGGCAACCATTGATGAGGATCGTCATTAGCAATTCGCAATTGCCTTTGGCCGACGCCGTTCGCAGCTATTTGTTCAACAGCCAAATCGTAAGGCCAGCTGCCACTGGCGCACGGGCTGATTCGCCTCGCTATATTTTAATTTGTCCGCATCACTGCGAACAGATTCCTGCTGTCACCCAATTGATTGCCAGTTGGCTGGCGGATCCGCACGTCCCCATCGATGAAGTGCGTTTCGTGCGACTGGCTGAAAGTATGGCCAATGGTGGCGGTCCTGCCTGTTTGCGATTGCGCATGATGTTGGCAGCAGATGACGTACATCGACTGTCTGCCAAGTACCAGCTTACGGCTGAGTTGTTCGATCGGCTAAGCGCCGCGATTGAGCAATGGTATCCGCAGAGTCTTTCGATAGAAGACCTTTGCAGCGGCGAATTCGTATCCCAACTCCAGCGTATCGACGCGGCCATGCGCAGCATGGTGGCGTAAGCTTCCAGCTTGCGTCAACAGTTCCTCAGCCTTAGCCAATCACTCCAACTTTGGATCGACGGTTTATTTGTGTATTGACGAAACGTTCCCTCTCGACCTCCCACACTCCTGACTACAATAGGCAGGCACCATTTCCAGACTCCAAGATTGGACGGGACGATTTGCTATAGCGTTTGGTTTTCCAGACTTGTGCCGCCCCTATTGCAGTTAATTGCACCTCCTCCTACCTCCGCAGCTCGCCATGTCCAACCGCAGTCGCCTAGCCGCCCACCAGGTCAACCACCATACTCGTCGCCCGGTGCGGATGCGACCGACGATAGAACGCATGGAGTCAAGACGGCTATTGGCTGCCGATCTGCAGTTGGACTACGAACAACCTCAAGCCGCCTGGTATGCGCGAGTCAACGCGCCGGCGAAAATTGGCGAATGGTCTGATGATTTCATTGGACCAAGACGCTTTGAACGTCATGACTGGAGATACCGGCCGCCAAGCGTTCGGCAGTAAGCGATACCGACAGTGATGGTTTAATCACGTTCTATGACCTCAATAACGCAGCCAACTCTGTTCAAGTTCGCGACTTGAATCGCAACGGCTACATCGACGCGATCGACTTGCTGGACGATCCGTTGTGGGCCGATGGACGTGACACCGATGGTAATGGCTTTACCGATGACTTCTTTGGCTGGAACTTTCGAACGAACTCGAACGAGACCTTCGCCCCCAACAATCCGTCGGACCTGTTAGGCCATGGTACCCACGTATCCGGTACCATCGGCGCGATCGGTAACAACGCTCGCGGTGTAACCGGTGTCAACTGGCGCAGTTCGATCATGGCTTTGAAATTCCTCGACGAGAACAATCAGGGGGACACGGCCTCGGCCATCGCGGCGGTCAACTATGCGAGCATGATGCGGACTCAGTTCAATACGAATGTTCGGGTACTCAACAACAGCTGGGGACAACCGAGCGGTTCGAACATTGCATTGAAGAACACCATCGAAGCCAGCGACGGAACCGACCGCTTGGCTGGTTTTTCCAATTACGGCCTTCGCGGGGTCGACATCGTGGCGCCAGGTGTGGGAGTCCGCAGCACGCTGCCTGGTGGCCGCTACGGGGAGGCCAACGGAACGAGCATGGCGACGCCGCACGTCAGCGGATCCGCGGCTTTGGTCTGGTCGTTGCAACCCGATGCCACGGTCCCAGAAATCCGTCGAGCGCTGCTTGAACAAGGGGATTTGATTCCAGCCATCGGCAGTCAAATCAGCACCGGTCGTCGGCTGAATGCGAACAAGAGCTTAGCCGCCAACGTTTTCGCGCCGACGGTGCAACTGGTCAGCGCGGCCAACATTACTACTGCAGGTGGCACCGAGCAATTGATCACAGTCAAGTACAAGAATCGGCTGGGGGCCGACAAGGCCAGTCTTGGCAACAGCGACATCGTGATCACCCGCCAAGCGGCCCTCGATGAGACACTGACCGCTACGTTAGTATCGTCGACCGAGAACGCCAACAAGACCGAGATCACAGCCATCTATCGATTGGCAGCAGTCGGCGGCACTTGGGATGCACAAGACTACGGCAACTACAGCATCACGGCCCAGTACGACGCAGCCCGATCCTTGAGCGGTCTAGCATCGCGAGAAACCACGGTTGGCAGTTTCCAAGTCAAGATCGCAGCAGCCGGGATCTTCTACGTCGACACGTTCTTGGACACAGTCGACATCAATCCGGGCGACGGCTTAGCTCGCGACGCATCAGGCCGAACCAGTGTGCGAGCGGCCATCCAAGAGGCAAACGCCCTTTCACCGAGTGCGGTCAAGATCTTTCTTCAATTGGGAACATATCCCCTCACGATCGCTTCGGTCATTGATCCTGCGGTCGTCTTTCCAGCCCCTGGTCCAGGCTCCGGTTATGACGCCCCCGCGAATCTCCAATGGTATTCCAGATGGTTCGCTAGTTCAAGATCTTATCGACGGTGAAGTGGTATTTGTAAAT
>JANLQO010000209.1:0-8226 GCA_031367855.1 Planctomycetia bacterium | reverse complement strand
CATAAGGCGGACCGAACGAATGACGCAGCGACATGGCCAGTGGCTGAAGACGCAACAAGTCCTGCTTTATGAATCTTACTTGCGTTTTCAATTCAGATTGTTGCGACTTCTGGGCTGCGGTGAGTGAAGTACTCGGTTGAGCTTTCTTGCCCTCAGCTTCGGCTCGATCCAATTCAGTCAACTCGGCTTGGGCTTTCTCTAGCTCAGTTTGTCGAGCCGATACACACTTTGCCGCCCATTCCTTTTCATCGTTGCGATAGAAATTGGCACGCAGTGGACCACCAATCTGAAAACCATCACCTGGCAGCGGCGGTGGAATTTGAACCGTAGCAAAGAAGGCTTTCATACGATAAAAATCTTCGATCGGGATTCCATCGTATTTGTGATCGTGACATTGCGCACAACCGACCGTCAACCCGAGGAAAGTCGAGCACACGGTTGCGGTCATCTCGCTGAGCAGTTCGTGGCGCGACGCGTCGCCGCGCGGCTCGGTGAACGGCGCCAATCGCAAAAACGTCAGCGCGACGGTTCGCTCCGCGGCGGGTTCAGGCAGTTCGCCGGCGCCCATGATTTCTTGCATCTCGTCGCCGGCGATCTGTTCTATGATGAACTGATCATACGGTTTGTCTTGATTGAACGCATCGATTACGTAGTCCCTGTAACGCCAAGCGTGTGGCAAGTCGGGATCGCCTTCATAGCCAGCTGTGTCTGCATAGCGGGCCAAGTCCAACCAATAGCGCGCCCAGCGTTCACCGTAACGTGAATCATCCAAGAGGCGATCGATTAGCTTCTCCCAGGCCAGGGGATCCGTATCTTTTACGAACGCGTCAACCTCTGGCGGAGTCGGTGGCAGCCCGATGAGATCCAGATACAGCCGTCGCACCAGCGTCTGACTGGACGCAGCTTGGTTCAGAGTCAATTGCTGTTCTTCGAGAGACCTTAGAATAAACGTATCGATGCCATTTCGGACTTTGCTCGAAGCTTGCACCGCCGGAGGATCAATTTGCGCTGGCAATTTGAACGGCCATTCATTGGCAGATTGAGCCCAAAGTTGGCCCGCAAACAACACATTCACCATCCCTGCCGCAACAAACGCAATTATTCCGCCGTAGCGCACTTTGGAGCACCAATTTAAACTTGTGAAGTTCATTTCCAACGTGTGCATCATTCTTTTCGGAAGCCTTACCAAAGTTCTACGGGAAAAATGAACATGGTTTGTTACGCGTGCGAAAACGTTCCTTCGCGACTTCGAAGTGCGGCAGATCGTCTTTTGTCGTTCTGTAGCAAATCAAACGTACTGCCCAATTGCAATTCCCAATCAAGAACAGGGTTATTTTCACCTTCACCTTCGCCTTCAGCTCGGAAATTTAGGAAATTGATCACAAGTAACGCATCGATTGGAGAGATAATGTTATCGGCGTTCACATCGATGAAGGCAGTTTGATCTGCAGAACCGTTTTTGACGTCTCGCGTTTTTCCAGAATTTAGGTAATTGATGACAAGCAAAGCATCTACTGGCGAAACGCTCCCATTGCGGCTGGTGTCCAGAGGCGTGGTGTAGTTGTGCCAGCGATAAAAGGGTTTGGTGTAGAGACCGAAGCTTGTAGAGATCTTCTCACCGACGGCGTCTGTGGCGATTATTAGCACTCCCAACACGGAATCGGTGCCTACGGGTGGCGTCGCAGTAAAACTTTGCGACGCTGCGTCATATACAATCCATGATGGCAGCGGCTTATTGTTAATGCTCATTTCAAAATTGAGCGGTTGAAGTTCGGGGTCTACGAATTTGGCCGATTCAAATGGGAATACCAGTGGGACACCCTCAATCAACGAGACAGCACTCAGTGGACTTACCAGTACCGGAGGGTCGTTAAAGTCGGTGAAATTGATAATGACTTTCGTGATGTAACTTGCATATGAAACCCCTAGGTCTGTAGCCGTAACGTCGAATGAAACCGCTCGTAACGTATCAAAATTGCTTCGGCTTAGAACAAAAATCTCGCCGCTAAATGTATCGACTAGAAAACCGAACGATTGCGTGAACGGAGGAAATTCAAATCGGATTCGGTCAGTTTTTTCCGGGTTATCGAACGGAATGCTCCCCACGATTTTTCCTACAGGGACATCGTTTCGAACGGTAAAGACGACGGATGTTGGCAAAACAGGAGGCTCGTTTAAGTCTAGGACCTTGACTCGAACAAATACATCAGGAAAACCCGGTCCTTGACTGACCAGTAGCAAGTGCTCAGCGCGACCTTCAAAATCGAGTCCAAGTTTGGCGACCACTATTTGACCAGTAGCAGCCGCAACTTCAAAGTAACCGGCTTCGTTTCCAGACTTTATCGCAAACTGCGGTGAAAGATTCAGCGTATCTCGATCGACTTTTCCAACTAAACTGCCCGCTGGGGCATTTTCATAAACAAGCAATTCTTGAGTCAGCGGACGAACCAGGGTTTGGGTACGATCTAAAGACCAGACCGCTTTTCCGCTGGCCGTGTCGCTCCCAAGAAACAGCAGGCCGTCGCCAACAACGGTAATGTTTTGAATAATCGCTCCGCCTGTTCCCGGCATAAGGTCAGTCAGAGGGTAAGTGCCAGCGGCTGTTCCATCGGTAATCCAAAGCTCGTCACCGAAAAGGTGATCGCATGCAACGAAGTATGCGCGATCGCCATCAACGATCTGGTTGGAGATGAAGGGACTGCCTCTGCCCGGAACAATGTCATCAACGATGTGTGTTCCTGAGGCGGTCCCATTCGATATCCACCATTCACTTCCGCTTTGTGTTGTCGACTGAAATAGCAACTGCGAACCAAGCTTTTGAAAATTGAATCCCCCGCCAGTATCCAGTGCTGCGCCTGAATATTGCGGTCCGCGATTGATATCCAAAAGCATGCGGGTGCCCGCAACCGTACCATCCGTATACCAAAGCTCCTGGCCATTTTCCTTCGTAAAGCCTACGAAAAACAATCTGTTGTTGTAAAAAATCGCGCCACCGAATGAGGACAACGGAGTTTTTGGATTTACTAGAAAACGAGCGGTCGTTTGGGAAGCAAACCAGATTCCCTCTGTGGATCCCCCTGTATGAATAAACAATCCAATTGGAGTGGGAGTTAAGCCGTACGTATCCACAAAGCCAGTTATTCCTTCAAACTTCACTTCCTCAAAATTCACCCAGTCGACCGTCTTTAGAATCTTATTGTTAGAACCATCGCCAACCTTGTAATGCATCCAGTAAGTGCCCGAACTGTAAACTGGAAATTCGGTCAAAAGTGAAAATGGCAAGGCACTGCCATTCAACGAAAGATTGACCGGACGTGTGCCTTGCGTAGTGCCGTCACTTATGAAGTACTGGCTGCCTGCTTGCCAAAACAAAAGATCGCCCACAACTGTGAAACCACTCAATCCTGGGGCGAACAAACTAGTACCAGCTTCGGTGCCATCCGTTCGCCACATGCCGTCTTTCTTGCGAAAGTACACATTTTCACGATATGCAATCACGCCCGAAGGGAAGTATTCCTTAGGCCAATCTTTTTGTATTGAATTCAGCTTGTTAGATGCGGAATCGAAAACGAACAGCCGATCCGCGTCCCCGTATTTCGATTGTCCAAAGAAAAAGGCTTTGTTGTTGGCAACTGCAAAATTGCTGTAGTTCGCAGGAGTTTTCTGCCGATCGAACATTTTCGAAACGTTTACAGGTTCAACTTGACCGCCTCGATGGGCAAAAATCTCGAATCCTTGACTGGAAGCGAATCCAAAAAAGTACAAGGTGTCATTCTTCATTGCCCAATCGTAACCAACCTCATCAAGAGGAGTTCTTACCGAGATGTCAGCAACCTGCATCGTTCCAGATGCAGTGCCATCCGTCCGCCAAAGCTTATTGTTGTAAAAGCCAAAGTAGGCAACGCTGCCGTCTGCACGAAAGTACTCGGCGTCGTAACCTGGATTACCAAGTTCGGTAACGGAACTGCCATCGTAACGCCAGATTTTGTTCGTGCCTGCGAAGACGATGCTATTGCCAAGTTGAACTGCTAATCGCATTTCGCGTGCAGGAAGCGTTTCTAAGTTAATTGCCATCTCTGTACCCGCAGCCGTACCATCGCTCCGCCAGAGCCTCGAAGGACCGTAAACTCCACCGAACCCAAAGTAAGCTTTGCCATTAATCTCAAAGAATGTCTGTACGCCTTCAAAGCTCGTGGAGTATCCCGTCGCCTCGAGTGGCGTCAGAAAAGTTGGGGAATCGGAAAGACCGTCCGAATACCATACGCCAGCAAGTGTTTTGTAAAGGAGTCCAAAACTTGTCGCGACTAGAGCCCCACGGAAGTCCAGCTTGGGCGCGGTGCTCGCCAAACCGTCTAAGTCATTGACTGTACCCGCCGCTGTACCATCGGTTTTCCAGAGCTCGTCGGCGAAAGTGAAATAAAGCTGTCCGTTGTATTGAGCCCATTGCGTGTCTCGGCCACCGTAGTATCGATCGATGTAATAGACCATCTTCGTGCCCGCGACAGTCCCATCTGTCTTCCATAATTCGACGCCCGCTTTCTCGTATCGCATGAAGAACTTATGGTTTTGGAACTCCTTGGCGGCAAAGGACACCGGGCCAATGATACCGTCGACTAGGGGCAAAGTGCCGGCTTCTGTCCCGTCAGAGACCCAGAGACTTTTCACATCGTCGATATAAAGCGATCGGTCGTCCTTCGCAATAAAAAGCAGCTTTTCGCCGACAGATGTCGTCTGAGAAATATCAGACCCTTTCTCGCCAGGCTGAATGTCTTTTACAAGCTGGGGATCTCCGGTCGGGCCCAATCGCCAAAGTTCTTGGCCATAGTTAGGGTGCCGCTGTTTGAAAAACAGTGAGTCGCCGACCGCTTCAACTTCACCCACTTGATACGCGCCAAGAAGGGCGCTATCAGCCTTGATGTCAAGCTCTAAGTGAGGAGTGAGCGTCATCAAACGCCGGGCTTCAAATTTCTCGACCGATAACCTGTTGCGTCGTCTTGGGTTCACCTTAAACATCCTATCGCTTACGAGTGTAGGTGAATCGGCGGGATAGAGCCATTTAGCGGCCAAGTCAGTATAGTCAAATTGGGTAATGAAATTAAGACGGAAGTCGACGAGATTGGTAAGTACAAAGCAGGCATAAATGCGATTCAATGGGCTTTCCAAACCTGGCGTATAGCGTGAAAATTCGCCTACCTTAAAAAAGTGCTCAACCGTGGAAGGAACTTGTCTTGCGTAGACGACTTGGCGATTGGTTTGGTTTCAATTCGGCAGATGCCGAACAGGTGGCAACGCGCGGCGATGGGCCAACGGGAAGTTTGCAACTGACCGATGAAATGCTGCGCAACTGGCCAAGTGGCGACCTGTTTGGTTTGACGCAGAACGCCGGCATGGGCTGGGATCCCAACATGATGGCCGGTCCACAGTTCGTAGTGCTCAGTACGATGGGCGGCATGCGCGCCGAAAATGGGCAACCGATCGCGCTCGGGTACCATACAGGACACTGGGAAGTGGGTTTGCAAGTCCGCGCGGCGGCTGAGACGATCACTGCAGGAGGCGGAATTCCTTATGCAGCCTATGTCAGCGATCCGTGCGATGGTCGCTCGCAAGGCACGACTGGGATGTTTGATTCATTGCCGTATCGAAACGATGCGGCGATCGTGATGCGGCGTTTGATACGATCCTTGCCAACGCGACAAGGTGTGTTGTGTGTGGCAACTTGTGATAAGGGCTTGCCAGCCGCGATGATTGCCATTGCGGGTTGCAAGGATTTACCGGGGATCATCGTGCCTGGCGGAGTGACGTTGCCGCCGACTTCAGGTGAAGACACTGCGAAGGTGCAAACGATTGGAGCCCGTTACGCGCATGGCGAAATCACTTTGGAGGAAGCCTCAGAAGCCGGTTGTCGCGCGTGCGGAAGTCCCGGCGGTGGTTGTCAGTTCTTGGGAACAGCCGCGACCAGCCAAGTAGTGGCCGAGGCGCTCGGCTTAACCGTGCCTCATGCGGCGCTCGCTCCCAGCGGCCAAAGCGTGTGGCTCGACATGGCTCGCTACTCGGCTGAGTCGCTGATGGAGTTGGCCCGTAAAAAGATCAAACTGAGCGATATACTCACGCAGCAATCGCTCAGCAATGCTATCGCCGTCCATGCCGCTTGCGGCGGATCGACGAATTTGTTGCTGCACATCCCAGCCATCGCGCATGCAGCGGGTTTAAAACGACCGACCGTGGAAGATTGGAGCGACGTGAATCGCCGCGTAGCTCGCTTTGTCGACGTGCTGCCCAACGGCCCCAAGAATCATCCGACTGTTCAGCTGTATCTCGCGGGTGGCGTGCCTGAGATCATGTTGCATTTGCGGGAACTTGGTGCAGTGGATTGTACTTGCATGACGGTGATCGGAAAAACATGGAACGAGATACTCGACGAATGGCAAACCAGCACTCGCCGCGCGGCCATGCGTCAGTTGCTGCGCGATCGCGATGGCATCGATCCTGACGATGTAATCATCCCGCCCAAAATCGCGAAGCAGCGCGGCTTGACGAGCACCGTGGTGTTTCCAATTGGTAATTTGTGCCCTGAGGGTTCGGTAATTAAAGCAACCTCAATCGATCCTGCCGTGATCGACCCGGACGGAGTCTATCGACATACCGGTCCAGCCAAAGTGTTTACATCGGAACACGCTGCGATTCGTGCGATCAAAGGCCAGTCGGATCGCAAAGTGGAAGCCGGGGATGTGTTGGTTCTGATCGGCTGTGGCCCGCTTGGAACCGGCATGGAGGAGACTTATCAGCTCACTTCGGCATTAAAATTCATTAAGTGGGGTAAGCATGTTGCGATTGTTACTGACGCTAGATTCTCGGGAGTCAGTACAGGCGCGTGCATCGGCCACGCCGGTCCGGAAGCGCTCGCGGGCGGTCCGCTGGGAAAAGTTCAAGATGGCGACACAATTGAGATCATTGTCGATCGCAACCAACTGAGCGGTTCGGTGAATTTGATTGCAGCGGCTGGCAAATCGCTCACACCATTGCAAGCGACTGAGTTGCTCAAACAACGACCCGTCCACGCCGACTTAAAAGCCGACGATCGCCTGCCCGACGACACGCGACTCTGGGCCGCTCTCCAGCAAATCGGTGGCGGTACCTGGGGCGGTTGCGTTTATGATGTTGATGCGATTCTCAAAGTGATCGAGCGCGGGCGTGAATCATTGGATCATTGAAATAACCTGTACAAACCGCGTCTTACACTCAAATGCAAGCGATTGAGGACAGGCTTTAAACGTTGCTATTACAGTCATCGAGCTGGATTGGCGCGTTCAAGTGCTTCAACACGCTTGCGGAGATCCTTAAGGTCAAGGGCAAGTCGTATGGCTAGCCCACGCAATTCCCTTTCGCTCATTTGTTCAACGATGTCTCGCGGCTTAAGCCCCTGTTCGTCCATACGCGCAAAAGGATTGGGAATCGATTTTAGCGTCTCCAATTCCTTTTCGCTCTCGGCGATCCGCAGCCGCACTTCGGCGAGTTTTGGATGACTTGGCCCCATCACGGCTTCTGCTTCCTTCAATCGCCTGAGTTCCAATTCTAAGTATGAATCGCGGTCGGTTACATACGCTTCCGCCGGCAAAATGCCTTGGCGTTTGGGCTGGCGTCCCGTTTGAGCTAATCCCATTCCAACTAAAGTTGCCAGTGAAACAGTCAGACACAACGCAATATTCTTCCACATAGTGATTGCTCGCATATTGTGAACGCATGTAAGGGGTGCTGGCATTGATGTTTGAATTGATCGCCCACTTGCTAGGGGCGTTTGCCTTCGTTGACAATCAGCACGAAATTATAGTGCGATTGACGCCTTAGGTCACGGTGGGTCGCATGTGGGTCGCATCTGCCGGATGCGACCGTGAATTACTTTAGTCACGAAACTGCAGAGATTTCACCGACGAAAATGCTTCCCGGCGTTGCCTGACGGGAAAATTCAAAGCTGCGGCATTATCGGTTGAGTATTTTCAAAATCCCCCAAAGGGCGCTGTTGACGAATGCAATTGAAAGCGCGATCAAGGCGATAATCGTTACGATCTTAAATTCATACATGCGGCTGGCGAATTGAGCGGGAGCTGAAATGTAGATGCTTTGACCGTCGGCGCTTACTCCATAGCGGCTTTGAAGGTAGACATAGATAGCGGCCCAGAAGAGCAACACGATTGCATCAGCGTAGATGTACAACGGTCGATTTCTCGA
>JANLQO010000192.1:0-35052 GCA_031367855.1 Planctomycetia bacterium | reverse complement strand
CTGCGGAGGCGGAGGCAATTCAGCAGCGAATTTCATAAGCTCGTCACGGCTAAGTTTACCATCACCGTCCGCGTCAAACTGCATTGCATGCCGAACAAACTGTTCCGGATCGTGGGCCGCCGGCGGTGGACCTTGCTCCCTGCCTCCAGGGCCACCTGCACCAGGCCCGCCAGCACCAGGGCCACCTGCACTAGGCCCGCCAGCTCCGGGTCCGCGCTCGCCGGCTCCTGGCCCGCCTGGCCCGCCTAGCCCACCTTGACGTCCACCAGCCCCACCACCTTGTCGACCCCCTCCCCCAGCGCCCGGTCCGCCAGCTCCAAGTCCACCAGCTCCAAGTCCACCAGCTCCAAGTCCACCAGCTCCAAGTCCACCAGCTCCAAGTCCACCAGCGCCAGGGCCACCAGCGCCTGCAGGCCGATATTCGTCCGAACTCAATTGCCCGTCTTTGTTCATGTCGAGCGTCAGCAAAGCCGCCGACGCGGCTTTGATCTCGTCGGCTGAGATAGTGTGATCATGGTCCGTATCGAGTGCTTCAATGAGCGGATTGGGTCGGCGTTCCCCCAACCCTCCGCCAGGTCCTCTAGCGCCAGGTCCTCCAGCGCCAGGGCCACCAGCGCCAGGGCCACCAGCGCCAGGGCCACCAGCGCCACCCGGTGGCTGAGCGATCACCAACACGCTGCTACCAAAGCTGGCCGCAACCGCCAACACAAAACTCCATCTTCGACGCATGATCGATTCTCCGCTAAACGTGACTGTTTTGAAGATCAGTGCCTTGGCAAGCGATTGCCAAGTCGACCGAGAACGCTCATCAGTTTAGCCATCGAACCTTAAGCCGCGATGAAGCTCGGCTGGCATGTATAAAAAGTCACTCTTTTTTTCTTTCCGTAAATCCGACGCACTTCTTCACCGATTCTTCAGGTTGGTTTTGTATATTCTTGTGGCTTAACCGCCATCATCAAACTGAGTCGCTCCCAAGGGAATATTATGAATCGCAAACGCCTCGTCGTCATCTGCGCCTTGCTCGCCGTCTTCATCGGAGCTGCAGTTGTTCTTCTACCACGCGGTGGACGTCGCCCCAGTTTGAATGACGCTGCGGCTCGGCCAGAAATTGAGTCGGAAGCGCTCAGCCTTGAAGAACAAACGACTGCATCCGCCGTCGGCGGGGCTGAATCCCGCGTGATTCTGACGGCCGCGAAATTGAGTGACCTCGGGTCGTGGAGTCGCTTTCGCGGACCTAACGGTACTGGCATGAGCGACGACAAAAACATTCCTACCGAGTGGAGTGATACGAAAAACTTGCGGTGGAAAACGAAACTTCCCGGAGCCGGTTCATCGAGCCCCGTGTTGACCGATAAGTATGTTTTCCTTACCGCCTATTCAGGATACGGCGAAGACAAAGGCAATGTCGGCAACATGGCTCAGCTAAAGCGTTCGCTCATTTGCATCCAACGCGCCGACGGAAAAATTGTCTGGACGCGCGAAGTCGAAGCGGTGCAACCGGAAGATCGCTATCAAGGAATGGGGGTGCCCGAGCATGGATACGCGACCAACTCGCCAGTGACCGATGGCCAAGCGGTCTTCGCATTCTTTGGGAAGTCCGGCGTGCTCGCCTATGATCTCGAAGGCAACCAATTGTGGAAAGTATCCGTGGGCACGGAATCTGGAAACCGTGGTTGGGGAACTGCGGCAAGCTTAATGGTATACAAAAACCTGTTGATCGTAAATGCAGCCGAAGAGAGCCATGCAATTGTGGCCTTGGATAAAGCGACTGGCAAAGTGGAATGGAAATCGGAAGCGTCCACTCTGGCACTCAGCTATGGGACGCCAGCCATCGTCAATGTGAATGACTCGCGCGACGATTTGGTTATTGCGGTCCCAGGTGAGCTTTGGGGATTGAATCCGAAGTCCGGAAAACTTGCGTGGTTCGCGCAAACCACGATGACCGACAATCTTTCGCCGAGCATCATTGTCGATGGCAAAATCGTGTATGCCTTCGGCGGTTATCGTTCCTCGGGCAGTATGGCCTTGGAAGTTGGCGGTAAGGGAGACGTTAGCAAATCCAACGTGCTATGGACTAGCCGAAACTCGTCCTACGTCGCCACGCCAGCCCTATACGACGGACGCTTATATTGGATCGACGACAAAGGCATGTACTTTTGTATGAACGCCAAAACTGGCGAACTTGTACATCGCGCTCGTACACCAGGTATCGCGAGTGGCGACCGACCTGTTTATGCTTCGCCCATCGTGATCAACGGTAAAATCTACGCTCAAACCCGCACCAGCGGTTTGTATGTAATCGAACCCAGCAACGAGCTGAAAGTGATTGCTCAAAACAAATTCGCTAGTGACGACAGCCTATTCAATGCCACCCCCGCAGTCGACGGCGGACAACTTTTCCTACGCTCTTACAAGTACCTGTATTGTATTGGGGCGAAAGCTGACGGGTCGACGCAGCCGTGAATTTGCGATGAAACATTCAACTTGATAGCCGTTTCGGCGGAACAATCACGAAGGTGCTAAGCACGAGCGCTGCGAAAGCGCAGTAGCCGCAATTAAACAACCAAGGTGGCGCTTCGTAGAAAAGGAGATCATGGACTGCTTGTCCCATGAAGGAACCACTCTTCGAGAGGCATAACAGCGTAGCGTGCCGCCCAAAGCACTACTTTGAGACTTTCCAACCACCGGTACTAGGCTCGCGTTTGGGGCGCGGGGCCGTCAATGGTTGGACAGATGGGTTTTCGACTGCTGGCTGCTGGGCGATTCGAACAGGCGTGATTGCGCGCAAACCCGTCCGCTGAGGCACAGGTTCTGGCTGACTTACGCTCTGAAAACTCGCCCACTGAATCGATTTGCTTTGACCCGAATAATCCGTCGAGTTGGGGGCAGCGGGTCGTAAGGCAGTGCGATCCTGCTCGTTCAACAGTCCAGGGTTCCAGCGCGGTTGTTGATCCAAGTCTGCAGGTGCAGGAATTGGATCCATTTTGGGCCCTTGTGACTGGCGCGTCTCGGTTGCTGGAGCATTCTCAGAATTCAGGGAATTGTTGGCAGTTAAAGGCTGACGCACGATCGCTTTCAGTTGCGGACGTTCCAAATTCGCACCGGTGTTGATGGGCGGAAGAACTGGTGCCATATCACCTGCCGGGTCGCGATAGGGCATTGCGCCTGGCGCCGGATTCGTTGGGAATGTGGGAGGCTGAACGGATGGATTCGATTGATACGGATTCGACGGATAAGCGCTGGCAGGCGGAGCCACCAATCCTGGTGCGTAATTAGGCGACGCGTAGTTGCCGGTCGAGCCGCCCGTCGAACCGCCCGTCACAGAACCGTAATAGCCGGGAGTAGAAGAAAGCGGTTGAGTCGGGTAAGTGCCGGCTGGCGGCGCGGTCAATATGGGTTGTTGTGGTAAGGCAGGTTGCTGAGGGGAATAGCTGCCGTAATTGGTCGAGTACGCAGGCCCGCCGAAGGGCAAGGAGCTGGAACTACCGTAACCCATGGCGTAAGCGCCCGAGGATGGGGGCAGAACTGCTGCTGGTCCACCGGCCGCCAATGGAATACCTCCCGATGGCAACGTGTACGTGGGGGTCGACGGCGGAGCTGCCACGACTGGCGGAGTACTGTAGGATCCCATCACTCCGTTGTAACCAAAGGTGGGAATTCGCTGAGTCTGATACTCGTACGACGTACACGGCGCCAGCGCGATAACTTGTGACCCAGTATTTGGATCGGTGGTCATCAATGGCCGGTAATAGGTCACCGGGGCACGGTACTGGCTCGTGCGGTAGTCGGGCACGTATGACATGATCGATGGCGCTGTAGCTGCAACCACTCCTGCTGGCTGTCCGGCTGGATAGCCGTAGCCACTGGGCCCGATCACGGGCATCATGGAACCGTAGTAGTTGCCATAATTGGCGGCATAACCACCCACTGGATAACCCGCTACAGGCATGTTGGCAGCATACCCGATGGGTGCATTCGCTGCATTGCCGACCGGCACTGGCTGACCGACTGGATAAGCGGGGCGCGCTGCGGTTCGATGGCCAAACAACCAATCAAGCAACGGTCCCGCTTTGGCGGAAGGCGCAAATGATGTGATTGCCACTGCGAACAGAGTCAAACAAGCGAACGGTCGTCGTACGGACATGCGCAAAACTCCAGCGGCAACTGCCAGGGCAATTAGGTGTCAGCATGTTTCAACGTTGGAACTGACCAACATAAAAACACGCATCCATATGTTTGATGCCCGCGCCCCACCATTCGTCAATGCGAGCATCTTGGAACTTGACTAATTATGAGACAATTCTGGAAGTCAGCGTGTTGAAGTAACGATTAAGTCGATTCTAACGGCGCGCACGTTCCGCGAAGAATTTCACAAGCTTGGTGTTGTGAATACTAGGTCAGAGAACTTGAGAGGCAAGTCAGTACTTTCGGAAAGTCGTAACTGCCACCAATCACAGAACTACCCAGGTGCACGTTTAGATTCAAAACGGGGATGCCAACTACATGTGGCATAGGCTTCCAGCGCTTCCAGCCTGCGGCCTTGCCGATCCGATACACAGGCCATTGAACTTCTCAGGCAGGTTCTCACAAATAGGGGATTTGCTGACAACTTTTCCTCAATAGGCCACTCTTTATAAAGGCAAAATGGCAGGACTTTGACGATCAAAATCCCCTCCGCAGCGGAGTTTTGCATGCAATCTTCTCAAAGTGACCCCCAATCGGTGCTGAAAGCGTTATCATCGAATCAACATCGGGCGGTGCCTCACGCGGGGCCGCATTCTCGAAGTCAACTCGTTGCCAAGGCATCGGCTAAAGATCATGAGCACATCTCTCAAAGCATCTCTGCCAATCGAATCATCCGGCGAAAGAAGCTCGCTTCCAGGCATCGAGCCCGTGGGTGTCTACAACCTCATGGTGCTTGTACGCCGATGGAAGGACGGTGGTACATCGGCCCGCGCAGCCAATTTGCCCATTCCTGAAGTGCGCACGGAAACCGTGCGCGAAGCGCTATCCGGCCTCGTTACTAGTGCCCGTGAAATAATTGCCGACTGCATAGCGCGCGATGCCCAAGTGCCGTGGATCGCGCCGCCGATTGAGCCCGACGAGTGCGAAAGCCGGTTCCTGGTACCGCTTCACCTATAATCGAAAAGCCATTAACACTTAGCTTTGACAGACCGCTAGACCGATGCAAAAACTTCACCCGCTGGAGCGCGTGGTCGATTTGATCGATCCCGCCAAGAACATCTTACTGAACCAAAGTTACGAAGAAGCTTTAGCCTGTGTCGCATCTGGCGATCCGTCGCGTGTGGCAACGATCGATGGCCAATTTGCGATCGTCGCGCGTGAGGGAAAGCAGATCCGTTTCGCGCGCTCCATCGGTCGACCCATTCGCTATTTTCTAGCCAAACGAGCGGAAGGTCCCTGTTTAATCGTCGCCGAGCGGATTGACGAGATCCGCGCAGCCCTACAGCGTGAAGGACTTGGTGACCAGTTTCATCCGTCGTATACGCGCATGGTTCCGGCCCATCACCTACTCGAATTGCAGCTAGTTGGCTGCCCCGATCCTAATCCCGTTACGAAACGCTTTTTCGATCCGCAGCCAAACCAGCTTCCAGCTAATATCGAAACCATTGGTCGTCGCTACATTGAGACCCTTGCGCACGAATGCAATTTGTGGCTCAACTCCATCGACCTGCGCGAGCCGATCGGCGTGCTGTTCTCGGGCGGCATCGACAGCGGTTCTGTTCTGCTAACTCTGTATCATTTGTTGCTCGCGCGCGGTGAGAATCCAGCTCGACTGAAAGCCTTTACATTATCGGTCGGGAGCGAAGATTGCCACGATGCCAATCAAGCCCGCGCCTTTTTGGAAGCTTTGCAACTGCCGATGTTTTTAGAGGTCATTTCCGTTCCCGAAACCCGCATCGATTGGCGAGCCGCCATCGGTGTACTCGAAGATTACAAAACACTTGACGTTCAATCTGCCACCATGGCGCTTGTGTTGTGTCAAGAAATACGCCAGCGTTATCCCGACTGGACATGGTTGGTCGATGGCGATGGCGGCGATGAGAATTTGAAAGATTATCCCATCGAAGAGAACCCAGAACTGACGATACGCAGCGTACTGAACAATCAAATGCTGTATCAAGAAGGCTGGGGTGTGAACGCGATCAAGCATTCCTTGGTCTACAGTGGCGGGCAAAGCCGCGGGCACATGCGCACGGCGGCTCCGGCCGGCAAGCTAGGCTTTCGCGGTTTCAGTCCTTTTGCACTGCCCAATGTGATCGAAATCGCGGAAGGCATCCCGTTTATCGAGCTGACTGACTGGGATCACGGAAAGCTTTATGGACTGAAGGGTGCCGTGGTTCGCGCGGGAATAACTGCATTAACTGGGCTGGAGATGCCCATTTTTGAAAAACAGCGCTTTCAACACGGCGCGGTTTCCCAAAACGTTTCTCGCGGTCTTTTTCCCGCTCGAGAACAAGATTACCGTGACGAATTTCAACGTCAATTCGCACCGCGCGCTTAAACTGAATCGTCCCATGGGCTGCGTGCAAAGCGCAGGCCACGTAGGGGGGACAAAAAATCGGCTTCGAGAAACAGAATTTCCCTTTCACTCGCCCAACTTTGCCGTCTATTGACCAGATTGGGAGGGAATATGCCTATTTGCGATACAAAATCGGCGTGACAGCGTTGACAAAATACCGGATGTAAGCGAGTTTTTTCACATCGGCGTTTGGAATGCCGAGTTCAGATTGCTCTCCATCCGTATTCAGCTACAACAGGGCCGGTATCGTCATGTCGTTGACGCTCGTAAAGCAGGAAGATTGGTTCGAATTGGCTCTCCAAGCCGCGCCGGCATTGGAGTTCGCCGCACCCGCCAAGCGAATTGTGGCTTGGACGGCCAGCGAAGCAGCCATCGACGACGACGATGAAGTCGACGATGTCGAACCTGACGAAGACGATGAGGACGCCGATATCGTCCTTCCGCCGACCAAGCCTGAGGACGATCCGTTCGACGACTTCGATGACGAGGATTTCGACGACGATTTTGACGACGACTTCGAAGAGGAACTCGACGATGACTACGAGATAGAACCTGACGACAGCGAAATGTTCCCGGCTGACGATGATGACGAAGAACTCGACCTCGACCCACTCGACGACGCTTAGGAACCGTTTGCGGACTTGTCCCAGTCACCCTTAAACACACGGGCGGATTTGTGCCAAATCTGCATCGAATAGTCCGCAGATTCGGGACCATCTGCTCACAAATTAACTTTCGGGGCGACGATGACTGTTTATTTTCGGCGCGGCGATAAATACTCCGTGCTTGGCGAAGCGGATTTTCGAGAAGCTCTGCAAGCCGCTTTCGACGCCGTGGGACACCCGAAGAAAGTGCTCGCCCTTCCGCCGGATCACACGCGCAGCGACAGCCGCGCGGGCGAACTGACGCGGCTCGCCTATGATATGCTCGGCGATCGCTTGCTGGACGTGATGCCCGCGCTTGGAACTCACGAAGGCATGACACCCGACGAGTTGACCTATATGTTTGGCGACTTGCCACAACACTTGATTCGTGTCCATCATTGGAAAACTGATGTTCAGACACTCGGCAAAGTCGACGCGGATTTTGTCGAGCAAGCGACCGAAGGTATCTATCACCAACCCTGGTCGGCGCAAGTTAACAGATTGCTGGTCGAAGGTGGCCACGATCTGATCCTGTCGCTCGGCCAAGTTGTCCCTCACGAAGTAATTGGCATGGCGAACTACACCAAAAATGTATTCGTCGGCACGGGCGGTCGAGAGGGGATCAACGAGAGTCATTATTTGAGCGCGCTCTACGGCATGGAGCGGACGATGGGCCGCTGCGACACGCCGCTGCGCCGCATTTTGAACGAAGCTCAGGATCGTTTCTGCACGAACATGCCGCTGATGTATGTTCTGACGGTTGTCGAATCGCTGGACGGCGGCGAAAAGGTAGTGCGCGGGCTGTACGTCGGCAATACGCATGATGTGTTCTTTGAAGCCGGTGCGCTAGCCGCACAGGTGAACTGCTTCGTTGTCGATCGCACTCCCCAGACGGTCGTCGTGACGATGAACCCCGCCAAGTACAAACGGACTTGGTTGGCCAACAAAGCTATCTACCGCACACGTATGCTGATAGGCGATGGCGGCCGCTTGGTAGTAATTGCTCCTGGTGTCAAAGAGTTCGGTGAAGATCGTGAGATCGATCGCTTGATTCGTAAATACGGCTATCGCACCACGCCCGAAATCCTTGAACAGGTGGCTAACAATGAGGAACTGCGCAGCAACTTGTCCGCCGCCGCGCACCTCATTCACGGATCGTCGGAAGAGCGTTTCGAGGTGCTCTATGCGCCTGGAACATTAACCGAGGACGAAATCAAATCGGTTGGCTACAGTTACGGCGACGCCGCTCAGTTAACGCAGCAGTATCATTGCCAAGATCTCGATAACGGCTGGCATCAAGATGCTAACGGCCAAGAATTTTACTTTATTCGCGATCCCGGCCTTGGACTCTGGATGCGCGGCGATCACCCAAACGTGCCAACCGCCCCTAAAATTTAATCGGGCCAAAAATCAAGATGGGACGCCGAAGTACTCGTGGATGAATGCGCGGCGATTCTCGGATTGCGTGTACTGAACAAGTGCATACAGCTTTTTCTGATCGCGCAATCTCTTGGTGGCGCGGGAGTCGGGGTCGGCAAGACTGGCCGGTAAAGGCCCAGTGATTTCAACGTTCGCAAGGTCAAATTCATCTTCGATTAAACCGTAACGCGCGAACATTGCTAGGACAGTCTCCAGTCGCCGATCGTGACGTTGACGATCGCAGAGTCGCTCGTGCAACCAATCGTAACCAAATGCGCGGATAGAATCAGATTCGTGCAGCAGCAAATCGTAGGTGCGGCAATAAAAATCCGCATCCGGATTGCTCCAGCCGAGGAACTCCATCTGCGTAGCAAGATCGCGTTGGTCGTACAGTAGCAAACACTCTGACGGCCTTCCATCGCGGCCGGCTCGGCCGATCTCTTGGTAATACGCTTCCATGGAGCCTGGCACATCGGCGTGAACGACGTAGCGGATATCCTCCTTGTCAATTCCCATTCCAAATGCGTTGGTGGCCAGCACCAGCGGCGCCCGCCCCGTCATGAACGTCTCTTGAATTCGCTTCCGCAGCCGCCGCTCAAGATCGCCATGGTAACAAACGTGCGGGAAGCCGCGCCGCTGCAAATGCTCACTGAACTCGATCAGGGTACGAATCAAGGTGAAGTAAACAATGCCGCATGCCGAACCTGACTCTTGCCACTTCTGCACGGTGCGTTCAATTCGATCGAGTTTCTCATCCATTCCCCAGACCTCTTCAACGTCCAGCGACAAGTTCGGACGATCGATGCCTTGATGAAACAGCTGACACTCGCCGGGGCCACGGCCGAACTGGGCCACCCCCAACTGCGTCAAGATATCTCGCTGGACGTCCGGCGTTGCTGTGGCCGTCAAACACAATGTTGTCGGTTCGCCCATCTGTCTCCGCAGCTCGGGGATGCACGTGTAATCGGGCCGGAAATCGTGGCCCCATTGGCTAATGCAATGCGCTTCGTCGATCGCCAGCAACGCGACACGACGATAGCCGAGCGCCGCCAGAAATTCTGGTTTTCGAAACCGTTCAGGCGTTACGTACAGCAAACAGTACTTGCCCTCGCGGACCTCGCCGTAGCGCGACTCGCGCCGCTGGCGATCGAGCGACGAGTTGATGAATGTAGCTGCGATTCCGCGCGCCTGGAGCGCATCGACTTGATCTTTCATCAGCGCGATTAAAGGCGAAAGTACAACCGTGATCGGTCGCGGCTCGGTTGGCTTGCTTAGCCCAGTCGCGGAGTTCGCTTGATCGATCGCGATTGCGGGCAATTGGTAGCATAGTGACTTACCACCACCGGTCGGCAAAATCACCAGTGAATGCTCGCCCCGTAGCGTTCGCTCAATCACCGCGTACTGAGGTTGTCGAAAGTGGTCGAATCCGAAGTACTTTTTCAGCAGTGAGCTGACCTGCGCTTCATTAAAGTAGGCTTCTTCCACGGATTCGCCGTTCCAACTTGAGTGTAGACCGATTGTCCTCAATCGTTCAGGCAGTGCCAGGCATCTAGCAATCGGAGACAGAACGGAATTTCAGGATGAACAGCTGAGGACGATCAATATACACTGCTGCTAGGCAGCAAACGTGAGGGCTTGGGAATTTAGTACACGCGAGCAAACGGTACTGACCTCGTCGACTTCGATGGCCATCATGGTGCTGTTATCACCCGAGCGCATACGGCTGCGAGGCCCGGGAAGTTTTGTACTTTGGATGGAAATATTTTTCGCACCGTAGGGACCAGCTTCATCACCCCAGGTTGGACCGAAAAGACCAACACAAGTTGTTCCGATCGCAGCCGCGATGTGCAGCGGACCGGTGTCGCTTGCTAGGAACAACTTCGCGCGACGAGCGACTTCGGCCAGCTCGGTCAAGTTCGTTCGCGGCGCGATCCGAGCAGCAGCGTTACTGCTCGATGCGATTTGGTTCGCCATTGCTTTTTCTGCATCGCCTGCCCATAGAACCAAAGTTCGAAGATTGTGCTGGTGCTTCAGATAACTGGCAACCGCAGCGTAGCGTTCGACAGGCCACAGCTTGCTTGCCCAACCCGCGCCGGGCGCGATGCACGCAAACGGCTCTTGCGAATCAAAACCACCTGCGTGCAAAATCTCGTGTACCTTGGCTGCCTCTACATAGGTGGGCAATTGAAACTCCGCGCGACCTGCCGGCGTCGGCGACCACGGACTGAGCAATTCCAAATAGGTGTCGACCATGTGTCGCTGAGTTCGCGTAACGCGGCGATTGGCGAGTACCGGCGCCAACTCGCGGCCGTGCGAGTAGTCGAAACCGACTCGCGTCGGGGCGCCGCAAAGCCACGCGAGCATACTGCTCTTGATAAGGCCTTGAGGGTCCAAGGTGAGGTCGAAGTGGCGTGCTTGAAGTTCGCGCCGCAGTGTTTTCCAAAGCTGCGCGCTCTTGACCCAGTGGCGTTCGATCTTAATCACCTCATCAATCGCCGCATGAGGTTGCAGCAGTTGAGCCGCCACGCAATCGACGACCCAAGTCAATTTGCAGTTCGGCCACAGCTGTTTCGCTTTTACCGCCAGCGGAATGGTGTGAATGCAATCACCGATTGCACTCAGTCGACTGATCAAGATACGTTTCGGTAAGACTTCATTGCGTTTCATGGTGACCGCCCTCCGTGGTTGGCACATCAGCTAATGCTACATCGCAATAATAGCAAGGCAATTTAAGGCGATCTAGTCGAACTTGGTGTCTCAATTTGCTTTCCTGGTGTATCCAGGAAGTGGACGAGGGACGCCGCTTCAATCCGATTCGCGGCCTGCAACATATGAGACCTAGCGTCTGGGTTCAACGGCAATTGGAAAATTGAGGCGGGTTAGCGTTGGAATGGCTGTCGTACCGGCAATTTCGTGATCCCCTGGCAATGCGTATAGCCAGCCCCCGCCTTTCGCGGGACAAGCCGCGACCGCTAGCCAATTTACGGTGTGGTTTGCCTATTTAGCCGTTGCAACCGTACTATTCGGATCTGGGATTGTTCCTAGAGGATTGAGGATTGCGAAACAGCCGCCTAACTATTCCCAAACAACTGGTGGGCTGGTAAGCTAAAGATCTATGTCGGTCGGCACAATCTCTTCAACCTAACCCCATACTCGTCAGCAGGTTGCTCATGTTAAGCTTTTCGGAAGGCAACGTTTTGCGTTGGGTCCGTCTACTTACTCTGTTCGCAGTGGCAGTTGCGTTGATCAATTGTTGCCCCGCGATGGCGCAGGAAAACGCTCCGCCACAGCCCATCAACGATGTTAATTTTCTGTATTGGATTGCCAAAGTATCGGGGATCATCGGTCTGTTTCTGTTTTTGGTCTCGATCTATTTCGTGACCGTAGTAATTCAGAACCTGTTAGTGTTACGCATGTCCGTGGCCGCGCCGCCTGAAGTCATTTCAGCTTGCCAAGCGGCAATCGAGAACAAGAACGTTAACCAACTGATGGAAACGGTCAGCCAGGACGATTCTTACTTCAGTCAAATACTCTTCGCTGGACTGTCGGATCTTGGATTCGGACTCGACGAGGCCCGCGACAAACTAGAACGTACGGCTGAAGCGCTAAACGCTCGGATGGAAGCCAATATCAGCATCCTGGCGGTGCTCGGAACGCTGGGGCCGATGATCGGCTTGTTGGGTACGCTCAAAGGGATGATCACCGCGTTTAGCGCGATTGCGATTTCTGGAGTCAGCCTCGATGCCGCCAAAGTTGCAGAGGCAATTTCAGAAGCTCTGGTGCTTACGTTTGAAGGGGTGTTGCTGTCGATTCCTGCGATCTACTTGTACTCCTTCTTCCGCAATCGAATCGCCACGATCACCATCGAAACCACCACGCTTGCCGATGATCAACTGCGTTCTGCGTCGACGCTGATGCGTCGCAAACCGGATGCAAAGTAATTCCGCTAAACCTTCTCGATTTTAATAACTACCGTCCGCCGTTGAGAGCTCTGTAAAACCATGTCAGCCATGCGCGCAGACCCAAACTTGACGCCCATCTTGGACATGGTGTTCCAGTTGATCACCTTTTTCATGTTGGTGATCAACTTTCGCGCCACCGACTTCAACAAAGAAGTGGACCTGCCGGTTGTGGGTGCCAGTGCCCCGGCCGATGAAGAATTGCAAGGTGATATGCTGGTGCTCAACATTACCAACGACGGAACCGTGATGGCTCGCGGCAAGCCGCAGCTTTCTCTGAAAAATTTCCTGGTCAATGAGTTGAAGGGTTTTGAAATCACCTCCAAAACTGGCGCCGAGGAACCTGCAGCGGTTACTGTCGTCGTCCGAGCCGATCGAGACCTGACGTTCCGCGTGCTCAATAGCGTCATGGATACTTGTAAATCCGTAGGTTTTTCTCAGTTCGTGTTCGTGGTCATGCGCAAAGCAAAACAGCTGGGGCCACCATAACATGCGAAGAAAAGACCGACGCGGACGCAAAAAAGCTCGTGGACATGATGACGTGGAACTCAATGTGGCGGCCATGCTGGACATGGCGTTTCAGTTGCTCGCGTTCTTCATTTTGACTTTCAAACCGTCACCGATCGAATCGCAGATCATGATGCGCTTGCCCGCGGACAAGCCCGTGACGCAAGCCCCAAGCAATATGGTCAATTCTGCGGAGGTCGTCGACGAAGGTCTCGTGATTTCGATCTCGATCTATTCCACCCCCGAAGGCGAGATTGAAAAACTGGAAGTTGGGCAACGCGTCATCTCGGCCCCGACAGTTGAAGAATTGCTGCCCGCTTTTCGCACCGCGTTGGCGGATATCGTCGAACTAGGATGCGATACGGTCAGCGTGCGCGTGGGTGAAGATCTGCGCTACGAACGACTGATGCAAATCGTCGATATCTGCGGCAAGCAGGAATTGCCATCCGGAGAGCGACTGTCGAAAGTTTCGATTGTTCCACTGAAATCCAACTAGTTTGGACGGAGTGAAATCATGCGGCGATTGACGCGACGACGGGCTGTTCCGTACAAGAGTCCGCGCTTGTTTTCCATGTTGGCCTTGTTGGTGTGCCTGCTGTTGATGATGAACAGCCTACGGAACATGCGCGGTCCAGGTCAAAATGCGCAGCGCATCATTTCCAATCTCGACAAGTCCATCAAGCAAGTCCACGTCCCACTCACGCAGGAGCCAGCTCCTCAACCGGCTGCTCCTCAACCGTCTCTGCTACCGGCTGTTGATGCGCCGGCGGCGCCCAGCGATGGGGAGGTTCAAAGCGATACGCCAGCGGCGGGCGCATCCAATATCGCTGAAACCACCCATCTAAATTTGCGAGAAGATCTCGAGTTGCAAGATTGGCTCGGGCTGGTTCAAGACGGCACGCTGAAGATGCAGATACTGGAGATGCCAGCCTATTGGCGCATGCTGAGCGTAGTGAAGAAATCGCAATTTGGTGATCTGCTGAAGGGGGCGGACTCCAAAGTGCGATTCAACGACTTGTATTCGTCGGCATCAAAGCATCGTAGCAAGCTATTTACACTGACTGTAAATATTCGGAAAATCACGCGCTACGAAACGGACGACAATCCGGCAGGCGTGGAAGAACTTTTTGAAGTCTGGGGTTGGAGCGAGACTTCGAAGGCGTGGCTGTATGTATTTGTTACTCCCGAGCTGCCACCTGGGCTGAACGCGGATACACCCGTCAACCAAACGGCAAAATTCGCGGGGTATTTTTTCAAACTGCAAGGCTACCAACCTGGCGCCGCCAAACCGAATGCGAAACCCGAATTAGCTCCGCTGCTGATCGGGAAATTCGAACTTACCAAACCCTCTCAACGCGCTGCTGCCAATTTGCCAACTCCCATCGAAATGATCGCGGGCGCGATCATCTTGCTTGTTGGAGTAACCGCGATCCTGCTACGAATCTTTGTTTTTCGTGCGAAAAAACCGAAGCTTATCCGGGTTGCTCCGCAAAGCAACTTCGACATGTTTCCCGAGGGCTCATGGGCGTCGCGGGACAAACGCCAAGAGTAGGGCCATTGTGTTAATGGCTCCGGGTACGATTGGGACAATCGTCCTACACTCACTGTTGTTTCTTTACAGGAGTCAGTTTGCCTTGCGCGATCGGTAGCGTGCCAGCATAGAGGCCACGGATGACTTGGGTCATATGGGGGAGATCGAGGCGCTGCCATTCGTCGCTCGGTTGATGATAGTCACCGTGCAGCGAGCCACCTGAGAAACTGTGAGCAATGACACCTTGGTTGACAAACGAAATATTATCGCTGGCCGCGTATAACCTCTGGCTGAGGCTGGGATGTTCAAAGTTCTCGACGCCGACGCGCCTGGCACCGAGCGCTACCAGCGGTCCCAAGTCGGATGCGGTCCAGCCGGTCATCCAGATTTTGTTTCGAGCACCTTCTTCGGGTCGACCGATCATTTCAATGTTGATACCAGCGATCAGTTTATCGAGCGGCCAGGGCGAGGCCTGTACCAGTTCTTTTGAGCCGAGCATTCCGCGCTCTTCCCCCCAGAATGTCATGAAAATCACCGAGCGTTTTGTTCGCGGTTCAAGCGCACCGAACGCATCCGCCAGAGTTAAAACCGCCGTCACGCCGCTTGCGTCATCATCGGCTCCGTTGAATATTTTGTCTTCGCCTGTGCCATTGTCGCCGAGATGATCAAGGTGAGCCGAATAGAAGACCGCTTCTTTACTCAGTTCGGGGTCACTGCCTTTGAGGACTGCGACCACGTTCCGGACTGAGGCTTGTTCCTTAAGTAATGCGGGTAATTTCAGCTTGCAAACACTGTCGTCCTTCCATGTTCTTTCGGCGACTAAGAGAATCGGAATCTCGATACGACCTCGCGCGTTGTCGGGTCGTGATTCACGCTGCGATTGGGAAGCCGCTTTCCATAAATCACTGTTCGGTGAAGTTACAACCAGTAACCCAGTTACATGCTTTCCAGCCAGCGCCACCGCACGTCGTCGCAACAGCGACATCGCATTGGGTCCTACGTCGGCGTTGTCATCCCAAACGATCACCGCTGGGCCAGCTTGGTCATCCGGCAGCGCTCCGTCTTTGTCGAGCAACGGCACTTTTCCATCGAACTGAAATGGTTCAGCGGTAGCATTGAACAATGTCAAGGCGGGTGCTGTCGCACCCGTCACTTGAAACAAACTGCCCGAGTCCGGTGTGCGCACGGTATCGATTGATGACTCAAGAAAGTAACTGCCATCCTTCCCCAAACCGCTGGCACCAGCGGCGCGAAATCGCGAGGCAACATAGGCAGTCGCGATCGTGAATTCTCTCGACGGCGTACCGCGTCCTGCCATTTCATCTGAAGCCAGAAATGAAATCGTGCCTGTGACACTATTCTCGGTTACTTTTTCGAGAGCTTTGTATTCTTCCGGCGACAAGTCGTCCAGTTTTGTAGTCTGGCTTGCGTCTTGCGAGTGAAGGACAGAACAGGCAAGTAACATACAGCTAGAGATTAGGAGCAGTTTACGCATTGAGTATTGTGTCCGTAAAAATGAAAAATGGGTGTAATTCAATTGAGCTTACTTTGGTTCCCAATAGCGAGCCGCGAAGTCGAGGAAGGTCGGCCAATTAGGACCATCTGTGTGACCGCCCGCGTGCTGCCGAAACGCCAGATCGCCGTCGACCAAAGGCGTTTCGATTTCTGGAAATTCGGTTGGCTTTAGACCTTTTTTGCCGAGCAAGGCGTAGACGGGGCTAGCTCCGACTCCGGCCAGAAAAGTCCCCTTGGCATCGACCCAACCGTCGCCCTTGGTTGCACCGGCGCTGAGGAACACTGGCCGAGGCGCACATAAGGCGACCAATTGATGAGCATCTACCGGCAAATCACTCCAATTGAGTGGGCCTGCGTACTTGAGATAGTTTCCTGCCATCCAGTGATACTCGCTGGTAGCGCACACGTTTTCGATGATCTCGCCAAAGTCGCGTCGATGCAGTTTCGCGCCGCCCGCGCCGGAGGAACTAATGTAACCTGTGGAGATGCGGGGCGATTCGATCTTTAGCTGATCGAGCATCAATTGGCGATCTTTCTTGGACGCTTCTTGTATCGCCGCGAAATCGGGTCGAGCGCCACCCGGTGGTTGAGCATTCACAGGATCAGCGTGCAGCCCAACGACGGAAAATGCCAGAGTCAAACAAAAACAGCAACGAGTGCGGCTCATGTTTATCACCCATAATTAGAGGGACCCCATAGTGAAAGATGGACCTGGGGCGCTGCACTATTGTAAACTAGTCGCGGGCTAACCGTGCAGTGTCAAGACAATCCAATCAAATTGCCGCGCTGCGTTTTTGTAGTTGCCGTAGGGTGGGTTGAGGAACCAAACCCACCGCTTGGCAATCTTGGTGGGTGAGGGTGGGTTTCGTTCCACAACTCACTCGACAAAATTGCAAAACCTCTGTCATGGGGCCGCTAGCGGCACACTGACGGCACACTGACGGCCCCCCGAATACCCGTTTGAGCCTATGCGCTTGATGTTCCCTTTGAAGGACGGTCACCAGCGCCTAGAATGTGCGTTCGCTGTGGAATAAGTTGCGGGAAAATGGGCGGTGGATTGCTGGCCGCGTCGTTTGTAGGAAAGATTCGGACGGATCTATGCAAAAAACTAAAGTTGCCATTGTTGGCCTGGGAACCGTGGGAAGCGGAGTCGCTCGGTTGTTATTGGACCATGGCGATCGGACGGCTCGGCACGCTGGGCGGACCCTCTGGCTGCAAAAAGCCGTGGTGCGCGATTTGCGAAAACCGCGGCAGTGTGACCTACCACCCGGAATACTGACCGATCGTTTGGAAGATGTGCTCGAGGATGAGGACATCGAAGTGGTCGCGCTGCTGATCGGTGGGTTGGAACCCGCGCGGACGATCATGTTGAAATTGCTGGACGCGGGTAAGGATGTCGTGACCGCAAATAAAGCCTTGTTGGCGGAACATGGCGCGGAATTGTTCGATCGCGCGCGGTTGCTCGGTCGCTGTATCGCCTTTGAGGCCGCTGTGGCGGGCGGCATTCCGATCATCAGCAACATCAGCCAGTGTTTCTCGGCAAACCAAATCACGTCGTTGCAGGGGATCTTGAATGGAACCAGCAACTTCATCGTGTCTCAGATGGACGACCAAGGGTGGGATTATACTCGGGCGCTCAAGGAGGCACAGCGTTTGGGCTACGCCGAAGAAGATCCGACGATGGATGTCGACGGCACGGATGCTGCGCAAAAACTCGCAATTCTTGCTCACTTGGCATTCGGAGCCCGCATACGATGGCAGGATATCCCTAGGCAGGGAATCGATCAGTTAGACATCCAAGACATTCGCTTTGCGGCAGAACTGGGCTATCGTATCAAATTGATCGCACAAGCGCGACTGAGCGCTCACGGTTTGGAACTCAGTGTTTCACCGACGCTGATTCGCACTGGTCGACCACTTGCGGAAGTGCGACGCAACTACAACGCGATTAATGTGGTGGGTGATGCAGTAGGCGATATCTTCTTCCATGGTCAAGGGGCAGGGCAAATGCCGACGGCGTCGGCTGTCGTCGCCGATATGATCGATACTGCAGTGGGACGCACGCCGATTACATTCCGCACCCTGGAACTTTGGAGCAATCGTGAATCGCCGGTATCCATTCGCCCGGATGATGACATGCCAAGTCGCTACTACTTGCGTTTGACGGTCGCCGACGAACCCGGCAGTTTAGCGAAAATTACTTCGGTGCTCGGAGCGCATTGCATCTCGATTTCGTCGGTGATTCAGCACGAGCCGGATCCGTTGGCCAAATCGCCTCAAGTCCAGTTGGTAATTATGACACATGAAGCGCCTGAAGGCGCCGCGAGAAAAGCAGTCGAAGTGATTACACAGTTGTCAGTCGTGAGTGGTCCGAGCGTTCGGATGCGAGTCATGAAAGATGTGAAGGTCTGAGCCCAACGTAGCCTAGGCTGCCAGCCTGTGCTGCAGCCCTTCGGCGGAGCGATGTTCGGGCAGCTCCTGCGGTTCACTGGCAGAAGCAGTGGCACACAAAACCTAAAATAACGCGCAACTTTAAAAAAGTTACGTATCAGTCAGGCAAGACATAAAAAAACAAAAGGTTTGACGATTATATGAAGTACGCGATCATTATTCCTGATGGCTGCTCGGACTGGCCGATGGATGAGCTGGGTGGTAGGACTCCGCTGCAAGCTGCGAAAATTCCCAACATGCATCGCGTGGCGAGTCTTGGCGTGGTGGCGCAGACTGATAACGTGCCCGCTCATTTGCCCGCTGGCAGCGAAGTAGCCAACATGACACTATTTGGCTACGATCCCAACGTCTACTTCACCGGCCGTGCCCCGATCGAAGCGGCGGCGCAAGGCATAGAACTTGGACCTCACGACTGGGCAGTTCGTTGTAACTTGGTAACCGTCATCGATCAGATCATGGTCGATTTTACCGCCGATCATATCTCGACCGATGCAGCCAAACAGTTGTTGCATTCGCTGGGTGAATCGGTGGGCGACCCACGCTTGCAATTTGTGCCTGGTGTGAGTTACCGGAATTTAATGATCTATCGGGGCAGCAAAGACGATCCGGCTCCCTTCACGATTGACACTCGCACGCGTGCCCCGCATGATCTGACCGACTTGTCAGTAGCTGATGATTTCCCGCGCGGACCCGGCAGCGATCTGCTCACCGAATTGATGCAGCGGAGCGTGTCTTTGTTCGCAGACCATCCGGTGAACCAGCAACGGGTGGCAAATGGTAAGAAACCAGCGACCAACGTGTGGCTGTGGGGTCAAGGTCGCAGTCCAGTGTTGCCTTCGTTCGCCGAACGTTTTGGTTTAAGCGGCGCGATGATCACCGCGGTTGATTTGCTGCGCGGCTTGGCGGCTTTGGTGGGTTGGGACCGCATCGAAGTCGATGGCGCGACCGGCTACTTGGATACGAATTACGCAGGCAAAGGCCAGGCCGGAGTCGCTGCACTAGACAAGTACGACGTGGTATGCGTGCACATTGAAGCAACGGATGAAGCTTCGCACGAGGGTCGTTACGCAGAAAAAGTGAAAGCGCTCGAAGAGATCGATGCTCACATCGTCGGTCCGATGTTGGAAAAACTGCAGAGCATGGGCGAATACCGTTTGCTCGTCCTGCCGGATCACTCAACGCCGTGTGCGACCAAAAAACACAGCCACGGGATGGTTCCGCTCGCAGTCTGCGGCAGCGGAATCACTCCTTCAGGGGCCGGTTACGACGAAATCCAGGCGGCCGCATCTCCGCTTGCGTTTTCCAAAGGATGGGAAATGATGGGGGCCTTCCTACGTGGAAATTGGAAACCAAACTAGTTGGACAGCGCCACTTCGGAACGAAATCCTTTGGTTTGTTGGGTTAATCAGCCGGAACGCGTTAGCGTCCGGTTTCTTAATCTTTCCCAGGAAAAACCGGACGCTAACGCGTTCCGGCTGATTAAAAGTGGCGCTGTCCAACTAGGCTTTGTCTCAAAAGGGGTCTGACCCTTTGGAGGGCATGCAAAATCACTGACAAAAGAACATGCCCGGAGAGGGTCAGACCCCTTTGATCAGGACAGGGCTAGCCCCCTTTTTAGGCAAGCCGAGCTATTGATTCCGAGCGAGCCCGTTGGCAATAAAGAAAAGTAATTAGTTAAGGTTTAAAAACACAATGCCTTTAGTCGTTCAAAAGTTCGGTGGAACAAGCGTCGCGGATCCTGAGAAAATTCTCGCAGCGGCTCGTAAAGCGATTCGCGCTCAACAAGAAGGCAACCAAGTTGTCGTCGTCGTCAGCGCGATGGGCCACAATACGGACTTGCTCATTGATCTTGCGCACCAAGTGAACGATACTCCGCCGGCACGAGAAATGGACATGTTGCTGTCAACAGGCGAACAGGTGAGCGTAGCCCTCATGGCCATGGCCGTTCATGCGTTGGGTTACAAAGCGGTCAGCCTGACGGGTGCGCAGATCGGCATCCAAACCGACAGTTCTTTCACCAAAGCTCGCATCCGCAAAATCTCTGCGGATCGAATTCGCAAGTTGTTGGCTGAAAATAACATCGTGATCGCTGCCGGTTTCCAAGGCATTGACGAAGATTTCAATATCACCACTCTTGGTCGCGGCGGTAGCGATACGACCGCAGTGGCTCTCGCTGCAGTGCTCGACGCGGACGCTTGCGAAATTCACACCGACGTCGATGGCGTTTACACGACCGACCCAAGGCAACTCCCCGAAGCTCGGCAGATGTCGCGCATCGGCTACGACGAAATGCTCGAACTAGCCAGCCTCGGTGCGGGTGTGATGCACAATCGCTCGATCGAGTTCGCGAAGAAATACGATGTGCCGATCCACGTGCGCAGCAGCTTTTCTGATACTCGCGGCACTTTGATCGTCAACGAGAGTGAATCGCCCAGCACTGCCGTCTGCGGCGCCGCCATGACCCGCGATGAGGCTCGCATTACGATTCAAGGTGTACCTGACACTCCTGGAACCAGTTACGAGATATTTAAGCGCCTCGCCGATCGCAAGATCACCGTGGACATGATCGTGCAAAACGTCGGACAGGAAAACCGAGCGGACATTTCGTTCACCGTCCCCAAGGAAGAGCTTTCGGCAGCGATTAAAGCGGTTAAGCAAGCCGCAGAGTTGGTCGGCGCGACAGGTTTCACGCACGATGATCAAGTTTCCAAAATTTCTGCCGTCGGGCTGGGCATGGCCAAGCAGACCGGCGTCGCTCAGCAGATGTTCCGTGCCATTGCTGATGCAGGCATCAATATTCAAATGATCACGACCAGTGAAATCAAGATCTCGGTGCTCGTCTCGCGCGCCGAATCACTGGCGGCGCTGCGGGCTGTGCATCAAGCATTTCATCTGTTCCGCCGCCCCGCCGACGCCGCCAACTGGGAATCTCTGCCGCCGCGCAAGAGCAAGCAAACGGACGTCAATAAACTGGTTGCTGACCTGCGCATGGCAGACATGGAGCAACTCTCGCTCAGCGACATTTCACTCTCCGACGACCAAGCGCGTATGACGCTCGTCGGCGTTCCCGACACGCCGGGCTTGGCCGCACATGTATTCGATGCGATTGCAGGGGCGGGAATTTTTGTCGACATGATCGTGCAGAGCTACGATGGATATCAAGGCGACACCAGCATCAGCTTGACGATTCCTCGGACGCAATACGACGCGTGTTTGAAGGTGCTGGAGCAACTGAAGAGTCGCTTCAATGTCCGTCGAATCCAGAGTAGCAAAGAGATCGCCAAGCTGTCCGTCAGCGGCATCGGTCTGCGCAGCCATACCAGCGTCGCGATCGGCATGTTCGAAGTGCTCGCCAAGGCGGGCATCAATGTGGAGATGATTAACACCAGCGAGCTGCAGGTGAACGTCGTGATCGATAGCGCCAGTGGACAGGAAGCGCTTAAATGTCTGACGGCTCATTTCGATGCAAATCTTATGTAAGAATGCCATGCAACCTACCGACAAGCCATTAAATCCATTCGAACCCTTGCGAATCGACTCGCTCGACTCGCACAGTATCGTTTGGGAAAATCAAGACGTGTCGGTGCTGACATGCCAAATTATCGTCGCAGCTTTAGGCATGGGAGTGCTAACCTTTGTCGGCTTTGTACTGTTACAAGGCGGCGTTCAAATAAATCTTGTGCCTACAGCCACGACATTGGTCGGCGTCTTCGTAGCCCTGAGCGCGATTGTCATGAGCTTTGTGATTCCTGCACTAATCAGCAGCCTCAGCACGGCGCGCCTAAGCAGCGCGCAGGAACCCGCTGGCGAGACCATCCATAAACTTTTCACCGTTTTTCAAACTCAGTTAATTTTGGGATGTACGTTCCTTGAGGGCGCAGCGTTCTTGAATGTTTTTTTGTATCAGATCTCTAAAAGCATCTTTTCTCTCGTTGCCTTTGCAATCTGTGTAGCCTTACTGTTGGTGCGCATGCCCACGAAAAGAAAGATACAAGCGTGGATTGCCAAACGCTTGTCGGCGTGATGCCAAGCAGTTTGTAAGAGGCTTGGTGTTAGTGAGCCGTCGTGGACCAACCACAAGCAGCAAACGACCACAACTTCGAGCCGTGGCTAGTAGCGCCAGCGGCTCACAACGCCAGTACCAAATTGCAAGAATGCTTCCCAACGCACCACCAACTGTTTCACTAAGTAGTAGCTACGCAAGCGCCGCTGAAGTAATCTTCGTCAGCCCACCCGTAGTTGCATCCACATAGGAAACCGTTCGCTCCTTAGACAGTGGTCTACTGATTCGTATTTGCGTCCCGCAGTTTGCTCTCACCTGTGGCACGCATTGTTTTTTGTCTAAGGGCTTAGGGAGCTTCCTCGCCTTGCCGCGCCACGGACTAGAGGGATAAATTAATTGGGAGCATACGGCGGTTCCCATCGACCAACACATCCGTGGCGTCCTGCGAGAAGTGCTTTAGTTAGACCCTCGTTGTGAGTGGACTCGATCGTATGCGTCACGCGATGCCAATTTTGCATCTTCCCAAGTCAAACGTGGAGCTCCGCCCTCCGACTCCCAACTTTCCTCCCACTTCTTCTTTGCAGTGGGCTCAACCGACTCCCATTTGGTTCCCGGCGAGTATGATTCCCAACCAGCTCGATAAGCCGGTTCGTAGTCCAAAAATTCGACGTTTGGCTTGAAATAAGGCCGGTTTTTGTACTGTGACTGCCAGTACTGCGACTCCACTGTAGGATCAACTTCTTCGGCTACAGCCTTTCCGGCAAGGGCCCCAGCCACACCACCGATGATGGTCCCAGCGACAGTTCCAAGGGGACCCGCCACAGTTCCTGCGGCCGCACCGGCGGCTGCTCCTCCGAGAGCGGCACCAATACCCACTCCCACAGGATGAGCACCTGATTCACCTGAAATGGGATCCTCATTCCGAAGCTGCTTTTTCTTCGCCACCTGGTCTGTGGTTTTGACATCTTTTGTAGACATTGTCTCAGTTCCTCGTTTGATGGTTACCGTCAACACAATTGAAGACTCTTGAAATGCTACCGCAATGCGCGTACCAATTCGCTGCCCAGACTCAAAAGGGGTCTGACCCTTTGGAGGGTCAGACCCCCTTTGAGACAAAGCCTCGTTTCGAAGGGTGTGATTGGTGCGGAGCGGGCCACCCTAACCATTAAATCCAATTTTCAAGTTGGACAGAGAAAACTTGCGGTGGCTTAGGCTTCCAGCTTGTGTCTGGCATTGCCGATCCGACTCACAGGCTGGAAACGCTAGAGGCCTATGCCATGTTTCCCTGCGAGACAGGGACTAGCAAGCTTTGCAGATTCTTTGGAGTTGGTCTCTCGTTTGCTTTATGAAAATAAGGCGATGATTAGCGGGCAAAAGCACTCTTTAGTTAAGGACTCATTAGATGAGATTGACCTGTTTCTTACTGTTACTTTTAGTCTATGGGTTAGCGCCACTTCGAGCGCGTGAATGGTCAGATAACTCCGGACACTTTAAGATCGAAGCTGATCTGGTTGCATTCGATGGGGAAACAGTTGTTCTCCGCGCAAAGGCTGGGCGGCTTTTGGCTGTAAAGCTGGCCAATTTATCTGCGGATGATATCGCGTACCTAAAGACGCCTGAGGCAGCGAGCTTCGAGAATAGCGCACCCATTCAAGATTCACCGACAGAGTGGAGCCTGCAAAACGGTCAAGTTGTTCGCGGAGCGATCACCGGGATCGGAATTCAGCAGGTCGTGATCTTTCGGCGCGATTCGAACGTGCACGTGAGTTTTAATGGTAAAGAAATCGCTGATCCAATTTACAAACTGTTGTTGCCCGAGATCGTAAATCAAGTAGCCTCGACATCGTACAAGTCGTTGGATGAGCTCGACCGGCATTTAGCAACTCTTAAACCGCCCAGTGTTACTTACATGCTGCCAACGGTGACGATCACCACCAACAGCGGAAATGTTGCCATTCCCGTTTTTCTATTTAAAAAAGAAGAACAACATTATTTGTGGGCTGCCAGTGAACGCTTGCGACTACTTCAGGAATCCGAGCTGACATCGGAGGAGCACGAGAAAATTGCCGCGCGAGAGAATTTCCTAGCGCGATCCTTTGGGCGAGGTCGGCTCGCCACCGCCGCGTTGCCAGCAGAGATATCGCAAATACAGCTCGACTTACTCGCCAATGCTGCCCTCGTGGCAGCCCGCGCCGAGTTTTGGGAAGTGGTGATTTCACCACCTAACGCCTACTTGTTGCCGTTCACAGTGGTCGTGCCGGCAGCCAATAGTGCTGAAGCAGAAGCTCGCGTGGCGGCTCAATATCCCGGGTACACGTTAGTTGGCATTAGTCGCACCGCTTATTGAAAACTGGATGCCCGTGCCTAGGTCTGACAAAACGTCGATTGTTTAAAGGCAGGTTGTTGAGTTTTTGCAAAATTCCGCTTTTGAGACTGGACTGAAACCAATGAAAATTCGCATGTTCCTTTTATGCACGCTTCTTGCGACGGTCACGTCGTCGGCCAAGGCTCAAACCACCGAAACGACCATCAAAGAAGGTGGAAAGGTTAGCTTCATAAGCGATCTCCTGAAGGATAGCACTCGATCCAGTGTTCAAGTGCAGGATTTTGTCCTCGATTTAGAGACAGGCCATGCAGCCCTACAAATCGTAAGTTGGCAGCACACCGATCGCGCCAAGCCCGTTATTGCCGTGGCGCCCTTTTCTCCGAAAATGGACGTGAAGCAGGCGACCCAATTGGCGCATGAGATTTCATCCGCCGAGCCTCCCACGCTCAATCGCCAACTGGCTGAATCTTTGCATAAGACCTTCGGCCAAGAGGTTTATTGGTCCAAATACATTAGTCGTTTGAAGAGTGCTGCAGATGCCCAATTTGATTCGCAGAAATACGAGCTTGTCCCTTTTGCAACGATAAAGGATAAGAAAATAGTTGCTGTCGATGGCGAAATGCTGGGAACTTTGGCCGACGTTGGATTGAGCGATTCGGGGGATATAGTGTACTGCGTGTTAAAAAGTTCAGACGGAGCGCTGCGAGCTATTCCGTTGGGTGCATTTCTGAATCGCGAGCGAAATAAAGATTGGAAAATTGAGCTGGAGAGTAAACAGGTCCTGCAGTTTAAGCCCTTTGATCGTCAACATGTTCCCCAAGGTATCGATCGTGGTTGGCAAGAATACGTGGCAGTGCGCTATGGTCGCGATGCTTTGCAAGAAGTTCCCAAGGTCGATACTGCTGCCGAGCCAGCCAAACCCGAGCCTAAATAGCTCTGCTCCGTTGACGGCTCATTGACAAAAAGCGCGGCAACCGCGTCCACAGAAAAGCAGCAGTAGCTCCTGATTAACAACTGCAACTGACCTAGCAACTGCGAAGCGCCTTGATTAGTTCGTCTTTCTTCATTCGACTGCGGCCTTTGATGTTCCTGGCCGCGGCCAAATTGCGAAGTTCTTGAACCGATCTATCTTCGAGCGAGGTGTTGGGATTTCCGGTCCCTTGCGTAGCTTGGTTGGGAGTGCGTCCCTCCATGCGACGCTGCTTGTTCGTTGTCCTAGCCGCGATCTCCTGGGCGCGATCTTCGCTTTTGCCTCGCTCCAGCAAGCTATCTTTGATGTGCTCGTATTGTCGCTCGTCTTTCTGGGTCCAGCTTGGCATTATGTGCTCCTAAATTCTGTAAACGCGTCTTGATTCGTAGCTCGCTACAAATCGACTAGGATAGTAAAGCAAATATCCGGGCGCACCCGGTAGGTCGCTTGGCTCGGCAGTCACTGGCGGATCCTTGGGACTTGGCGGAGCCGGAGGATCGAAGGGGGCTGGGTATTGCGGGTCGTGTTCTGGCGGAGAGGGTGGCGGATCATGAGGATCCGGAGGAGGCGGAGGATCGCGGACGTCTGGTAGTTGCGTTGGTGTTGTGACCGTGCGCAGCCCAGCTACTTCAAAAAACAAAAGCGTTAGCAGGTTCTCGGATGTGCGATTTAACATGGATGCATTCCTAAATTGGGCAGATTTGCGTGTGGTTAAGTTCTCATTTCCCTAGCTGCCGTGCAATCGACGTGCCGCTATCAATTAACAGTAAGCGCATCGGTTGGCACGAAATTCGCGTGTGATGCGTTTGATAACCCCGATTCGCCACGATCTAACGAAGGACCTTATGCAATGTCACAGAAAATTCTGCACGGAAAACGCATCGCCTTTTTGGCGACGAATGGATTTGAGCAAGTCGAATTGACCGAGCCCTGGGACTCTATTAAGGCAGCAGGTGCTATAGTTGAGCTAATCTCCATCGATACCGGTTCAATTCAAGGCATGCACCATGACAAGCTTGGGGACACTTTCAAAGTAGACAAAGCCATCGATGAAGCTGACGCAAGCGACTACGATGGTTTAGTGCTTCCCGGTGGAGTCGCCAATCCGGATGCGCTGCGCATTAACCCTGCGTGCGTGCAATTTGTTCGAGAGTTTTTTAAAGATGCCAAACCTGTAGCCGCTATTTGCCATGGTCCCTGGATGCTGATCGAAGCGGGCGTTGTGCACGATCGAGTGGTTACGTCATGGCCTAGCCTGAAAACCGATCTCATCAACGCAGGCGCGACTTGGGTGGATCAGCAGGTCGTTTGCGATCAGGGCTTGGTGACAAGTCGACGACCGGATGATTTGCAAGCATTTTGCAGTAAAGCCATTGAAGAGTTCGCTGAAGGAACTCATGTCGGCCAAACCGTTTAGCGGCTTACGCTAGAAAGAAATGCAACATGTTATTACGAGCGAGAGCCACGGGGGACTTAATTGAAGTCCACGATGTAGAAAAGCTTCTGAGTCCCTTTGAACAAGCTATAGAAGGACGTAACCAAGCGGGCCAGGAAGAGCAGGATCCGGGCAGCTTCAACAAGATCGAGCTGACCTTTCCATCGGGCGAGCCTCTTCCAAGATGTTGGGTCGACGCCCAATATGAAACACAAGATTGAACCTGTCATTCGATAGAGCAACTTGATTGCACAGCAAGCGATGCGGATTAACAGCGCGCTCGCCTGTCCGCTAAGCTTGCACTTTGAAGTTTCGCTTCAGTAAGAAAAACGCTTACGCACATTGCAGATTTAGATTACATGCAGCTACGCTAGTCGTTTCGGCGCGGGATGTGCAACTTCAAAATGGTCACTTGTCGCGGCACATCGCCGCATACTATAGACCACTTCGAAATGAGGAGCCCCGTAATGTCCAAACTTAGATTTAACTTAATGGCTATAGCGCTAGTCACCGCGACTGGAGCAAATTATGCTGCCGCGCAACAGTCCGTCCCGGGCAAAGAAATACCTGGCCAGACACAGCCGTCACCTGGCCAAGAACGTACTGCTCCTCCGGTTCAGCCTGAACAAGATCAAACCCGATTGTCAAATAATCAGCAGGGTGTGACCGTTCAGGATGCCCTCGTTAAGAAGCTGATGAAAGCAAACGACGGTGAGATTGAACTTGCACAAATGATGCAGGACAAAGCAGAGGAAAAAGACTTCCGCCAGTTCACTTCGATGGTAATTGAGGACCATCAGGCACTAAATCAACAACTCAAGAAGATGACGTCTGCACCGCGCGCGGGCAATCGCGAAAACGAGGTGCAACCATCGACAAAACCAGCCTCTCAAGACAACGCTTCACAACCCAATCGCCAGCCTGCAATCGGTGACGAACCCAATCGCGAAGCACCAAATCGTCAAGCACATCAGGGGCACGTGCATATGGGCCTCGTGCCGCAGCAACTCTGCAATATTATGGAGGAAGCCTGCGAGACTAACCTCAAGATGACGAAAGAGATGCTCGGTCAGTACCAGGGTTCGGATCTCAAGATGGCTTACCTGGGGCAGCAGTGTGTCGCCCACACCATGATGTTGGCGGAACTCAAAGCCATCCACGATCAAGGTCCGAACGAATTGAAATCGGTTGCACAACAGGCGATGCCTAAGGTTCAACATCACCTCGATATGGCTAAACAGCTGAGCAAGAAATATGCGGGTGAGCACGTTTCGACAAATCGCACCAGCAGTGTGGACGGCAAGCAAGAGTCTGACAGCCGACGCTAGCCCGCAAGACTGCCGATAAATTTAAGGGGGACGTTGCGCCTATCATCGCGGCTGGAATCAGTCGCGATAATTTTTGTATTCGCTGGAGTGACTGTATCGGTGAGCGGACATTCCGATTCGATCAGAAAAGTAACCCACACGGAATCTATCCAAAATTACAGGTTGGCTGGTCAACCAAGAAGAGGTGAGTCAGAATAGCGGAAGGCAGGTTCACTGCCACCAACCCACCTTCTCCGCTAGGATCATCATGAAACAACTGGCTGTTCGCATTGCACTTCTTTTTACCATTGCTCTCGTTGGATCCGTGGGTCTGGCGGATGAGGGAGCCAAGAAGAAACTCGTCATTATCGCTGGCAAACCCTCGCACGGACCGGGCGAGCACGAATTCAATGCGGGGGTGCAATTGATCGCCAAGTGTTTGGCAAATCAGCCCGGATTAGAGACAAAGATATCGCTGAATGGTTGGCCCAAGGATGAGTCGATTTTCGATGGTGCTTCAGCGGTCGTGTTTTACATGGATGGTGGCGGCGGGCATGAAGTAGTTCAAGAGAACGGCCGGCGCCTGAAGAAGGTTGACGAATGGGTTCGCCAAGGTGTGGGCATCGGCTGCATGCACTACGGAGTAGAAATTGTTCCAGCCCAAGCCGGTGCTGAATTCAAGCGTTGGATCGGTGGTCACTATGAACACATGTTCTCGTGCAATCCGATGTGGGAGCCGGCTTTCTCGACTTTCCCGGATCATCCGATTAGTCGCGGCGTGAAGCCGTTCCAGGTCAGGGACGAGTGGTATTTCAATATGCGATTTGTGTCCGATATTCCGGGCAATGTCGCGGTTACTGCCGAGAATCTAAAGTTTGTGCCTATTTTGGTGGCGTCCCCTTCAGACGATGTGCGCGATGGTCCTTATGTTTACCCTCAAGGGCCTTACAAACATATCGAAGCCAACCGAGCTCGCGCTGAAGCGATGATGTGGTCGGTTGAGCGACCTGATGGCGGTCGTGGATTCGGCTTTACCGGGGGTCACTTTCATAAGAACTGGGGGAACGAGGACTTTCGTAAGGTGGTTCTTAACGCGATGCTGTGGATTTCCAAAGTCGACGTGCCCGAGGGAGGCGTTGCTTCTACCGTCAGCGATGCGGATATTGCCGCGAATCTTGATCCGAAGGGAAAGAAATAGCTAGATCAAGCGAGTTAAATCGGTGAGAGCGATCGGTTCGCGCGATGTAAAAGGTTCGCCATAGCGGGTACCGATCATCTTTCCCCAGTACGCCGCTTCGTCGTGAAGCCGATCGAGCATGCTGGGGACGACGTGATCTTTACCAGTCGTAAACTGGCTGGCATAACAGGCGATTGAATCTGCTTTCACTTGCCATTGGTCGGAGATATCTAGCACGAATGCAGGCTGGGCAACATGTTTCAGGTGCACGCAGTAGTAATGAAACACGCGGCTGGGGTGAAACGGCTCGCCGGGCAAATCGGTCTTGGTGAGCTTCGACCAAAATCGGGCGGCTTCGATTAGCTGGGTGGCAGCGACGTGATCGGGATGAGCGTCTTCCCAGTAGGGAGCGAACAACCACTTCGGGCGCACGCGCCGCAACACCCCCGCGAGCAATCCGCGAGCCTCCAAAGTCGGTTCAAGGAAACGATTTCGCAGTCCGAGATTCTCGCGCCAAGTAACGCCCAGGGCTACGCTGGCGGCTCGCGTCTCTGCGGCGCGCGTCACCGGATCGCCAAACGGAGTTGGTTCGCCATCCGTCAGATCCAAAATACCTACTCGCCAACCCAAACCGATCATCTTGGCAATCGCGCCGCCCATGCCTAATTCGGCGTCATCGGGATGCGGAGCAATGACCAATATCTCCAGTGCGTCTACGCTATTCAACGGCGTTTTCCTTTATCGGAGCTGCATCGTTGGCTGAAGTGGTGGGGCTCGGCGATTTTAGCGGCAGGATTACACAAGCAGCTTCATCGGAGTTTCGCATCAGTAGCCGATCCCCAGATAGCGCGGCAGTGTTCCAGGTTACGTCGCCGATCACTTGCAGCGAAGCCAGTTCATGATGTTCTTGCGGATCGGTTGCGACTAAGACCACCGAGCCATTTTCGGCGGTAATGACGAGAGTATCGCCGACGAGCAGTACTTGTCCGTGTCGATAGCGACCTTTTTTCCAGGTTCGCTTGCCAGTTTCTAGGTTAACGCATTCCAAGATACCATCATTCAATCCATACGCGTGGCCATCCTTGATCACACAAGAGGTGAATTTCGTTCGCAAGACACCTTCGGTCTTCCAAATTGTTTCCGCTGACCAACCAGACTCGTTCTTGGAAATTTTCATTAGTACCGCACCGCCTCCATATCCTTTGGAGAGAAACACATGCGAGTCGTCGACTACGATCGGCTGCGATACACTCGCATCGCCGTTGCTATGGCTTGGCCATTTCATTGACCATAATTCCGCTCCGTCGTTGATCGCATGCGCGGCCACTGTCGCTTCGCTGATGTAGAGAATCTGAGGCTGGCCCAACAGCGTAGCGGCGACAGGTGTCGAGTAACTGATTTGATGATTGCCTGCTCGCCAAATTTCCTGACCGGTTTTGGCGTCCAGTGCCACCAACGACTGCAGTTTAGAAGTTGCGGCTCCGCCGAGCGGGGCGATAACTTTGCCTTCAACAACGACAGGCGATGCACTGCGTCCCCAGGCAACCGAGGCCTCGAAGTCTGCTTGCGTTGCCTGGGCCGCTTTGAGCGTATCAAACGACCACACGAGCTCGCCGGTTCGCATGTCCAAACAAACAAGTTCACTCACAGCCGACTGTGCGTAGATGCGGCCTTGGTAAATCGTTGGAGTCGCGCGCGGACCGGTGCCCCCCATCGGATTGAAGTGTAGCCCCGGAATCGCGTAATGCCACAGCAACTGGCCAGAGTTCGCGTCATAGCAACTAACCCATTCCTCCTGCTCACGTTGCTCCATCGTGTACGCGGCGTTTCCTTGAACGGCGAAACCGGACCATCCGTTACCGATGGGTTGTTTCCAAGCGATTTTCGGTGGATGTTCCGCCCAATTGGTCTCGACTTGAATGGCTGTCAAAGTTGAGTTTGCATGCGGCCCCAAGAAGTGTGGATAATCCGTATTTCGCGGCGCAAAAAAAGCATCATCGGCCGAAGCCGCGCCATGCGAGTCTGGCAGCGCCGCCGCTTTGTTCCATCGCCAGACAAACTTAGGCACGATTTCCGAATCGACACGATCAAGACGGTAAAAGGCTAAGAGCAAGGCACCGACGGCGACCGGTGCCAGCAAAGCGGTCAACCAGACGCTGGGACGGGTCGTCAGAATCAACCCCAAGAGGCCCATAATCCAGGCCGCCAAAAACAGCATGTAGGACACCACATTGAGGAATCCAAAGTCATACACTTCGGCTCCGAAACGCATCCAAACTAATCCCATAATGCAACACGCAGACAGCACCCAAGGTGCAAACCGCCACCACGCCAACTTCTTGAGCTCAGGCTCAAGTTTGCTTTTAACGACGCTATCGTTCACACTCAATCCCCTTGTGTTTCGACTGGCAGACAATGGTAAGTTTAACACGCTCGCTTTACGCGTGAACGCAGAGTTTAGCCAGTCTTGTAATGCCACAGTTAAAGTCTACGATACATGTCCTTATTCGCCTACGGCACGCAAAGTCTTGTATGTTTAGGCCGTCTTAAAATTTGGATCCAGAAACAAATATTGCCCGATGTCCGACGGAAAAATCGCAACTGAATTAGCCAAGCTGCGCAGCAACATTGAGCTGGCTGTATTGGGAAAACCTGAAGTTGTCAAACTGGTCGTTGTGGCGCTTTTGGCCGGAGAGCACATCTTACTGGAAGATGTTCCCGGCGTTGGCAAAACGCTTATTGCAAAAGCGCTGGCACGCAGCATAGCGGGCAAGTTCACGCGACTTCAGTTTACGCCAGATTTGCTTCCGAGCGATATTACCGGCAGTAGTATTTACAACGCGTCAAGCGGCGCATTTACGTTTAACCCGGGACCAGTTTTCGCGAATGTGGTTTTAGCGGACGAAGTAAATCGGGCTCCACCGCGGACACAAAGTGCCTTGCTGGAGGCAATGGGTGAAGGGCAGGTTAGCGTTGATGGCCAGACGCATCTGCTGCCCGATCCTCAACTGGTGATCGCGACACAAAATCCATTCGAGTTTGAGGGGACCTATCTATTGCCGGAAAGTCAGCTCGATCGATTCCTATTACGGATCACAGTGGGCTATCCCGAGCGCAAGTTTGAACGCGAGCTGCTACAATCACATCGCTCGGGTGAACCAGTAGATAATTTGCAACCAGCGATTTCTTTGCAACAGATTTTGGACGCTCAGAGCTACGTGCGCAGCATTACGTTCGAAGCTTCACTGGTCGAGTATTTGCTAGACATTGTGCATGCGACGCGCGAGAACGACGCTGTTCAAGTTGGCGTGAGTACACGCGGTGCTTTGGCATTCTTCCGAGCTGCGCAAGCCCGCGCCGCAGTTGAGGATCGCGACCACGTGATTCCGGACGACATCAAGCAACTTGCCATCCCCGTGTTGTCTCATCGAATTGTGCCGCGCGGGATGCTGCCTGGAGCAGACCGCCGGAGTGCCGAAGATGTGATCCGCAAACTCTTACAAAATATCCGAGTTCCAACCTAGACTGCCTGAGTAGGCTCCAATCGCCTGCTTCATAATTCGACAATCCGCCGTACGTTCCGACCACTTCAACCAATTCACACTCGTAGATTCTCGACTGACATGGATCAGCCTTCGCAACATATCGCTGATCGCTATCAGGTCGTATTGAACGACGCGTGGCGTCAGTGGTTTGATCGAGATGCGGAACAAGTACCGCTGGCTGGCGAGTTTCGAGAATCTTCGCCGTTCAATTTTTTGCTCGACCGGGCACCGACAACGGTTTGGCCGGGATTGATGTTACCGGATACGCTGCCCCTGATTGGTAATGAGTATGGCGATTGGTTATGTGTTCGTGTCGATAGCACAAACCGATTTGGCGAACTCGTGCATTGGTATCACGGTGGCGGCGATTGGATTCCCGTCGGCAGCACATTGGCCGAGGCGGTTTTGCACGATGTGGTCGACCAATTTCGGCCGCGGGTTGGTCAAGTGTTGCGAGGTGCCACAGAAAGCACTTCACCTGACCACCTCACCCACGTCGTTGAAAGGTTGAATGAGGAACGACTGCAACGGTGGCTGGCCGCGTCCTTGGGCGAAAAGTTGGGTGAATCCCAGAGCGGCCCTTCGGCACTTCGCGATGTTCTCAATGCGCTGTCGACAACCAATTATTTGTCCGCAATCCAGCATCTTGAGCGGGCTGGCTGGTCGGTCGAAGCCTCGCTCTGCGATCAAATCGAATATGCGCTGCAGGTTCCCATTCGCTCCCTGGCGTGCGATGAAATCCCAAAACGACTTGGCCTGAATTACGAACCTGATTACGTGCGTTTGCTGTTTGATGCACAGCAGATTCCCAATAGTCTCTTGCACCAAATTCAAGAGATTCTGCATACCCTAGGCTTAGCACCTGCACAGACTAATGCACAAGACTGGGCCGAGGCAGAACGTTTGGCGCTGCGTGTGCTCGCCCGGCGCAGCGATCTCGCCTGGGCTGCGGACATTGCCGGTTGGGCGGCGAAACGGCGCGGTGATTTATCAGCAGCTTGCGAAATTTATTTCAAGGGACGCTTTGCGAGTGCGTTCTCAAATCAGTCGATTCGCATGCGTTCCCACGGATTCGAGTCGCAGTTTGGCAAAGTGGCTCTGGCGGAAATGTGGAATCTTCGTGACCATCTAAGCTCCGCACAGCGCGACGACAGCTATGTACAAAAGATCTGGCAGACTCCGGCTCGGGTTCTGCAAAGAGAAGTTCAAGCGTATTGGATGAGCGCTGGCAAGCAATCCATGAATGCCGGGAACTTTGCAATGGCCTATGAGAATTTCTACCGAGCTGGCTGGGACATCGGCGCTCAACGCATGACTGACTACCTGGACGTTTTCGCTGGGCTAATTGAAAGTGCCCAAGCAGCTGGGTGGACCGCACGCGCGAACGTCGCCGCCACGCATCTGGCCTGTTTGGCTAAACTTCTGCCGCCTGCACCTTGACGTCCATGACCGAACGTTAGCAAGCAAAATCAAGGGATCGGAATTATTTCTGCGGCTTCGCATGTGCTACAATCGACTGCTTGCCAACGGCCTGTCCGGTACTAACTTCCACCCACTGATACGCACCCTTACACGGGAGATCTCTCATGAAAAGTAGCCTACTATTAGCGGTCGCTTGTTTGTTTTTCACATCGTCTGTCGCCTTTGCTCAGGAACCGATTAAACCAGGTAAAGAACATGAATTCCTGCGGGAATCAGTGGGCGAGTGGGACATTAAAT
>JANLQO010000175.1:0-3062 GCA_031367855.1 Planctomycetia bacterium | reverse complement strand
TACGGGTACTACGCGTCCAACGCTTAGCTATACTCCATTAGACGACGAAGAATTTACTCGCAGACTCTTTTCGCCAATCTCGCTCGAAGGAGCTGCATACCTTTCAAAGACAACTTGGCCGATCTCAACCGTCTTTCGATTATATTTGGAAAATCTGAACTGGGTCTCAAACGCCGAGACAGCCAGCGGACCAACGCCAGCGGAACCACCTGACTATGCGACATTCCTGGAAGGAGTACAGTCACTTCAGCGTCTTCAGGATCGAAAACTGATCACACTCTTCACGGAAGAACGTGAAGAATCAGCTTCGAGCACGTTTGCTCCGGATGAAAACAATGTCAAGAACACGATCGATTCGGTACAAAACAACCTGGAGCTGAAATCTTCCAAAGCAGGTGTCAGTCTGATCCGCCGAAAAAAACAACAAGTCCTTCGAGTCGACCCTAACATAAATGACGACAGTGATTGGTTGGTATTCTGCAATGCGTTCAAGCTCAATCCAAACCTCAGAACGTTCGACCTGACAGCAGAGAAATTAGATCCGTTCCTGAAGGACATGCCGCAAACTGGCTTGGAGACGCTCGATATAGAGACACGTTCCCTGCTCCAGGTTCTTTTCTTTGTCGCCCAAGGAGTCGATGTACCTCGAGAACACTTGATGAGCGGCGTTGCGCCTCGGACAAACGATTTCAATGGAGGACTTTTCAATTGGCAGCAAGTTTTGGGTGGTCTCTTTCGTGTCTGTAGCGTCAAATCGAAAACGCGACCCGACTGTGCCCAAGTAGCGGTGCAATATAAGGGCTATTGGTACTACATTGATGAACGCGATAGGGATACCAAGGCGACGTTTGCTTTATTGCTCGAAGTATCCAGGTTAGAACTAGAGTCGTCCAAATCCAAAGCTCCAATCTTGACACTGCCTCTCGGCGGATAACGCGTCGTTTGTACCACTCCTTGGCGGAGTGATTTTACAGCAGTGATTATTGAATACACCGATTGTAAACGCTTCCACTGTCGATGCGTGGTAGACGGAATCTTTTTTGCAGCAAACGAACATTCCACTCCGACATGCTGGGTGGCATAAAAACTTTGTTCCGTTGGGATTTGTTGTACTGGCACTGCTGACTTTGCACAGCTCAAGGCTGCTATTATCTCGAGAAATGCAGCTGGGATCGAAGGGGGGCTACAGCATCGGCCAGCGTTGATAACAGCCGCCGATGCTTTTCGAAATAATGCTCTGCACTGGAGCGTCATCACACGCCAATTAAGTTTGATTGAGCATTTTGTCGCCTTGGGCACACCCGTCGATGCTCTGCGAGCGGATGGCCAGTCACCGGTTTTGCTTGCGGTGAATGGAGCTACCGATTATTGGTATCGCGAGACATGGAGCAAGTCGCATCCATCATTGCGCAATACTTCTGTATTGGTTGGCAGCCTATTGGCACTGGGGGCGACCTATACGATTTCTCGATCCAACTCGCCCTAACTGGCTTGGTCGAACGCTACTCGAAGCCTGCCGCGAGAATGGTAACGACGTACTTCCGAACCTCTATGCTAAATCGAAGACTGAAATCGACAATCACTGACAGCGCTTCGCTTCCAAGTTTGGGCAGACGCTGTCGAATGGCTCACTGTTACGCTCCTTCGTGTCGTGTTTGTTTGAACACTATACGAATACGTTGGGGCGTAACTTTCCTGAAACCCCACCCCCCCATCTTGCCCAGTTTAGTGATCGTTTTCGCCTGAGCTAAATCGGCTGTCGATCTGGTTAACAGAAACTGACTCTAGAACGCGTCAAGGAACAGGCCAGCCTAGTCGAAGGGCTAAACTGATTTAGAACGCGTTTCGATTTCGAATCGCGGCGTGGTCATCTTCTTGTAGGCAAAGCGAATGAAACGCAAGCAAATGATTTACCTTTCAGCGATGGCGATTCTCGTTTTGGCCGGCGTGTTTGCTTGGAATACCATGGCGAGGACAGCCTACGAGTCAGCGGAATACAAGGTTGTTATTTCAGATGGCAAATTCGAAGTTCGCGAGTATCCCGACCTGATGCTGGTCGCGACCACAACCAACATGGACGCTCAAGGCCGTGATGGCAGCTTCATGAAACTATTCCGTTACATCAGCGGCGCGAATGAATCCGACAAAAAGATCTCGATGACGACGCCGGTCTTTATGGAAAACGACAAAGCGGATTCGGCAGTGCAAATGGGTTTTGTCATGCCAAAACAGGTAGCCGTAGACGGAGTGCCAGCGCCAACCGGCGAAGGCCTCGACGTTCGCAAGCGAGTCGGAGGGCGATTTGCCGTTCTGCGATTTTCGGGGGAACTTAATGCCAAGGTGGCCAAGGAATCGGAAGCCAAGCTTCGAAACTGGATGGCAACCAAAGGCCTCGTCGCCGACGACTCAGTCGAATCCAGCGGTGTGGAGACTGCTGGCTACGATCCACCCTTCACACCGGGGCCGCTGAGACGGAACGAAGTCTTGATCCGTTTGAAGTAGGGCGAGTCGCGACTGCGTTCTCGTTGGCCTTTAGGTTGTAGCCAACCGTTGCTCTGCACAATATATGACAATGACCTGCTTTATGTGTGGGGCCATGGATCCTTCCAATTGCCGATGCTCTACTTTGCTTCTGTGTATCAAATAGCAACACCCGCGAGCCGGAAATGCGACCCGCGGGTGTTGAGTTTCAAGTATACAGCAGTTGGACCGTAGCCCAACTCGCGTTTACAACTCGATCACTTCAACTTCAGCGACGAATCGCTGGTTGTTGTCGGCAAGGAACGCACTGACTATTCCGTTCTTGACTTTGTGACGGCTTTCATTTCTTTCCAAACTTTGCGGCCACGTGCAGGATCAAGTCGGACAAGTTGCTGCTGTCTCGTGTCGAACGTCGCAAGCTTCCCATAAGGACGTTTGGCATAGACAAAAGGCAAGCATACGGTGACGACTTTGCATGGTAATCCGGCTTCACGCGGGATGTACCGAGTGCGTACTGGTTCATCCATCGGAAGCGTAGAGCCTGAGCAGCACCACAAAAAAGATGGAAGTTCGACAATTTC
>JANLQO010000167.1:0-24529 GCA_031367855.1 Planctomycetia bacterium | reverse complement strand
ATGCGGATCAGCATTCTTGGCCAGTGTTTGTCACACAAGAGTTCGCATTTATTTGCGAAGGCCTGAAGGACAACGCTGAGAAGCATTTCGAAGTGCCGATTTCGGAGAAATCGGCCTACGTAGATCGATTTCTCCGAAATCAATGCTCGCATGATGCATGAATACCATCAGTTTCCTAGCACAAAATGCTTCACAGCGTTGCCCGTCTCCCTGGAAACTCACCCTCCCTTGCAATCGCCGCTTGACCAAAGTTATTACACGGGATAGTGTAATAGTGTCTAGGAGAGGTTGCGCAGCGTTACTTTTTAGCATTGTCGGATGAGAAATGATCATTTCAGAACTGCTCGAGCTTTTGAGCGCGCACCCAAGTGATAAGCTCCAATTCGTGTTGCCTACGGGGGATCGCGTACCACCTCATTTTCATGTCACCGAAGTAGCTCGTGTCGATAAAACATTTATCGACTGTGGCGGAACTCAAAGGCACACTACTACCTGCCAGTTGCAACTGTGGACCGCAGATGACTTTGAGCATCAACTGTATGCGAACAAGCTTACAAAAATCCTAAACCTAGCAGAGTCGATTTTGAAAGCGGAGGATCTATCGGTTGAAATTGAATTCGGACAAAACGTCGCGTCGATGTATACAGTGGGAAATGTAGTAGCCGCATTTGGAACTCTACAATTCTTTCTCGTGGGTAAAGCAACCGACTGTTTGGCAAAGGATAAATGTGGTGTTGAGGGATGTACCGATGCGCGCGTGTGTTGCTGAATAAGACTGTATAGACGGAGGAGCGACGGCGTCGCTGTAAACATCTTTGTTCGCACTTTGACCCACGAAAACACCTGTCGGGAGAGGTCCAGCGGCGGACCGATAAAGCTCCGCAGGAGCGTCGCTCTCCCCTTTATTGCTTCGCATGCAAAGATGTTTATGGCGGCGGAGCTTCTATTGGGCCGTCGTGGTCGGCAGCCGTTAGCCCAAGATCACGGGCAATTTGAGCCATGGCGTGTGCGCAGAACTCAATGTGTTCGTCGAGATTCACGCCGAGATCGGCAGCTCCGTTGGTGATGTCGCTGCGGTTCACAGCGGCTGCAAAACTAGCTTGCTTCAGTTTCTTTCGAACACTTTTGGCTTGCATCCCAAGCAATCGCTCCGGCCGCACCATTGCACAAGCTGTCAAGAAACCGCACAGTTCATCGCAAGCATAAAGCGTCTTATCAAGCGGTGAGCGGCGAGGGAATTGGTCCGACAGGTAGTCCGCGTGCGATAGAATCGCGTAAATCAATTCTTCGGGGTACCCTCGTTGGCGAAGGATCTTGCTCCCTTCAATCGGATGATCCGGCGGGTTCGGCCAACGCTCATAATCAAAATCGTGCAGCAAACCCACTGCGCCCCACAGCTCCTCGTCTTCGCCAAACTTCTTTGCATAGGCTCGAACCGCGGCTTCAACGGCAAACATATGTCGCTTCAGAGCTAGACTTTCAACGAACTCGTCCAGCAATTTAAGATTGTCGTTTCGATTCATGCACATTCCCATCAACTCGTAAGGCTAACACGAGTAGGTAACCAATTTTGATGAACCGCCATAGTAAAGAATTACGCTCCATTCTGCCAACTTCGCGTAGAGCAACTCGCAGTAGCGCCGGCAGGGCATTGGCGAAACATCGCCTGCGCAAGTTTTTTTTGGCACTTCTTCGGTCAACGCTACCAAGTAAGTCCTGAGCATTGACCTACCTTCCCAGACTTAGTCATAATGGCGCCCGAAAGCCGAGACTCGCAGATCCAGTGAGAATTTTCAACGACCTATGCTAGACGAAATCCCGCCTGACGAAACTGCAAATTGGCTGGAGCGGCTTGAGTCTGCGAAGCAGGGAGATCGCGAATCGCTTCAATGGTTGCTGCAGCATTACTGGCAACCGTTGTGGGAGCAAGCGGCGGTGCCGACAGGCGACGATTCCCTGGAAATCCATTCGGCGTCTGAAGTCGTTCAAGAGACACTGATCGACATTCAGCACACTCTGCGGGACTTTCGTGGTCAAACGCCGAAGGAACTGCGAGCGTGGTTGCAGGCGTTATCTTCGCACAGCATTCGCGACGCCTGGCAGCCGGCAAGTGCTGATAAGCGTCAAGCGGCAGGCGGTGATCAGTGCGCGACAATCGACGATGTCAAGGTATCAGACGAGCTGCTTGGAGACATATCGGAGTTCCGTCCGTCGAGCCGCTATCAGCTTCTGTCTCGGCTGGGGCAAGGTGGTTTTGGAGTAGTCTTTCTAGCTCGCGATCAGCACTTGAATCGCAACGTGGCGCTGAAGATGCCGCGGCCCGATGTGCTGTTGACAAAGAGCATGGTGCAACGGTTTTTGCGCGAGGCCAGAAACGCTGCAAAGCTGGATCATCCGAACATCGTGCCAGTTCTGGCGACCGACGAGACGGCACTGATGCCTTCGATTGTCTATCCGTATTGCAGCGGACCGACTTTAGGCTTGTGGTTGCGCAATCGCCGTAGCCCGCCGGACTTTCGCTTGGCCGCGACGATTGTCAAGTTGCTGGCTGAAGCGGTTCAGCACGCCCATGCTCGCGGAATCCTTCATCGCGACTTGAAGCCGTCTAATGTGTTGTTGGAACCGACGATCGAATACGATCAGCATCATTGCTTTCATGACGATGATTCGAGTTGGATACCGCGCATAACGGACTTTGGGATTTCGAAAGCGATTGAGGCGGATGACGATGCAACCGTGACATGCAATGTAATGGGCACCCTTGAGTACATGGCGCCTGAGCAGATCCGGGGACTCGTGAACGATATCGGATCCCACTCGGACGTGTATTCGCTAGGCGTGATTTTGTATGAGTTGCTGGTCAAGCAGCGTCCCTACATGGGCGACTCCAGCGCGGACATGATCTTGAAGATGAAGGATGCTGAGCCGCCGTTGGTACGCAAAATGCGCGCCGAGGTACCGCGCGATTTGGAGGCGATTGTTTCTCGCTGCCTATGCGTTTCGATCGACCAGCGATACGCAACCGCGGCTGGACTAGCTGAGGATCTTGAGAATTTTCTCGAACGCCGAACCGTTCGCGCTCGTAAAAATTCGGCTGCTTTGCGATTATCCCGTTGGGTTCGGCGGCAGCCTACGGTTGCGGCCCTGAGTGGTGTTTGTGCTGTGCTGGCCATAATCGCGATCTGGGGCACGCTGGGTTACGTACGCCAAGTGAATGACTCGGTGGTTGCCTTGTCTGTGATAAATAACCAGTTTCAAATGTCGCGTGATTTGGCGAATGCCCAGCGCGATCGAGCGACGAGTAGTGCGGCGGAGCTGCGAAATCAATTGTATGCGGCAGATATCGCCGCTGCGGCGCATGCGTTTGAAGTGGGTGACCTACCGAAATACGACATTCTGCTTAGTCGGCAGATCAAGCCAGCGGATGAAGATGTTCGTGAGCTGGCGTGGCATTACCTTTGGAAAAAGGGGCATCGCGACGGCGAGTCGATTGAGATTTCGAAGTCGCCTCTCTATTCAGTGCAATTTTCTAACAGCGGAGACTTGGTTGCATTGTGCGGCGCCGAGGGTGTGGTATCGATCTACCATGCGCGGAGTCATCAAAAAATAATTTCTTGGAACGCGGAACAAGGTGAAGTGAATCTCGCTGCGTTCGCTCCCGACGACCAATGGATCGCGACGGCGGGCGATGATGGCACGATCTGCGTTTGGACAAGTCAATCAGGTAAGCTGCTGAATCGCTTCCGAGCCCATCCTCAGCAAGCATTTCACTCGTTGTTCGGTCAGGGTGACACGCTGATCAGCTGCGGGAACGAGAATATCATTCGAGTTTGGAATTGGCGCACCGGCCAGCAACTCGGCGAACTGAATGCACATACGGCATCTGTTCAATCCATTGCATTGTCGGCTGATAGAAGGGAACTCTATTCGGCCAGTGACGATGGTACGCGGGGAATCTGGAATCTCGTGACGATGCAATTATCCTGCCGATTGGCCGCAGTTGACACGCGCGCGTTGGATGTGCAGCCAGCCACAGGACGGCCTTTTATTTTCTCCAGCGGCTTGGATGGCACCGTCCGCCGCGAGAGTATTGCGAGCGATACAGAATTTCCCTATGCGGAAATTGCTAAAGTGACTGATAGCGCCGAGTGTATCGCGGTAAGTCCCGATAGTCGGCGTGTGGCGATCGCAAATCGAACTGGCATGATCAATGTGGTTGAGTTGGACGAGAACTTAAATCCTACTCAGCTGTCACATCCGCGGTATCAAAGAGCATGGTCAGCCCATCGGGGACGCATTTACGATCTCGCCTTTTCGCCGGATGGAGCGACCTTGAACTCCGTGGGGCATGACGGTGATTTGCGAACCTGGAAAATGGAAACCTCCCGCATCCAAACAAGTTTGGATGTATCGCATCTGACGGAGCCGATTAGTAATGGGCCGGCAGTGGTTCAAGTTGCGCCGGATACCTGCGTATTCGCAGTTGCTCGCAGCATTTCGCTTTGGAAACCAACCGCGGCCCTCGATGCTCCCATGGCGACGACCGAAACCCCGATCAGTCGCTTCACTGCGTCGGTTTCCAATCAAATGGTGTTCGCAGGAGAGAATGGTGGCCGGGTACGAGCATGGCGGCTAAAAGGAACGCAGCTTGAACCGACCTGGTCATTCGCATGGCCCGATTCGCCAAAGCAACTAACTGGCTTAGCTTACTCGGAACAACGAAACTGGCTTGCGACGGCCATCGAAGATCCTGTCAATCGGGTGAATTTAATCGATGCGGAAACGGGTATAGAAATCCGACAGCTGGCCCTACCCGCAAGCGCGCAAGGGGACAATGACGGTGATTTGGTTTTTTCGCCCAATGGAGCGTGGCTGGCAGGCGCCCTAGGGAATCAAATCGTGGTTTGGGATGTCGCAACGGGAGCAGCCAAGTGTTTTGCAGGACACAGCCTGACGGTCACGGCGCTCGCGTTTCATCCGAATAGTCGACTGTTGGCCAGCGGTTCGGCGGATCGCGTGGTAAAAATCTGGGATGTTCTGGGGGCGGAGGTCGCGGAAATGCGTCAACATAGGGAGACGGTAACTTCGGTGCTGTTTTCGCAGGACGGCCAATCGCTCTTATCCGCGGATCGGGATGGCAGCACCGCGATCTGGCATACGGCATCATGCCGCTTGCTTCTGGAACTCGACAAACACCCAAGGGCGGTAAATCTTAGCCGCAATTGGCTGGGGCCGTTGCTATTTCGGGCTGTGGAGTCTTCGACGGTCAGGGCCGATTTATTGCACCAGGGTTCGGAAAGTAGCGAAAACTAGCCGCCGCGATTGTTTTTGGGGCAATGAGGGCAATTGCGCTACTCTGCATTATTCCCCCGTTGGGCGGATTGCGAGGCGGTTTGGCATTGAGGGTCTTGAATTCCGGGGTTAAGATGCGTACCCTTCAAGAGCGTTGGTGTACACCGGGCACAGCAGATTGTCTGCCAGCCACCAACCGAAAATTTAGAACTAGAGCAGCAGAGCGACCGATGAAAGACAGCATTCATCCCAAATATCACGAAACCAAAGTTACTTGCGGTTGTGGGAATACCTTCCAAACTCGCAGCACCCGACCTGAAATTCGCGTCGACATTTGCAACGCTTGCCACCCATTTTACACCGGCAAGCTGAAGTACGTTGACACCGCAGGTCGGATCGAGAAGTTCCAGAATAAATTTGCGGCTGGCACGTACGCGAGTCTGCAATCCAAGAAGAAGAAGTAGCTGCGCTGGGTTTATGACTCCGCTTGCATGCTAGCGGTCAGTCAAAATGCACTCCCGGTGGGCTGCACCTACACGCGGCTGAATCAAAGCAACCAAAGTGGCCCGTCGTGGTAAGAATCACGTCGGGCTTATTTTGTATGTAGGCTGCGAGAAACACTCTCGTCAACTTGTTTTTTGTGTGCCACTGGCTAATCGATTCAACCTGTAACCAACTCGCAAGCAACTTCTTATGAACGTTCGTGCTGAACTCGAAGGCAAACTCAAACGCTTTGAAGATCTTGAGCATCTGATGAGTCGTCCGGATGTCATGTCCGACTCGAGCAAGATCGCCTCGTACGCGCGCGAGCACGGATCACTATCGCGAATCGCTCACAAGTATCGAAGCTATAAAAAGATGAGCGACGATATGCATGATCTGGCTGAAATGGCCAAGAGCGAAGATCCCGAAGAGCGCAGCATGGCCCAAGAGGAATTCGATTCGTTGCAAAAGCAGCGCGAGCATCTATGGGATGAATTGCTTGAGTCGACGATCGGTGGTGAAGACGCCAACCGCAGTAGTTGCGTGATGGAAATTCGGGCTGGTACGGGTGGCGAAGAAGCGGCCCTGTTCGCGCGCGACCTGTATGAAATGTATAAGCGCAACGCCGAAGCCAAAGGCTGGCGAACTGAGATCATGGATATGAGCACTTCGGAGCGCGGGGGCTTCAAGGAAATCGTGATTGGCTTGGAAGGCGAGGGCGTCTATCGCGAACTGCAGTTCGAAAGCGGCGGGCATCGTGTACAGCGCGTCCCTGAGACTGAAACGCAGGGCCGTGTCCATACTTCTGCGGCGACAGTGGCGGTGATGGCTGAACCCGAAGACGTTGAAATCGACCTGAAGAAAGACGACTACCGCGTCGACAAGTTTTGCGCGAGCGGTCCAGGTGGACAGCACGTTAACAAAACGGAGACCGCCATCCGGCTGACACACTATGAAACCGGAATTGTCGTTCAGTGCCAAGACGAAAAGAGCCAAGGCAAGAACTTAGCCAAGGCGATTCGGGTGTTGAAGAGTCGCATTTATGATCACCTGCGCCAAGAAGAACTGAAGAAGCGATCGGATACTCGCAAGTCTTTGATCGGTTCGGGCGATCGCAGTGAACGTATCCGCACCTACAATTTCCCGCAGAATCGTGTGACCGACCACCGTATCAACTTTACGCTCTACAAATTGGATCAAGTCATCGCTGGCGATTTGGCCCCCATGACGAAAGCCTTGCTCGAGTACGAGCGCGACCAATTACGCGGAGACATGGAGAACGGCGGATGAGTACCACCGAAACATGGACGATAGGTAAGCTGCTCACTTGGACCACTGATTATTTAAAGAAAGGCGGCTCGACATCACCCCGCTTGGATGCGGAAGTTTTGCTCGCGCATGCTTGTGGTCGACAACGCATCGAACTGTATACGACTTTCGACCAAGAACCGGCTGAGGAAGCCAAGGTTGCCTTTCGTGAACTCGTGCGTCGACGCAATGAAGGGACGCCCGTCGCTTATTTGGTTGGCTACAAAGAGTTCTATTCGCTGCAGTTCGAAGTCAATCCAGACGTGCTAATTCCTCGACCCGAAACCGAACACTTGGTGGTTGCCGCCTTGGACCGCGCGAAGGAAGCTGGAACCCAGGAATTGAATCTAGTTGACGTCGGGACTGGCAGCGGCGCGATTGCAGTCACCATAGCCAAGCACCTGAAGAATTGCCACATGACGGCAATCGACAAGTCGTCAGCGGCGCTGGCTGTAGCTCGACGCAATGCAGAAAAGTACCAGCTCGGCGAAGACCGCATTTCGTTTCTGGAAAGCGATCTTTTGTCGGCCTTGCCACAGGATGCCAAATTCGATTTCGTGCTCAGCAATCCGCCGTATGTTTCGCAGGCGGAATATGAACAGTTGCCTGCGACGGTACGCAAATTTGAACCGCAGATGGCCTTGGTCGCCGGTCCTGATGGAAGTGAAGTGATTGCTCGGTTGCTCCTTGAAGCTCAATTGAAATTGAATCCGCGCGGTTACTGCATCTTTGAATTCTCACCGATGCTGTACCCTCGGCTCAGTTCATTTGTCGGTACTGGTTGGGATGCTCCGCAGGTTACCAAAGACTTGGCTGGTTTGGCGAGAATTGTAACGCTTCGAAAATCAACTTGATGGATTCCGGCTCGCGTCGGGCTCTTTACTAATCATTGCTCCAGAGAAAAGTTTGCTCCCATGATGCAGATGGAAAAGCTAGTTTCACTTTGCAAACGCCGCGGCTACATGTTTCAGTCCAGCGAAATCTATGGCGGTTTGAACGGTTTTTGGGACTACGGGCCGTTGGGAGTGGAACTGAAACGTAACGTCAAGGATGCGTGGTGGCGCGACATGGTCAGCGGCCACGACGAATTGTCCGTGATGAATGGGGCGCCGGCGGAATATGAAATGACTGGTCTCGATTGCACGATCATCATGCATCCGCAGGTTTGGAAGTGCTCGGGTCACTACGATCTGTTCCACGATTACATGGTCGATTGCCGCCAGACGCGCAAGCGTTATCGTCACGATCAAGTTCGCGGTCGGTGGGTCGAAGCCAAGGGGCAGCGAATCTTCGTGACCACGATGGTCGAAGCCGACTCCGAAGAGGAAGACACGCAGCGACGCGCGCTTAAATTTTTCAACCTGCGCGGTAAAGACGCGGAATCGCTCAAGTGGGACAAGTTTATCTCGCTGGAAAAGGTAGATGATTTTTCGCAAGTACTGGGGCCGGATGCGAATGAATTGGGCACGCTAACCGAACCTCGCGAATTCAATTTGATGTTCAAGACTTACGTCGGTGCGCTCAGCGGAGAAGAAGGCATGGCTTTTCTTCGACCGGAAACCGCGCAAGGCATCTTCGTGAATTTCAAGAACGTGGTCGACAGTTCGCGAGTCAAGCTGCCGTTTGGTATCGCTCAGATCGGCAAAAGCTTTCGCAACGAAATTACGCCTCGTAATTTCACCTTCCGCTCGCGCGAGTTCGAGCAGATGGAAATCGAATTTTTCTGCCATCCGAATTCGTCACAGCAATGGTATCGCTATTGGCGCGATCGTCGTATGCAGTGGTACAAAGACCTTGGACTAGCGGGTGAAAGATTGCGCCTGCGCGAGCACCATCAAGACGAACTAAGCCACTACTCAACTGGCACCGCAGATATCGAGTACGCCTTTCCGTTCTTGGCCGAAGGTGAGTACGGCGAATTAGAAGGTATCGCGCATCGCGGCGATTTCGATCTGCGCAGTCACATGGAAGGCAAGCTCGACGAAAAATCCAATCCGCTGATCGTACAACGCGGCGAAGATGGCAAGCCCAAGTACCGTGGCAGCGGCAAAGATCTAACCTACCGCGACGAACTAACCAACGAGCGCTACATTCCGCACGTGATCGAACCGTCCGCCGGCGCGGATCGCGCGACGCTGGCTTTCCTGTGCCAAGCGTACTGCGAAGATGAAGCACCCGACGAAAACGGTCAGATGCAATCGCGCGTGGTCTTACGACTGAATCCGCGCCTCGCGCCGATCAAGGCGGCAGTGTTCCCACTGGTTAAAAAAGATGGCATGCCCGAAGTTGCTAAGGACATTTATCGTGCTCTGAAAAAGAAGTTCAATGTGTTCTACGATGAAAAAGGGGCCGTAGGCCGTCGCTATCGTCGACAAGACGAGGCCGGCACACCGTATTGTATCACCGTCGATGGCCAGTCATTGCAGGACCAGACCGTAACGATTCGCGATCGAGATTCCCTGGAGCAGTGGCGTGTGGGTGTCGCCGATGTGGTCAGTGAAATTGAAACTCGCGTACAGGGCTAGCTTGCGTTAGGTGGGCCCTACTTGCCGAGTGGAGTCCGTCTGACTGGTGATGCAAGTCCTGCTCGGCAAGCAAGACCCACGTGAATACTCACATATTGTGGCTGGCTGAAGCTGTCGGCTAACCGAGTATTCGCATTACGTGCGAGCGTGCTTGAGCGCTTGAGCTTGCGGGGTTTGAGTCTTCTGGTCACGCAACTTGACCAAAGTTATTTCATTGCCAGCTTCATTGTAGGAAGCTTTGTCGACAAGGTTTTGAATCAGCGTGATGCCGCGATGCTCATTGGTGAGGCTGATAGCGTCGCGCGAAAAACCGCGGCCGTCATCGCGGACAACGATTTTGATACCTTCCAGTGATAAACCTAATGAGACATGTACGTGTCTTTCACAAAAGGGAGATTTATTGCGACGACTTTCAATGGCGTCGCTGCGAGTGCCTGAGTGAAGATGCCCGTGAACTTCCTTCATTTCCTCTTCGCTGAGTTCCAAGTTTCCGTGGCAAATTGCATTGACTAAAGCCTCGTCAATTGCGATGCCAAGTCGAGTTCGTGAATCGCTTGCCAGCAGGTTCATGCCATCGGACATGCGCTGCACCAGACCGACTAAAGGCTGAACCAAATCCGGGTCGTTCGTCAAACTGAACTTAAATCGCATCTCCTCTGCACAGCTAATCAGATTTTGGTAATTGAGCTCGAAGCGAGAAGCGTCGAGCACCTGGCGCACGGTTTCGCCCAGGCGGGATGCTAGATCTTTCTTAGCGACATAACTGGCCGCTCCCCGCTTCAGCGCTTCAATTGCCGCAGTGGGATCATCCTCTCCCGAGATAACAATGATGGGTACGCGTTTTGGCTGTCGATGCACTTGGTTTACCAGGTCAAGACCCGACATGCCCGACATAACGACATCGGTGATGATCACATCGAATGCCATGTGTCGCATCAATCCCATGGCTTCTTCCGCTGAACTGACCGCTTCGATGATCCAGTCTAATGGTTCCTTCTTGAGTACCTCCAAGATGAAGTTCCGATGCAACTCCGAATCATCGGCTAAGAGTATCATGGGCATGCTGGTTTCCATTCAAGTTGGGATTCAGGGGAAAAAATTGCCGTTGATTGTCATTCTATCGCACGCGGTCAGCGATTGCAAAAGACACTGGACGGGCAGGACGCAGGTGCGCAACAATTGTTTTAGTATCCCGGGTTGGGACGCTAAAAGTGCTTTTTCATGCTAATTTATTAACTTTCCATCGGCGTGTTTATTAAATTTCCCTATCCGTGATCCTTGCTTTTTATAGAATGCAGTTATGGCTCGTCGATTAATCCTCATGCGACATGCGAAAAGCGACTGGGCAAATCACAGTTTGTCAGACCATGATCGACCGCTCAACGAACGTGGACGTCGCGCCGCACCGATGATGGCCAAGCACTTTTTGGAAAACAATCTCGCGCCCCATGTCGTCCTTGCCAGTACCGCTGTTCGCGTTCGCGAGACGCTAGCGCTGATGCTCGCCGAGTGGCGCTATGAACCGGTCGTGTTTTATGAACAATCGCTTTACCTAGCGTCGGTTGAAACCCTTAAGGCTCATGTGCGCGGGCTGCACGATTCTTGGACAGATGCGATGATCCTGGGCCACAACCCAGGAATGACTGATTTTGTTAGCTGGCTTGGCAGCCAGTCGCTGGAAATGCCCACTGCTGGCGTAGCCGTTTTCGCATCGAATGAAGACTCCTGGCACGGCATCGCAGCTCGAAACTTGCGACTATCGGCTCACTGGTGCCCACGTGACTTGACTGATTAGCTAAAATCTGCGGATAGGGTGACCTCAAACCGCTGCGTTTCCGCTTAACCAGCTCCGGTTATCGCTAATTTGAAACTCTTCTATTACTCAATGCTATCAAGCTGGGCCATCCGGATTCATTTACCATTCTCGCGGTCCAACGGTGTGTTATAATTACGATACGCGTCTTGGAATGTCATAATGAAGCGGGAAATAAGTGCCCGGTCCCCTTTGTGCGAAGCACACGAAGAGCCAGTTCCAGGCAAATTGTACCGGACACTTATTTTCCGACCGATACCAAGCCGTCGCTGATTTCCTACGTGAGTATCGCCCATGGATTCCCAAAGGTATGGATTGTTTCGCCCCGTTTGTTCGTGGGTTCTGTTCATTCTGGTCTGCTATGCGTCCAGCCTCGTGAGCCGGCCGCCTGTTCGTGCCGACGAACCCACCCCAAGTGTCAAATCAAACGACGAGGTTGAGTCGCTCATCGAACAATTGAGCGATCCTGCGTTTGCCGCACGCGAAGCGGCCAGTAAGCGTTTGTTGGAAATTGGCGCCCCGACACTGGAACGGTTACGCCAGGCGCAAAAGCATGCTTCGCTGGAAGTACAGGAACGCGCGAAGCGAATATGCGAAGAAATTGATAAGGTTGTATTTGAAAGTGTCGCTAAAAAATTCATCCTTGCGGCCGATGGTACTCAGAGCTTCGGTTTGCCGGCTTGGAAGGCGTTTCGATCCATCTCAGGTGATTCCCGATCGAGCAAGCTATTGTTTGTAACAATGTTGCGCAGTCAACCTGAACTTGCCGTTCTTATTGATGCGGCGACTGCCGTCAGCGAGGAAGCAAATTCAGTCTTGGCGTATGAGCAGCTTGCATCAAAAGCTTCGTCGGAGGCTGAAAGATTGCGTTCGCGAAGCAATCGGGGAGAATTGCCAGCAGTAGGTGATACAGTCGGTCTGTTGATGGCGTGCTCAATGTTCAATGACACATCATCCATCGCGTCTCCATCGAACGAAGTGAACGAAGTTATTGTCGCTTCACTTTTTCGCGGACCTCAGACTGATTACTTCTCCCAAGCCGGTTACGGCCGCTGCCTGCGGGCTCTGGCAGGTAAATGGATTTCCAAAACCCAATCGGCACTTGCCGACGATGTGCTAGCGCTTGCCATGCAACAAGGTATCCCAGAGGGTGCCATCATTGCACGTCGACACCTGAGCCCGTCAAGTGATCGTGAGACACGTGTTCGCGCGCTGAAATGTTTAGCCCGCTTCGGTAACGAAGCAGACATTGAATCCGTTTCTAAGCTTCTCAATGACGAGTCGATTGTTTATGAGTTTCCAGATCTAGGTCCGATCGGATTGCCGCGCGACGGAATTCGTGAAGAAGATATGCCGCCACCTGGATTGCAACGCCCGAAGTTGCCGACGGACGAGCATCGGATGATTGTTCGATTGAATGACGTCGCCTTAGCGGTTTGTATGACGCTCGGGGCTGAGGATCTCACCAAGTCATTTCCAAATTTTGTACCATCCGATTCCAATCCATTGCAATTAGCCGACTGCGCTTTTGCATCCGATGCTCAAGAGTATCACAAGTTAGCAATCGCGCGCTGGAAGCAAAAACATCCTCAGTTTGTCGAAAAAGCCAATTAGTAACCTTGTGGGCTGGGCTAGGTAATTTGTTGGTCCCTTGGCCCGAATCCGGATGAACCAAAAAAGTCACAGTTGGGAAGATTTTCTTGATGACTCGCTGGCGAGCTTGGATCGCAGCTATCTTCGGCGACGCAAACTTGTAACAACTCATCTACCCGGCGCTAGGGTTGAGCGAGACGGGCAGACGCTAGTCAACTTTGGTGGAAATGACTATCTAGGTTTGCGAAACAACATTCAGGTAGTTGCGGCCGCAATTACTGCACTTCAGGCCGACGGCGTCGGTAGCGGTGCGAGCCCTGCTGTGTGCGGTTATAGCCGGGAACAGTTGCGACTTGAAGCACGCCTTGCTCAACTCAATCAGTCGCCCGCCGCGCTGGTGTTTTCAAGTGGCTATGCGTGTAACTTGGCCACCATTAGCAGCCTTGTAAGCGATCAGGATGTGCTCTACAGCGACGCATTAAATCACGCGAGCCTAATCGATGGTTGCCGCTTGAGTAAAGCCAGCCGCCAAATCTATCCACACAACAATGTGCAGCAGTTGCGGGAATGCCTGGCTAACACTAGGCATCGTTTCCAGCGTGGCTTGATCGTGACTGAATCGGTATTCAGCATGGATGGTGACACTGCACCGCTGGTGGAATTGGCTGAACTTGCAGAACAGTACAACTGTGGCCTGATCGTGGATGAAGCCCACGCGACCGGAATATACGGTGCCCGCGGCGCGGGACTAATCGAAGAACTTGGACTAACGGGCCGAGTCTTTGCTAAGCTCGGAACACTCAGCAAAGCAATCGGCTGCCTGGGCGGATATTTGTGCGGTAGTCAGAATCTGATCGATCATGTGCTGAATTTCGGACGTGCCTACATGTTCAGTACGGCACTGCCGAGCAGCGTTCTTTCAGCCGCCACTGCTTCGGTTGAACTTATCGAGTCTCGGGTTGAAGAACGCTCCGCCCTTCGAAGTATGGCGATCAGGATTCGCCTGGACCTGCGCGGCATGGGTTGGCACGTTCTGGGTGAAGACAGTCCCATTCTTCCCGTCGTGTTAGGCGACGAGCGCACTGCGTTGGAGTTGTGTACCGCGTTGCGCGCAGCTGGCTTATTCGTACCTGCCATTCGTCCGCCGACGGTACCCGTTGGCACCAGCCGCTTGCGTATCAGTTTGTCATGCGAACATACCGATACACAAATCGAGAGCCTGCTCAACGCTCTGGCTAGGTGCAGGAGCGTCGCTCCACCACTGTAAACATCTTTGTTCGTACTTTGAGCACGAAAACACAAGTCGGGGAGCGAGGCTCCTGCCGAGCTTGTAGTGGGCAGCCGCTACACCATCCCGGCTTGTGTTGCCGTCGAGCCCTACCAAGTTCCACTTTGGTGTCCTAGCAAGTCAAGCAGACCGTTAACGATTGACAGTGGATGAGGTGGGCAACCAGCGACATATAAGTCAGGCTCGAATCGATCCAAGAAGCGACGATCCAGGGCCGGTGAACTAGCAAACACTCCCCCCGAAATAGCGCAAGCGCCAACCGCGATCACAAACTTCGGATCGGGCATACCCTCGTACGTCAGTGCAAGCGCCTCGGCCATGTTTGCGGAAATGGGGCCACTTAAAATCAATCCGTCCGCGTGCCTTGGAGACGCAACAATGTCGATTCCAAATCTACCCATATCGAAATTGACATTTGCCATGGCGTTCACTTCCAATTCGCAGCCGTTACAGCCGCCGGCAGAAACCGATCTTAGCTTCAGCGATCGACCGAAGATTTTGCGAATCCAATCGCAGGCTTCGATGTCACTCAACGCTTTGCCTTCACCGACAATTAGTCCCGCTCGAGTCCGAGATGCCAAGCGATAACCCGCTCCGAAGCTCACTTTATTCTCAGGACAGGTCCGCGCACACTCATCACAAAAGACACATTTTCCAAGGTCGATTGTAAAAGGCTCCAACTTGATGGCATCGGTCGGGCACTCATCGACACATTGCGTGCAACCACTCGCGCAGGGTTTTGTGTCGATTACTGGCAAGCCACGAAAACCTACAGGATTTGCACCGCGCAAGTCGGGTACAAATTGTTTTCCCTGAGACATCCGAACCTTGATTGCGTCCCAAATTAGTTCCATTGCTTGCACCCAAACCTAAAGGTCATTTCCACAGTAAGATAAATCAAAGCTCTTATTGCAAATCGGAAAGTCGTAAATCGCATTGTCCTTGACCGCTTGCGCCAAACCAAACCAGTTTCGAATCGAAGGGTCTTGAACTTTGAAATGAGCAATTTTCCCTGAGCTATCCGTTTCAATATATTGCACGACTTCACCCCGCCAGCCTTCTTCTACCGAAACTACACAGGCGTTGGGCAGGGGCGAGTATTCAACCCGCTCATTTTCTGAAACTTCCGACAGACTATTTACGATTTTCAAAATCCAATCGAGTGATAGATCGATTTCGCGAATCCTAATCAGGCCCCGTGACCAACAATCACCATCCGGCTCGGTGACAACTTCAATCGGATGAGCGGCATAGACGCCGCCCTTTAGTTCACCGCGTGTATCACAGGCAACGCCAGACGCGCGACCAGTCATTCCAACAATTCCGATACTCTTCGCCAACTCAGTGGGGACAGTGCCGGTTGTGCACAAACGGTGGCGAACGGTTGTTGATTGGCGAAACAGTCTATTGATAAGTGCAATATCCTTTTGCACTTGGTCAATGGTCTTTCGAATGTCTGCTTTGTGTTTCTCGGTAAACGCAAACCGCAATTGACCGGGCCTGAACCAGCTTCGACCAAAACGGCTGCCACACAATCGCATCGAGAGATTGATAACGGACGTTCGCAGGCGTCCATACGTCGAACTGCCTGGCAGAAATGCCACGTCTGTTGCCAAGCCACCAAGTCCAACTAAATGCATCGCCACGCGTTCAAGTTCGAGAGCAATTCCGCGAATACACTCGACTTCGGGGCTAACACTAATTCCACACAAGGCTTCCCAGCCACGACAAAAAGCCACTGTATAAGCTACGGCTGTATCGCCAGCGATACTCTCAATCAACGGCGAAATCTTGCGTGGCTCAGTTTTGGTTAGCAGAGCTTCCGCACCCCGATGCTGGTAACCGAGGTGAATCTCGAGGTGGTACACTTTCTCGCCGTGGCACATAAATCGAAAGTGTCCCGGCTCAATAACGCCCGCATGGACCGGTCCCACCGCGACCTCATGGACCTCTTTGCCTTCCAGCTTATAGAATCGGTAATCATTCATTTTGCCCAATTGCTTACCTTCAAACCGAATTGGCTTTAGCCAAGGATGCCCTGTCATCGGCAAACCGTATTGGTCATGAATTTCTCTTTCGAAGCAATGCATGAAGGAGAATTTGTTCGTAAGAGGTTTGTATTCCTCAGCCGCTTCGGCGATGCCGCGAAAGTGGATCAATCCACGGCCGGTCGCCAAAAAAACAGCGTTGAGCGCAACATTCTTCGGAGTTGTTACACCCTGCTTCTCCGGGCCTTGAATTGGGCTACCGAAAAAACTTAGGAGCCGATTGCCGCTTGCTATCTGCTCCTCCACCTTCGCTCGAAAACTCTTGTACCCCAGAGTTTCAACTTCGTTGATCTTTGTCGTCAATACGTTTGGATGATTTGCCACAATTATAGCCATTCGTCATTCAACTTAATTTTGAAACACTCGCAGCTTGAAGTCGTATCGTAGTAGTACTTGCGTCTGTTTAAGGACTGCCTAGCGTAATAGCAACTTCTTGAATTAGGGATGTTACGAACGTTGGGGAGTATATGCCTAAGGAGACGAGAATCACGATAAACAACATACTGGCCGCGTTCGACAGCAGTGGTTCATTGTGAGTAGCACCTTCGTCCATCGACTCGCCCCAAATCATTGGAAATAGTGCGCGTCCACTTGCAATCAAAACAATAGTCAGGATGATGCAGATGGTGAAAAACACCCACAAGTATCCGCTGTCTACCACAGCACTTAACATGATCACTTCACCGATAAAACTCCCAAACGGTGCAAACCCAAGCAGAGCGAATACGCCGAGCATAAAAGCCCATCCACTAAAGGGCATCACACGGATAAGCCCACGTAACGCAGAGATTTTCTTGGTACCGAAGTGCGCCTTGATATTCCCGCAGGCGAGAAAAAGTACGGCTTTCACAAAGGCATTGCTGACCACGTATAGGACAACGCCGTAGCCGGCGTTCTTACCGATTCCCAGCCCAATTGCGATAGTGCCAGCATGGTTGATCGATGCATAGGCGATCAGTCGTTTGTAATTATCAACTGCCACAATCTTGAGCGCAGCCACGGCTACTGAAAGTACACCCATGATTAGCAGTTCATCGCTCACCAAGGTTTGATCAAAGGAACGCAGCAGACCAACTTCGCGGAAAAGACAAAGCATGACACAGTTAAACTGCACCGTGGCCATGAGGGCGGTAATTGACGGAGGCGATAAGTCATAAGCGTCGGGCAACCAAGAATAAATTGGAGCCAAACCCAGTTTCGTACCTAGGCCAAAAACCATCAGTGCCAAACCAAGTTCCCACCAACGCTGCTCACCGAGACTGTGTACTTGCTGTAGCTCATTCATAAACAGAGTTAGATGCGAGGCATTATCGTGGCCAACTGCACCGCCCATCGCCCGGGCAATACACATCAATCCCAGCAGATTGCAGCCGAGGCCAATCACCGAGAACATCAAGTATTTCCAGGAAGCACGAACCGCCTCGATATCTCGGGCATAGTAGATCAAGGGGGCCAATGCCAGCGTGCCCAATTCCAAAAAGACCCACATCACCACAAGATGATTACTAATGACCGCGAGGACGCCGCTCGAAAAGAACAGCAAGACGCGAACAATGAACGTTTCAAACGCTTGCGGCATAAGACCGGCAGTGATTCGATGATGGATATAGAGCGTGATCCCGAAGAACACGATAGAAATCACCATCAAGAACAGCAGCGAGCTGGCGTCGAGCACACAGTAATTGCCTAAAAAATAAACGGCGCTTCCAGGTTGACGCTGCGTTGCAATGAAGATTGCTAGCAGCAATTCCAAAAGCGCTGCAGCAACCAATGCGCGGCTAGCATTGATGCCCTTGAGCGCCTTCATTAATAGAAGTACTACCGGCACCAAAGGAATCAAAGCACATCCTAAAACGATCATAGAAATACCTCGTCTTCCGCATTGACTCCATGGGCTGATATCGCCAAGAGCGGAAGATAATGCGCGCAAGTTAAAATTAGTACCACATAGACTAACGACACGCCAACGAATGCATACAATGGCATTGCATGAGGCGAAAGCAATTCGATTAACGTAATTCCGCCTTCGAACGTTAGCAGTCCCACGACTTGCGCTAACGGATGAGACTGATTGGCCAGGACGTGCATGCTGAGCAGGATCGCCGCCGTTGCAGTACCGAGTTGAATCGCTTCAAGAGGATTCTTGAGCGACATTTTCCAACCGAATGTAAACGCCAAACCGACCAATGCAAACGCGATCAGCCATTGTAAAACAGACTTTCGGATCAGAGTAAAGTCTGGCGGCATGGGCACATTCTTCATCGCTCGGAACAGGACCCAGGGTACAATGACCCCACGCACAACAAATAAGTTGATCGCTTCTAATGCCATTGAGGCAGATCGTTCATGAGTGTAAAGGAGTATCAAACCCATCAAAATCCCTTGGATGCCCAAGGAGATAACCGCGACTCGCCACGAGTGAAACAGCAACGGTAGCAGGAATGCAGCGACGAAGGCGATATATATGTTAGTCATGATTTTATCCTTGGTTTGCACTTACAACGATGACGCTCAGCATGACAGCCATGAACGCAGCAAAGATGAATAACGGGAGTGCTCGGAAACGCAGCCGTGCAATTAAAGATTCAATCAACCCAATGGCTGCAGCAATCGCTGCTATGGTCAGCGCCGTGAAGAGCATGGCCGCCAAAGGCAGAAACTCAGTGGAGAATGGATTCAAAATAGAGGCCATAATACCCGCAATAATGGTCGTTTTTACGGCTGCAGCGTATTGGACCATCGCCAGTTCCGGACCACTGTTATCCAAGATCATGACTTCATGAACCATTGTTAACTCTAAGTGAGTTGTGGGGTCATCCGCCGGAACACGCGCCGCTTCGACCAGCAATACGACAAACATCGAGCCAGTAAAGGCGAGCTTTAAAATTAGAGCGGTACTAAAGTCACCGGCAGGAACGATAAAATTAGCAAAAGAAATGCTACTGCTGGCGATGGCTACCGCTACCAAGGCCAGCATAAAGACCGGCTCGACGAGCGCAGAATAGGTTGCTTCCCGACTGGCTCCCATGCCCTCGAACGGACTACCCGTGTCCAAGGCGGCCAACATCATAAATACCTTACCAAGTCCCAGTATGTAAAGAAACGCGATAAAGTCGCCATTAAAACTCATCGGCGTGAAGCCCGGTACGAATGGTACGAACAAGCTGGCAACAAGCGTTGCCGACAATAGCACGATTGGTGCAAGTGGAAAAATCCAGCTCGTAACTTGACTGTACACGGGCGTTTTTCGCAGCAATCGCAATATATCAAACCAAGTTTGGTTCAAGCGTGGCCCTCTGCGTCCCGACCACAGCGATTTGACGCGATTAATAATCCCCATCACGAAGATGGGGGCTACCAACACCGTGGCAGCGTGGAAAATAGTAAGCAGCACATTCATTTGTCAATCTCTCGTAGTCTATGTATGCAGACGCTATTTAGTGGCTACTTTAGTAATGCAAAAACACCAATCGCTATTAAGCTGACCAGCCCAAATGCGAACGCGAGTTGCGAGCCTTCTGGTAGGTAACTCAAAGCCCGCTTTGAAACGCCATCGCCGCCATCAAGTACGCCAAACATGTGGTGCTCAACCGAATCAACGCAATGCGTTTCGTAATTACCATCCGCTGGAAATACTCCTTCGGGCAGTGAACCCCGTTTGAGGATGTGCAGGAAATCTCGGAAGACCGCTATCATCGGCGCGGAAAATGACGCCCCAGAATACTGCATGCGTGTATTGGGCGCGGTGTAACCACATCCCCATGTGACATGCGTTCGGTTAGCTCGCGGTAGTAAAGTAAATCGTAGAACCAAAAGGACCGCTATAGTGCCAAAGAGCATCCAAGCGACTTGGGTCAACATCTGCAGTAATTGCAGATCAGGCAGTCCAGCCATGGCTATCGACTTTTCTCCCGTCGACGTAAGCATCACTGCAATTGGAGACGCGATCAATTTAAAGCAGTAACTTGGGAATAAGCCAACGATGACGATTCCAATTCCATGCGCAACCATGGGAATGATCATGAAGACGTTTTCGTGCGAGTGACTGCCAGTGTGGGTGGGGTCTCTACCCACTCCCAGGAATACTAAGCCAAAAGCCCGTGTAATTGAGAGTGCCGAAAGGCCGCCGACAATCGCTAGGACGGACGCGAACATAGGTAGCACGAAGCGACCGAGCCCAAGTTCAGGAACATGTTGCAACAAGCCAACATAAATCAAGAATTCACTGGCAAAGGCGTTGAATGGTGGAAATGCCGCACTTGCCAACGCGCCCAATAGAAATAGGGCACCGGTCCACTTCATGGGCTTCAACAAACCACCCAGTTTTTCCAGATCGACGGTGTGAGTAAATCGGTAGATGGATCCAGCCCCGTAGAAAAGTAGGCACTTGAACAAGGCATGATTAAGGATATGCAAGATCCCGCCGCCGAAGCCCAAGCCTGCTAATACTGGATCGTGCAACGTAAGTCCTAAACTGCCAACTCCAAAGCCGATACCGGCGATACCGACATTCTCTGTAGACGAATATCCTAGCAACCGCTTGAGGTCGCGTTGCGAAATGGTGTAGAGAATTCCCATGAACGCAGATAGGGCCGAAACGGTGATTAGCAACCAACCCATCCAGAGATCTGGCTCACCCATCATGAATAAGAACTTGAGCATGCCAAACATGCCTGCCTTGTGAATTACACCGGACATCAAGGCCGAAACGTGGGCCGGCGCAGCAGCATGCGCGCGTGGAAGCCAAGTATGGAAGGGATAAAAGGCGGACTTCAAGCAGAACGAGGTAAGCAAAAGCACGAAAGCCAGCCCACGCTCAAAGCTAGGCTTACTCAGGAAGGTCGCAAAGTCGACAAACTGAAAGCTCTGTGTGGAGCCGTGCATGACGGTGAACGCCGCTACCAAGAACAATAGTCCCAGGTGCGTTGATATCAGGTAGTTGAAGCCCGCAAATCGAATCTTTTGATTGCGATGTTCATAGATCACTAGCAACCAAGCTGACAGCGCGGCAATCTCCCAGCCGACGAGAAACGCAAAAGCATTTTGAACGGTATAAATGATCACATAGGAAAGCTGGACCATCGACAGAATTGCAAAATGAATGCCCACGTGACGAGAGCCATCCATGTCCTTCGAAAGGTAGCCAACCGCAAACACTGATCCCAAAAAAGTCATGGGAAGTGAAAATGTAAGAAAAAATGCCGAGACCGCATTAATCTCCACAGGAATCATTTCGACGGGAAAGGACCAAGGCATTACCTCTGCATAGTCTTCGCCACCAAGCAAAATTGGAATGGTCCGTGAAAGGATTAGGCAGCAAGCGATCAGCTGAGACGCTAGGTTTGCCCATACCTGGACGCGGTTGTTCGGTAAGGAAACCGAAAATACAACGCCAACGATGAACGTCAACGTACCTAATAGAATTGGATCCATTTGCGAATTGTCTCTTTGCAAGAGTCCGGTTAAATATTGTTGGAAAAGTTTTGATTCCAGGAAATTCCGGCAGGTTAAGCCCGATGGCGCAACTGCCGCGCAGCAAGCCTATCGTGTGAAAGCGCTTCGTGCTTATCCAGCCCGCGGAGGGTTAAACGGCGACCGTTGGATTCCAGTTCGCGCTCCATTTCGGCTAGGCGGCTCATCACCGTATGGTCCACAAACACCGCCTCCGAACAATCGACGATGATGTTGCTGTCTTTAGGGAGGCTGCCCAGCTTCTTCTTCAGCAATAACCAATTCGTGAATACTAAGCTGCCTTTAAGAGTAACGACTTGTGTGCCGTCAATAACTTCAACTTCCACCGGAGCGGAAAAGAAGTCGGTAATTTTCACGCCACGGCTCAGGTGGATCAGGAATTTAACCAAAATGCCGATGCCGACTCCAATCAGCAAATCTGTTCCCAAAACACCAGCAATGGTTGCCAAGAACACAACTAGCTGTTCTTTGCCCACATGCCACATATGCAAAAACTCTTTGTAGTGCGCCAAGCGGCAGCCCGCGTAGACCAGCATCGCTGCCAAGGCCGTGACCGGAATCTTGTTCAACAGGAACGGTAAAAGGCAAATACTGAGCAACAAGAATAATCCATGAAAGAAGTTGGACCAGTGACTGCGCGCCCCATAGTCTTTGTTGGCCGAGCTGCGAACAATTTCAGAAATCATCGGCAATCCCCCAACACAGGCAACCGCAGTATTGGCAACGCCCACCGCGAGTAAGTCGCGATTCAAATCGGTCTTTCGCTTCCAGGGGTCGAGGACCTCAACCGCTTTTGCACTGAGCAGGGACTCGAGCGATCCGACCAAAGTAAACATCACCACCCACTTCCAAAACGTGAACGTGCCAACTTTCGAAAAGTTCGGGTAGATAAACGACGCCGGGAGCGCAGCGGCACTTGGTGGTACCTTAACCACCAAAGATTTTACTTCCTGCAGTTTAGTTTCGCCGTGATGCCCAATCTCGTAGCTGCGCTTCATCCCTTCAAAACCGCTGTACAGCACACCAGATACAGGAATGGCGACTGCCAAGATAATCAATTGGGCGGGGATTACTTTGCACAGAGGAATACTCTTCTTCAATTTCGGATAGATGAATAGAAGCAGCAGGCTTAGGCCACCGATCAATGCAGCTTGCCACGCAAAATGCGGCACGTGCTCGGGCAGTTCAAGGTAGGCTTCGTAGGCTTCGAGAGAGCCGTTAGGCTTGAGTCCCAACAGCGGATAGAGTTGTTTGCCAATAATGATCAGACCGATCGATGCTAATAGCCCGTGAATTACCGCGGTGGGGAAGAAATCCGCTAACGAACCGGCTTTGAAAAGTCCCATCAGAATTTGAAACACGCCCGCCACAACGGCCACCGCAGCCACCATTGGCAGGTACTGCATATAGATCGTCGGATCGGTGTTGTCACTCTTTACTCCAGCCAGTCCCGCAAATTCAGTGGCCGCTCCCAACACGATGGCAATCATACCCGCAGCAGGACCCTTGATCGTCAGTGCTGAGTTGCTAAGAAACGCACAGATAATCCCTCCCGCAATTGCAGTAAATACGCCGTTGATGGCTGGAAATCCACTCGCTCCCGATATGCCGAGGCAAAGCGGTAATGCGATCAAAAAAACAAGCAAACCGGAGACGATATCGAAGCGGAGATTTTGACTAGTCGTTCCGAGCGGTTCAACTACATCGGAACTTGCTTGGGGTTTTTCTGACATGACAACTCACGTATTGTGTTTGGATCAAAGATCAATGGTCGGGCGCAAGCGTGTCCATCGGCAAATCCATTTGTGGCTGAACACAAGAAGATTGATCCGTCGATTACCAACACGCCATACTCAAACAACTGCTTCCGCAGTTTCATAATCCCGCAAGCTGGTGCAGGATAAAATTAACTTAAGAAAGGCTACGCCTTGAGTGTCAACATCAAGGGAAGACGATTTCAAAGACCCGGAGGTCCGCGCTGAAGATTTGCAGACGGAAGCGCCGCAATCATTTGCACACAATAGAAAACCCGGACTTCTTGCCAAGTTTGAGAGGTAGGGCGTTCGTCGACCTGATAGTGAAGCGCGACGTCAAGTTGGATAGAGTTGGATCGATCATCGTCGTCCTTCTCCAACGCTCGCTCCTCAGCGCAAACCGCTGAGTTCGTAATGTTGGGGCACGCGCTCAGCAAACTGCTCGTTACCATCAACCCGGTTAGAAACCAAGCAAAGGTAATGTAGTCTTGACGCTGGATCGTGAAGTAACGCATGCGATAGATACTAGACTTGCAAGTGGCCAACGTCAAGACTTGCCATGAACAGAGAATTTTCCGGTTAGGAAAACATGCGCCTAACTTGGCACGCAAGGAGCGAAAGCAACTTTAGTGCCACGGTTTGAAGTAATGGATGCTTACCATGAGATTCCTTGGTTTTGGCAAGATTTCGCGACGGTGTTACTTGCTTTTTGCTGAAAATGATTTTGCGGCAGTTGCCTTGTTCTCAGAAATAACGAGCGGGCAAAAATTGGCCCGTGGGGTAAGCTTTTAGCTTGCCTTAACCCTCAATTGGCAAGCTGGAAGCTTACCCCACTTGATCCTCAAGCCCGAATCTCCGGATAGATCGTCAAAACCGCCTCGTATACGCGCCTTCGTGCGTCACAAGTTTCCGCTTGTATGAAGTTGCTGCGGTCGGCCGACGATGAATTGACC
>JANLQO010000162.1:0-6592 GCA_031367855.1 Planctomycetia bacterium | reverse complement strand
ATGCGGATCAGCATTCTTGGCCAGTGTTTGTCACACAAGAGTTCGCATTTATTTGCGAAGGCCTGAAGGACAACGCTGAGAAGCATTTCGAAGTGCCGATTTCGGAGAAATCGGCCTACGTAGATCGATTTCTCCGAAATCGATGCGCGCATGATGCATGAATACCAACAGTTTCCTAGCACAAAATGCTTCACAGCGATGGCCTGAAGGAGCGTCATGACACGCCCAATTCAAACCCTCGGACACGACACTTAGGGAGGGGTGGTCACAGCAAGTTGACCTCCCGTTTTCCTGTCTGAGAGTGCACAAGTTTGGTAATTGGGAGTCGAAAATCTTCCGTGTCCCGCACAATCGCTGCTACGAGGGCTCGACACTCAATGCAGCTTCTAACACCCGTTGGCGGCGGACTTTTCGAACTAGGGCGCGACAATGGGGGTGTTTCACAACCTCACCACCGGTGGGCACCCCGCCAATTTGCTCCATAATCCAAGCGCTAAGGTTATGCGAACCTGTGTTGGTTTGCAGCTCGATTCCCGTAGTCTCCTTAACCCGCGCCAGTGAAGCTCCACCGCCAATAACCCAGCCTTTTCCAGAACGTATGACGTGCACGGGCAATAGGTCGTATTCATCCTGAATGTCCCCAATCAGTTCCTCAATGATGTCTTCCAGGGTGATCATGCCAATGACTTTCTCGCCATCGCGGACCAATGCGATGTGCGTATGTTCTCGCAGCAAGTTTTCCATCGCGACCGCGATGGTTAACTTGCCGTCAAGGTTCGGCAACTGACGCACGATGCCGCGCAGGGTCGGTTCCTTGGGGCTAAGCTTCAGCATGGAGACGACATCTTTGAACGTCACGTAGCCGACGATCGACTGCGCATCGCCCGTTCTTTCGGCTACTGGAAAACGCGTGTGCATGTCCAAATGTGCGGCAATGAGACTGTCCGAAAGCGAATCGGTAATCGTCAACATGCGAATATGTTCAGCCGGGATGATAATCTCATTGAGCATTCGACTGGCCAGTCGAGCAGCACCCAAAATAATGTTCTCTTCGCGTGCACCGATCAAACGCGAGGTCCGTGCCAAACTAACGATGGCGCGCAACTCCTGTAATTCAGCGGCCTCGGACCGCGCATCGCCATGGGTTCGCGGAGTCCAGAGTTTCTCGCTCAGGTCCATCAGACCGCTGGCGGAAGATTCCAAGACCCAAACTAGAGGCCAGACGCTGAGCGCAAACCACTTCATCAACGGCGACAACGCCAAGCAAACCCATTCCTTGTTGCGAAGCGCAAAAAGTTTGGGAACCAGTTCGCCGAGCACAATTGTGATAGCTGTCAGGGGCAGCACGATCAGCGCCACTGCCAGCACATCCGCCCAAACTTCCCCCAAACCAAAACTGCGAATCCAAGGCGCGATGTCTTCGGTCGCGCTGGCACCACCGGTTGCACCAGCGATTAATCCGACCAAAGTGATGCCCAATTGCACCACCGCGAGACTTTTCTCGATCTCGTCTTTCATTCGCAGCGCAGCGACCGCTCCCTGTTTCCCTTGGCCAATGAGAACTTGTAACCGTGCCAGCGAGACAGAAGCCAGAGCAATTTCGTAAGCCGCGAACACCGCGTTCACGAACACCATCGCAACCACAATCAACAGTTCAAGGAATTCCATTTTTTCGTTCAGTTGAGTACCGGCACATCGGCGTTCTTTCCGCCTTGATTGTACCGCAACCGCCACTCCCGTCAGTTCGCCCAGCAGATTTCAGTTGCAACCATCGCCTCGACGACCTTTGACCCGTTACCCAGGTTAGCGCGTTTTGAAGGAGAAATTTTTCGGACGACTGGAAGATATGTTAATCTGGTCCTTGGGTACCGTCCTATCTATTCGCATTATTGCAGTTGACGATTTCTAGTCGAAGTGAGCAAAATCCGTGTGCAAATTGGACAATAATCTCCATCGTCGCCTCATCAGCATTGCAGCGTTGGCCATAGGATTTGCCGCTCCGCAGCCAGCGGCCGGACAGTTAAAAACATGGGACGGCAAGCATCGAGTTGATGCCATTGAAGTGACGATGGTTTACTTCGTTCCTAAGGATGCTGTGCCTTTGCCAGATTGGAAGGAACGTTTGAACTACTACGCGCTTCGCATTGAGCGTTTTCACGCACGCGAACTCGACGGTCAATCCGTGTTGAAAGCAAAAGTGATTGAATCCCCGTTTCACTCGACGCTGAGCACAAGTGAATTGCGTCGCGGCGATGCAAACGCAATTTTCTTTCGAACGCTAGGCGAAGTCGATTCCACGTTGAAATTTAGCCAGGGCGAACGCGGTAGTTTTCCGATTCTGTTAGTCCTAAGCGAGATTAACTGGCGACCGCTGGACGATTTCTATCGCGTCAAGCGGGATGGGGAAAGTTGGCAGTTTGAAGGAAATTACAATCGAGGCCGCCATTTTCCTGGTGCGGAATCGGGGGGCGCGCGGGCAACCTATTTGGCGGATCGCGGCGTAGGATGGGGTTTGGTTAGCGGTGACGGCTGGCGCGTACCTTACTCGGGTACCGATTGCGTCGTGTTTCACGAGGGCGTAGGTCACTCGATCGGCTTGCCTCACAACGAACCCGCCGACGGAGCGGTCATGAGTCTGGGGCAGTACAACGGTTGGATTAATCAAGCGTGGCTCGACGAAGCACAAAAAAAGCGGTTGGGGTGGGTGGTGCCCGACAAACCTGCACCTCGCGATGATTTGTTTTCACGCTTTACGGCTCTTCCCGAACCATTGGTGCCAAAACCCAATGATGAGGTCCAACTAAATGTCGCCCTTTCCGTGGGTTCCAAGCTCAAGAGCTGTCGCCTGCGCATTCAAACTAGCTTGCGCGGCCCCTGGCTAGACATTCCAACTTCAGTGAACGGCACCGCGCGCAGCGGTTTTGAATTGTCGCTGGGCAAGTTTGATCGTGCGACACCGGTCAGCTATCGCCTCGAAGTGGAACTTGAAGATGGGCAACGCGAAGAACTTTGGGGCTATTTTCAAGTTCGCGAATCCCCAGATCGGTTCCCAGTTCCAGCGGAATCGTTTTCGCTCGCGTCTCGTGCCACTGAGGTCGCATCCTCAGCAACTTCACCGTCGCCTTCGGGCGGCTCGATCGATCTGCTCGCTCCTTTTCGTGATCCCAAAACAATCGCATCGAATTCGGTGTTGGGAGCGTGGGATTTCGACGGTCACATACTAACTTCCCCGAAAGTGTTTGGCGCGAGAATCGAGTTATCCATGAAAGAGCCGTTGCCGGAGGCTTACGAGTTGGTGGTCATCGCAGAGCCGCTTGACGAGCCCAACGGATTAATACTAGGCCAGCGCATGTCGCGCGACCGATTCTTGACGCTCATCAATTTTCGAGTCGGGGGCGAACGCATTGTCAGTGCGCTAGAGAACATCGATGGCCAAAATTTCGATGGTGGGCCAACCACTGTGGAAGGCGCGCAGCTAAAGATGAACCAACTCTCGCAAATCGTCGTTCGAGTCCAAAAGAGCCTTGTAACCGTGGACTGCGACGGACGCCCTTTGATTAGGTGGACCGGTGACGCTAAACGACTGACCTTGTCGGATTACTGGGCGACCAAGCATGCTGACAATCTGTTTTTGGGTGCCTACGATTGCCGATACCGGTTTCATCGAGTGACGTTGACGCCGTTGAAAAACTAGGCGGTGGCACAAAATCTGATGACTTCTTATCGACCCCACGTGGTAGAGGCAGTAAACTAGAAAGGTTAACCCCCTCCGGCCACGATCGAAACTCGCTATGCCCAACCGCAACAGTACAACCTTGTGGATTGCCGGATGGTGCTGCTACGCGCTGGGTTTCACTGCCTTGGGTTTCACTGCCTTGGGTTTCGCTCAAGGTCCGCCTGCCACCGGTTCTGGACTCTCTGAGGCATCCCAGATTGACTTCTTTGAAGCGCAAGTTCGACCCTTGCTGATCAAACACTGCCTGGAATGCCATGCTACGGATACCGAAGCGAGCGGCGGGCTATTATTAGATTCGCGGCCGAATTGGCAGCGGGGAGGTGATTCAGGTGATGCGATTGTGCCGCGAGATCCAGCCGCCAGCTTGGTGATGCGAGCGGTTTTGTACGACGACCCGGATCTGCAGATGCCGCCGGATGGAAAGCTGCCAGATGGGACGATCGCTACGCTCCAGCGATGGATTGAAATGGGGGCTGCGGATCCTCGCAACGAGGTGAGCGTTAAGCCATCAAACACGCGAGCGCTATCGGTTGCCGATGCGCAGCAGCATTGGGCCTATCGACCTGTCGTGAGGCCACAGTTGCCAGCCGATACAACCAGCGCGACCGTCGTAGATGGGTTTATCGATGCGAAGTTAAAGGACGCGGGGCTGACTGCGGCGCCGCGAGTGTCGCGAGCGCAATGGCTGCGACGGATGACATTCGACCTGCATGGATTACCCCCAGACCCCATGTTGATGGAAGAGTTTGAAGCGGATAGCAGTGCCGATGCCGAAGTGCGAATGGTCGATCGCCTGCTGGACTCGCCGCGGTTTGGTGAAACGATTGCGAGGCACTGGATGGATGTTGTGAGGTTCGCTGAGTCGGTGACACTGCGCGGGTTCGTGTTGCCCGAAGCCTGGCGTTATCGCGATTACTTGATTGAAGCGTTCAACGATGATCGCCCATTTGATCAGATGATCGTCGAGCAAGTGGCAGGTGATTTACTGACGGCTGAAGATCTTCGCGAGCGAACTCGTCAATTAGTTGCAACCAGCTTCCTCACGTTTGGCAACACGAACCTCGAAGAACAAGACAAGTCGCAACTGGAGATGGACTACATCGACGAGCAACTGGAGGTTCTCGGGCGGGCTTTTTTGGCTCAGACAATCGGCTGTGCGCGATGTCATGATCACAAGTTTGATCCCATTCCAACTCGTGATTATTACGCCTTGGCTGGGATCTTCCGAAACACTGTGGCGATGGATCATGACAACGTTTCAAAATGGGTTGAACAATCGCTACCGATCGAACCGGAGCAGGCGGCTGCATTCGAACGGATGTCTGCGGATGTCAAGCAACTGACCCTGAAGATCGCCGCTATAAAGAAAAAGGAAGCAAGCGATATTGATCCCAAGAAATCGGTTGACATCGCGACACTGGCAGGTGTGGTAGTCGACGATGTGGATGCGAAACTCATTGGCGGTTGGGTTGATGGCGCCGGTGTGAGCGGTTTTGTCAACGAGCGTTATTTGCACGATGGCAACCAAGGCAAGGGTGAAAAGTCAGCGACGTTTGAGCCAAAGAGCCTTCCGCCTGGGCAATATCGCGTGCGCATGTCCTACACCGCTGCGTCGAACCGAGCTTCGAACGCGAGGGCGGTTGTATTTAGCGCCGATGGTGAACAGACCCATCGTGTCAATCAACAGCTGTCGCCCGACGACGGCATTTGGATCACGCTGGGAACCTATCGATTTGAGAAAGATGGCCAAGCGTTCGTAATCGTATCGAACAACGACTCCGATGGCCATGTGGTAATCGATGCGATCCAGTTTTTGCCTCTGGGGCCAGAGAGTTTGGCAAAAATTGTTTCTGAAAAGGCTGTCGATGCAAAACCTGCGGCTACAAAGGCTGATGTCGTCGCTGATGGCAATGAAGTGAAGAAGATGGAGAAAGAGCTCGCTCGCTTAAAGGGCATGCTAGAATCGAGGCCGAGTTTTATGACGGTTCGAGAATTGACGCCAGCCAATGACATTCGGATTCACATTCGCGGCAATGTACATAGCTTGGGAGAAGTCGTTCCGCGTGGGTTCTTGACAGCTTTGGGTGTCGATACAAATTCGTCGCTAGCGTTTGATGAGCGAGCGAGCGGACGATTGCCGCTTGCGCGCTGGCTGAGCGACCCTCGCAATCCATTGACGGCGCGTGTTTATGCCAACCGTGTCTGGTCGTGGCTCTTAGGTCAGGGGTTGGTGACCACGACCAGCAACTTTGGAACCACTGGAGCCGAGCCATCGCACCCGGAGCTGCTTGACTGGCTAGCTGATGAACTTATGCGCAGCGGTTGGTCGACCAAGCACTTGGTTCGTTGCATCGTGTTTTCCGATGTTTATCGACGCAGCTTGGTTGAGCCCAGCGCGGACTCAGTCAACCGGGATCCGCACAATCAGTTGCTTGGGCGTGGAAATTTGCGTCGAATTTCAATTGAATCGCTGCGCGATGGCATGTTGCAAGCCAGTGGCGAGTTGGATGGGGCGGTTGGAGGGTCACTCCTGAAGTCCGGTGTAAAGGAAGATTACAATTACTCGCATCAGACGACGCGACGAAGCTTGTATCATCCGGTGCTTCGTAATGCGTTACCTGAGTTGTTCGAAGCATTCGATTTCGCGGACACCAGTGTATCGATCGGCGAACGCGCCCGAAGTACAGTGGCACCGCAAGCCTTGCTTATGATGCATCATCCTTGGGTGGTGGCGCGCGCGAGTGCGACGGCGAAGCTGATTGAACGTGAGTTCTCATCACCAGAATTGGCGGTGGAACACTTGCATCGCGTCTGTTTTGGGCGGTCGCCTACTCAGGCTGAAATGGCCAAATGTGT
>JANLQO010000145.1:0-23560 GCA_031367855.1 Planctomycetia bacterium | reverse complement strand
GGATCGATACCCACGACACCTAGTTCGACGATGTTTAAACGAATGGGAATGTTGTAAGTATCTTGCAATTCTTGAACGACTTGACGCAACGGTGTGCCTGAATATTCAATATCTTTGGTTACCTGCTTCAATGCCGCCGTAATTTTCTGTTCTGCTTTTGAACCGCCGGCGCCCCCTGCGAGGTTGATTGCGCCGTAACGTTCTTTGCGGCGAGCGGACAAAGCCTGCCAAACTTCCGCTGGAGGATAGATAATCGTAGGTTCATCGATGGGCACGGCGGCTGTCTCAACACCACGGAATGCGTCGACCAGACCCTGTTCACGCCGCTCGTATACTTCGCGAAGCAGTGCGTAATTGGCGATCAACGAACTCGATTCTCGAATGGTATTTTCAATTTCAGTATCGGGCACCAGACGACCTACCTCGGGAGCGATGTCCTTGCTGGCTTCCAGGAACTTGCGTTGAGCGATGAGATAATTGAACTGTTCGACAAGCTGCTTAACCGACTCATCGGTTCGACTAATTTCAGCCAGCAGGCGTTGGCTGGCGTCGGCCTGTGCACTCAAGACTTCTGCGCGCTGTACGCGATCCAAGTAGACACCTTCAGCAGCCGCTGCACTACGAATAGCCGACTGCAACCTAGTTCGCAGGTCCGTGCGAATTGCCGGGTCGAGATCGACTGCGGCATCGATCTCTTCCAAGCGGGCCTTGAGTGCGTTCTTAACGCCGGTTGGATCTGTTTTCAATAACTTCGAGGCTTCGCTGAGCTGATTGCGAATGTCTTGGTTCATTGCTTGAGCTGCAGCTCGACGAAGTTCTTCTTCTCGAGCAAGCAAGCTTCCTTCTCCGAAGCTCTCTCCCAAAAGCGCCGGTGACTGAGCGCTCGGTGCAGGGGCAGGAACAGCAGGTGACGGAATTGCCAGTGAAGGAATTGCCAGTGAAGGTGTAGCAGGAACTTGGCCCGCAGGGACTTCGAAGGGATCAGCACCTACCGGTTCAGCACTCGTTGACGGTTCACCAAAGGGATCATCGCCCGCTGGTACTCCGGTCTGCATAAACTTACCCGCTGGCACCGATTCGAGCAGTTTGTTGGCTGCATTCAGGAGGCTAATGGCTTCTGCATTGTTCGGGTCGCTCTTGAGCGCTTCTTCCGCAATTCGTTTTGCATTTGCCGTCTCGCCGGACTTCAGCGCGAACTGGCCGGCTTTGACTAATTCTGTCGAAGTATCCGCCAGAGCAAGGCTCATCGCACGCAAACCTGCAGAACCCAATGCTGGCAAGCTGATGCCAGCGTCAAGTTTGGCCGATTCAATTACGTTTGGTAGGAAACCCAAGTCAGGGTTGCTTGCCTCGGGCTTTACGACCCACGTGAGTTCTACCTCTTTGCCTGCCGCAGTGCCTCGTACGACAAACTTGCCGGCTTCAGCGTCGGACTGCGACTGGCCGATGACAATGGAATCGCGATCCATCCGTAGCGGCGGTAATTTTGTTGGGAAGAATGTTGCCAGAGCCTTCGGCGTCTCTACGGTGCTAGGCCAGACGACCGGCAACGAAACACTGGCTCCCAGCAAGCGTCCGATGGCTTGAGTAGATTCTTCAATCTCTTCACGAGAAAGTAAGATGCCACCCGTGTTGTTTGCCAGAGCGGCAAGATTTGCGACATCGACAACGGGTCCGATGGCCAGTGATGAAACGCTTACCTGACGCTTAACCAAATCGTCGATCAACTGACGATGTTCAACTGCGGTCAGTAAATGACTTCGATTGAGACCATCTCCGATGTAAATGATTGTTCGTTGAGCGACGGCCTGCGAAAACTGTGCAAGCGCGGTACGTAAAGCCAGTGTTAGGTCTGTAGTGCCAAGCGGAATGCGTTTTTGCAATCGCGCAACCGCCGACTCCCACTTCGAATCTGTGGCTCCCACAAGGCCGCCAGAAAGCTCGACCGTCTGAACGTCGCTGGCCAGTAAACTCACTTTGGCGTTCAGTGGTAGATTAGCGGCAAGTTCGTTGAGAACTTCGATCGCTTCAAGGCGGACAGTTCCCGTTTGCGACGCGGAAGTGTCAACGATAACAACAACTTCCACTTGGTCTGCAGTCGGCAGGTCCTGCATGGCTTGCAGCGACAATGCGAAGTAGTTTTCACCCGCCACATTCTTAAAGGTTGCCCAGCGGCTTTTGCCATCTGCAAGCGGTTGACTAGCGAAAGAAGCCAACGGCAACATGGCGAAGGCAATAACCAAGAGTGGTCTAGTAAACAACATTACATCCGTCTCCCAATGAGGAGGTTTAATAGTTTCGGTTCTGGGCAAATGAGATGGTTCCCTATCCTCTCAATTGACCTCAACCCTTTGTCTTGTACGACGCATTGTGACGAGCAATTCCGGGCAAAACGCAAAATTCTCCGGAACCAGAAAGTTGATTTTATTTACTGATTTACTTTCATGCTATACAAAGCAGGCGAAAATGCAGCATAGAAAATCGTCCGGTTCCGTTTGTCCGGCCAGAATCGACAGTACGCCTTGTCTCAAAAGGGGACTGCCCCTCTCCGGGCATGTTCTTTTGTCAGTGATTTTGCATGCCCTCCAAAGGGTCAGACCCCTTTTGAGACAAAGCCTAGTATGCTGGTTGAATCGCCGGATTGCCCGCAAATAAGTGCCTTCTAAGAACTGCATGGGTTTGGCAAGTTACAGGCGGATGATGTAGGATAAGATCAGTGCCTTGCAGGCTAGGATGCAGTTTGCAGTGACAAAGGTAAGGTCACTATCCGCAAGAGTGACCCACGGAGGGCCGCACCTGCCGGGTGCGACCTTGCGCGGACGTTGGTGGCTGGAAGGTTGTAGGGGCGGAGCGATACGGCACACTCGTGACAGGATTGGGTTGGCGAAAGCGTGAAGGTTGATTCGACTATGAATAATCGCATTTGGGTCTGGATGTTCGCGGGCTGCTGTTACTTGGCTGGATCGACAAATTGCGCTAGGGCCCAAAATTATTCGCCGGAGCACCCCAAGGTGCAGGCGATGTTGGATTTGGGAGTGGACTATCTCAACAAATCTTCCAGCCAATCGAATACCTATGAAGGCGGGACGCCGGCGCTCATCGCCTATACGTTGCTAAAAGTTACTGGCAATCCTGACTTGCCCAAGGTCAAAGCGGGTATTGCGATTGCGCAGCAGATGGCTCGCAGCCTGCGTTCGGGCCGGCACGGCGAGTCGATCGTTTATGGAATTAGCGTTGCGGCAGTGCTGCTGGCCGAGGCGGATCCGGTCGCTTACCGCAGTGAGTTGGAAACGGTACTGGCATGGTTTGTAGCGAACCAAAAACAACATGGCGGTTTCGGCTACTTGGAAAAACCGACTGGCGATACTTCACAAGTCCAATACGCTATGCTGGCCCTGTGGACGATGCACAAGGCCGGATTGGATGTACCTTCACAAACGATCGAGGGTGCCATCCGTTATCTCATTGTGACTCGCGATCCCTCGGGTGGATGGGGTTACCAAGGGAACATTCCAACCGGCGTCGTGGGTTTGATCCCGCAGACCCAAGTCACCAAATCTCTTTCAACAGCCGGCGCTTGTTCGATTCTGATTGCCGGTGACATTCTTGGTTTTTATCGCCAAATGAAGCGTGGCAATGCTGAGGAAGACGGCATTCCAGACGCCTTCGTTCGCACCGATTTGATCAAGAAGAACAGAGCCGAGCGTCGCGAATTGACACTGAAACGCGATGATCTCGATCCGACGATCGATGCCGCGGTGAAGTATCAAAACGCGAACGACTTTACGGGTGGCAATTTCTATTATTACTGGCGCTATTCTCAAGAGCGCTACGAGAGCTTCCTGGAAGTCCGAGAGGCCAAGCAACCCAAGAACCCAGGCTGGTATAACCGAGGTGTGACAGAACTCGCAGGATTGCAGGAACCCAATGGTGCTTTCCTGCAGGCCAAGAAAAGCGATTACACGCCCGACGATATTTGCACCTGTTTCGCGATGCTATTTCTTGTTCGCAGTACACAAAAAGCCATCGGCAAGATCAACGAAGGTTTGTTGGCCGGTGGATACGGCTTGCCCGATGACGTGTCGTCGGTTCGTCGGGTAGGTGATCGCATCGTCAACGATGCAGAAACTTCGGTGGAAAATCTCTTGGAACTGATGGAAAGCGACAATACCGGAAACGTCGAAATCGGTTTGCTGCCCGAGAATTTAAAGCTGAGCAAGGATGCGGGTGTGCGTAAAGACCAAGTGGCGCGGCTGTCGCGATTGCTGATCAGTAATGATCCCAAGAGCCGGCAATTGGCGGCAAAGCTTTTAGGACGCAGTGAAGATTTTGACCAAGCTCCAGAGCTGATTTATGCGTTGCTCGATTCCAATGACAAGGTGCCCATGATTGCCGAGGAGAGCTTGCGATTGTTGAGCCGCAAACTGAATGCTGGAACGCTGAAACAAAACCCAAAGCAAGAAGAGAAGTTGTCGGCTTTCAAATACTGGAAGGCTTGGTATCTGGGCGTGCGACCGGATTATGAGTTTGTGGCTCAGTAGATCGGTTTTATATCTCTAGAACGGCAGCTTCAAATTAAACTTGCCAAGCATGCTGTAGATATGAATCAGGGCATGGTCCATCATTTTTTCCCCAGCACCCAGTTCAACCCAACTGACTGCTGGGTCGGCTCCGTAACCTCCCTCGGCGGCTGCTTCGATGGTAGGAAAGTACATGTGGTGGCCGTTGCAATATCCGAAAAAGAACGTCTCGGCGGCCCGCGAACGCTCCTTTAACCGCACCGCGTGCTGACAAAAGAATTCGCCAGACCCGCCCACAAGTGCCAACTCACGGTTGATGAGTATCGTGGTCAGACGGGGATGGATCAGGTCGTGCATGAGATCATCGGTCATGGACGCAGATGCCAATTCGGGGAAGAAGGCATTACTGAACAGGAGCGTTGTAAGCGGATTGCCCATTGGCATTCGCGTCTTGAACTCCAGGATCTCTTCTTTGTGTTCCAGTCGTGGCCGTTCAGGTACGGTGGTCTCCGTTGTTGCGAACAGCGCGGAAACATGCTCGGACATCGCTTTTCCAAACCCTTCGATGCCACGGGTACCAGCGGGTGGCATGGGGGACATATCGCCGGCGGCACCTTGCATGAAGACGCAGTTAGTTTTCAATTGCTCTTCCACGGCCATCATCATTTGGCCGGGCCAGTCGGCCGAAAAGCGTAGGTCGTTGGCGGGCTGCATGGTTGCATGCGCCGCATAATTGACGACCAACGCGATGGGCTGACCAGCCAGATCGTCAAAACGAATCAACCCCAATTCGTTGTCGACGGGCTTCGGTTCGAGCTTCGAATGTCGATTGCGATTCATGGCCACCGGCTTGGCGCTCCAACCCATTTTTGCGTCGCGCGCATTGGCGGCCGCGGCATCGATTACTGCAATGAGCTTCGCTTCCAATTCGCGCGTATAAGCCACGGCAGCGTCAAAGCTTCCTTGACCTTTACCGGGCTGGTCAAGTAATTCGATTACGGGACCGTGATGCGTATGCGAGCCGGAGATCATGACCATTCCGACTCCTGATTTGGCTTTGATCGCTTCCCGAATTCGCCGCATCATGTCATCGGTCGGCGCGCGGCCTAGATCAAGCCCAACGATCGCCAGCTTTTCAGTACCTGTATCAATGACAATCGCTTTCGCAAACAGCGGATCATGAACGCCAGTTGACAGCGCAGCATGTCGCTCGCCATAACCCCACATCGGTGTTGGACGCTCGGGAGTGATGTCACGCTTCGCAAATCCAACCTTAAAATGGCGCGCCTCCGCGACACTCAGCGTGGAACTAAGGAAGACCAAAATCAGTACAAAACATCGATAGATAGGCATATTGCATACACTTTTGGTTTGATGAAAACTGCGTCACCTTTTCGAACCGCCAAAGGTGTAAATGCCATGATAACCCCTGACGCTTAGCTGACAAAGTTTGTCGCGAATTTACGGCAAAAGCCGGCGCTCGAAACAGCGATCCGCACGCATGGCTGTTTTGCTATCTTAATACCCAATTCACGCTTTCTTAACAAAACCTTAACCGTTGCGATTTATCTTGGACGCGGTGTGGAAGTCCGGTCACCGGCACAATGGTTTCGTTAAAAAGGAAAAGAATCATGAAGACTCGTATGGCAGGTTCAAATCGCGGTCGATTTGCATTTACACTGGTGGAACTTCTGGTTGTAATCGCCATCATCGGCATCCTGGTGGGCTTGTTATTGCCTGCCGTCCAAGCGGCCCGGGAAGCGGCGCGACGTATGTCTTGCAGCAACAATATTCGCCAACTTGGCCTCGCACTGCATAATTATGAGAGCGCTCACAAAGTTATTCCCCCTAGCCGTATCAGCCTAACGACACCTGCCATTTTTCAGCAGTCGTGGGTATCGATGATCCTGCCTTACGTCGAGCAGAACAACGTCTACTCGGCTTACAAGCATGGACTACCGTGGTACGCAGCGGCAAACGATTCATTGACTACCGTAAAGTTACCCACGATGACCTGTCCATCGGCTCCGTCGGATCGCGAATATCCAACTCAAAACCTATACTCAGCCGTTACGAACAACGCTCGCACGTCAGAACGACCTGTTTGGGGTTACTCAGATTACGGTTCGATCAACGCGGTTCGAAATGCAGCGTTTATTGTTTCTGGCTTACCCAGTCTTGGCACCAAAGAAGTCTTTGGTGCAATGGCTCGCGGTCCGGCTGGCGTCAAGTTTGCCGCCATCACCGATGGACTCTCGAATACCATCGTTGTCGCCGAAGGAGCCGGTCGTCCAGGCATGTACGTTTCCGGTAAGAAAGTGATGAATCCACGAACAGGTAATATCGCCTTCGGCACACCTTATACCGCAGACGGTTGGGGATGGGCAGACATTAACGGCGGCTTCAGCATTGATGGTGCAAATGCACTTGGCGTACAGAATGATACCAGCAGCAGCGGCAACACCACACTTGCCGCCGGTGGTACGTGCTTCATGAACTGCACCAACGATTCAGAGCTCTACGCGTTTCATAGCGGAGGAGGCCAATTTCTGTTTGGCGATGGTTCGGTTCAGTTTTTGTCTCAAACGATCAATGGTGCGACGTTTGTGGCTTTGCTAACTCGCGACCGCGGCGACATCCCTGGCGAATACTAAACGGTTCTGAAACTGTGGGGAGTTGCTCCGCAACTCCCCGCCGAGTCGCGGAGCGACTCGTCCACTAGTGCTCTGTCCAACTTTAATTTTTTGGTGGCACGCTCTGAGGCTTTGCGAAGGGTGTGCTAGATTCCTGCCAATTACACACCCAATCGAAGACTCTGGGTGTGCCACCCGCATCCGAGAATCCCAAAATCAAAGTTGGACAGAGCACTAGCCACCTGACGCCATCCATATCTGGAATAAACTATGTGCACTCGAATTATTGCACTTGTAACGATTTGTGGCCTGACAAACAGTGTGATCGCTCAGCATCAGCAGTCGAACGTAGCGCTGCTGGCGGTCGGGCGACTGAGCGGCGATTCGCGTGATCTCAGCGGTTTAACGGGCACCCTGGAAACGGGCACCCCTGTCGATCACCTCGGTGGTTTCTCCGCGATCGACTACAGCGGAATCGGCAACCGATACTTCGTGCTCTCGGATCGTGGACCAGGCGATGGCGCAGCATCGTTTCCTTGCCGATTGCATGAATTCGATTTGCAGATTGATTTCAAGACTATGTCAATTCGACCGAAGCTGTGCAAAACGATCCTGCTAAAGAATTCTGCCGGCCAGCAGTTGACCGGCTCACTGCCAGCGGTAGGTTCATCAGCGAGTCCACCACAGAGTGTAGCGTTCGACTGCGAGGGTATGAGAGTTCTGGACTCTAAATCGCTCGTGCTAAGCGACGAATACGGTCCGTCGGTCAGGTTGTTTGGAATGGATGGCAACCAGGAACACGCTTGGACACTGCCAACCGAATTCAAATTGTGTCCGCAACCCAATGAGCCAGGGGCGATTGGCGCTTTTACCAATCGTGGCCTCGAAGGTCTGGCACGCAGCGTCGATGGCACCAAGCTTGTCGCCGCGATGCAGGGTCCATTGCTTCAGGACGGCGCAGTTGAGGGCGAAAAGTGCTTGGGACTGAACACTCGCTGGTTAGTGTTTGACCGCCAAAACAAGCATGCTGCAGCGAGCAAGCAGTTGGTTTATCAACTTACCGATGAATCGACGGGCGTAAGCGAAATCCTGGCGGTTGACGCGGACCGTTACTTGGTTATTGAACGCGACAGCAAGATGGGAGCCGAAGCAGTAATCAAACATATATACTTGGCCGACACACGCGGCGCGACCGATGCCAGCGCCGTCGCAAAGCTAAATCGCAGTGATCTACCGTCGGGCATAAAAGCGATTTCCAAAACACTACTAATCGATTTGCGAGACGAAAAATTTGGGCTGGGCGGAGACGCGACTGCGGAAAAGCCGGAGGGAATCTGCTGGGGACCGGAATTGCCGGACGGCCGCCGCCTTTTGATTGTCTGCGTCGATAATGACTTCGAGGCCGACCGACAAAGCGAATTTTACGCGTTTGCAATCGCACTCAAAGATTGAATTAGTCTTGCATTCGGCGGCTGTTTGGTGAACGATAGAAAGCAACGGTGCATTCATTCCTTGGTGCAACTAGCGACCTGACCGGCCATTCTTTCCAGAATCACTCATGCCAATCTATGTTTATGAAGTCATTCGTGACGATAGCCAAGACGGAGAGACCTTTGAAATTCTGCAAGGGCTCAACGATCCGCCGCTGACTCAGCATCCCGAGTCCGGACTGCCTGTGCGTCGCTGCTTGTCGGTTCCATCGATCACGGGCACATGGTCTGACGCAAAAAGCAAGTCTCGACTGAGCGATAAGAACTTGAGCGACAAGGGATTTACCAAATACGTCAAAGCCGGAGACGGCATGTACGAAAAACGAGCTGGTAAAGGCCCTGATGTGATCTCTGCCAATGAACTAAAACGTCGGCAATCGGGTGGTTAAAAAGCAAACGCGTTGGGGTTGAAATTCTCGGATGGCGCGTCACGCCGTTAACCCTATCGCATTGGGTAGCACAAGGACACACTCGACAAGAGTGACCCACGGTGGGTCGCATCTGCCGGATGCGACCATGGACGAACCTATTGCCGCGAGTCAAATGATCAATTGCGGGTTACGGCTTCATCCAAATTGAGAATCAAATTCGCTAGCAGGGTGTAAGCCGCTAGCTCAGTGGGTTCAAACGTGGGTGTGGCTTGGCTTTGGCCAAAGTTGATTAGCTGTAAAGCCCCCTCACGATCGCTGGCGAATCGCTGAGCGAAACCATCGAAGGTTTTGGACAACTGTTGCAATTCGACTTCGTCGGGGAATCGCGAAAGTACCAAACGATACATCGCGTTGATTCTCGCATTCGCGTCCGCAGGCGCCTGCTTAAGTACGCGTTCACCGAGCGCACGGGCTGCTTCGACGTGCTGCACATCGTTCATCAATTGCAAGGCTTGCAGCGGAGTATTACTGCGCTCGCGAACCGGGCACAATGTCTCTCGATTTGGCGCATCGAAGTTGCTCATGAATGGTGGCGGAGCGGTGCGCTTGATAAAGCCGTACAAACTACGACGATAGAGATCCGCTCCATCGCTTTCCAAGTAGTAACGCGTGTTGCTATCACCATATCCTAGCGGCTCCCAGATATTCGGCGGTTGATATCCGTTGAATCCAGGACCACCCAAACGACTGTTCAACAATCCGCTGGCCGCCAGCGCTGCATCGCGAACTTGTTCCGCGTCCAATCGAATGCGAGGTCCGCGTGCAAGATAGCGATTTGCAGGATCGGCGGCGAGGTTTTCGGCGTCACAATGCGAACGTTGCTTAAACGCAGCCGTTGTTACTAGCATCCGCAACAGTCGACGTACGTCCCAGCCCGATCCGCGGAATTCGCTCGCCAACCAGTCAAGCAACTCGGGATGTGTCGGCGGAGTGCCTTGAGCACCAAAATCATCGCTGGTCTTCACCAAACCGGTGCCGAAGATCTGCTGCCAAAATCGGTTCACCGCCACGCGAGCTGTGAGCGGATGTTGATCGCTGACTAACCAATTCGCCAAATCGAGTCGCGAAGCTCGCCCGCCCGAAGCAACCGTCAGTGGAGGCAAGCACGAAGGCGTTCCAGGTTGCACAGGTGCGGCGGGTTGATCATATTGACCGCGAGTCATCACGAAGGCATCGCGTGGCTTTTCGAGTTCACCGTAAACCAAGGATACGGGAATCGAATCCTGCAGCGATTCAAGATCGATCGACAAACGCTGCCAAGTATCTCGGGCTTGCTGCAACTCTGGTGGCAGGGTTCTGGCGATATGCTTGGCGAATTGACTGCGAACTTGGAATTCGGTTCCTTCGCTGAGGCCCTCGCGTTTGCCTTCCTTCAAGGCATCGGTAACTTCCTTGGGAACAACGGGAATCGCCTTCCCTTTTGCATAGTTCCACCACGCCTCGATTGAAGACCGCGGATCATCCGCTGCTGGTTCGCTTCCCTTCATCGCCAATCCATCCCACCAGCAGATACCGCCGAACTGAGCCAACACAAACGAGTCCACTAATTTGCCAGGTTCCAAGTTCAGCTGATCAGCTGAAATGGTCAGCTTCGCCCACTCACCTGCTTTGGGCAGATCTCCCACTCGAATTTGCTTGTCCGAATTGAATTCGCCTCGCCCCAGAGCTTTAACGTCGCCCCAGCCAAAACGCCTTTGTCCAGCATTCGTGTTCAGTTCGACCATAACGCCGCGCGGTGGATGCCGCTTGTCGACTCGCAGCCAAATCTCCAGTTCGGGTTGTTGTGGCACAGAGCGAGGCAGCAAGCCCCCTTCGACACTTTCTTGGTAATAGTCACCGAATTCTTGTCGCAACGCACGCTGACCAACTGCAATCGGAACTTGATCCGCAGTGGCCCACACCTCCGCATTGCGCGACGTATTGCGATGCGAAGACCCCATTGGCAGATCGTCATCCATCCACACATCGTGAACGCGCTTTCCCGCCACATCCAGCTTCGCCACAAGACCTGCAAAATCGTCCCATTTCGCAACCGCATGGTCTGCCGCCTGTTGCAGCAACTTGTCAGCCGCAGTTTGCAGTTCTTTCAATCTCGCAATATCAGCATCCTGTTCTGGAGTCGCCAGTGAAACGACCGGCGGAGTATCGATCGCGTTGCCGTCCATCGCCGGATCCGCATTGCTGTAGTAAAAGGCGTACAGCGAATAGAACTCTTTGGACGATAGTGGATCGTATTTATGGTCGTGGCAAACCGCGCAACCCGCGGTTAGTCCCATCCAAGTTTGCACCGTCGTACTCGTGCGTTCGACTGCATAACGAAAGAGAAACTCGTCCACAATTGCGCCACCTTCGCCTGTCGTCACGTTGCAGCGATTGAAACCAGTCGCAATACGTTGACTCTTCGTCGGCGAGGGCAATAGGTCACCGGCGATTTGCTCTATCGTAAAATCCTTGAACGACTTGTTCGCGTTAAAAGCGTCCACAACCCAATCGCGATAGGCCCAAATCGATCGCACGTTGTCCAGGTGCAGACCATGTGTGTCGCCATATCTCGCAACGTCCAGCCAATGCCGAGCCATCTCTTCGCCAACTTGCGGCGTTTTCAGGTAGCGGTCAACCATATTTTCGTAGGCGATTGGCGAACTGTCGAGCAAGTACGCATCAATCTCACTGGTCGTCGGTGGCAGGCCAGTTAAGGTAAATGCAACGCGACGAATCAACGTCGGCTTGTCCGCCTCAGGCTGAGGCGACAATTTCTTGCCGTATAGGGCAGCGGCTAGAAACTTATCGACTGGATTGACCTTCCAATTGGCAGCCGCCTCTTCGACTTCGGGAATATCAGGACGCGTGATAGGCTCGAATGCCCAGTGGCTTTGATAATTCGCGCCTTGCTCGATCCATTTCCGGAGCGTTTCTTTTTCCTCTGCTGAGAGTTGGCGATTCGCGTCTGGCGGTGGCATGACCGCGTCAGGGTCCGTCGAAGTGATGCGTTTCCACAGTTGGCTCTCGTCGGGTTTACCCGCCACAATCGCCACGGCTTTATCGTCGCCTCTCGGAGCAAACGCTCCGGTCGAAGTATCCAGCCGCAACTCTGCCTGACGAGCTTTTTCGTCCAAGCCGTGACAGCGCAAGCATGTTGCAGAGAGAATGGGTCGGATGTCGCGGTTGAATTGCAATTTGTCATCCGCGTGCAATGGTCGATTCAAACACGAAATGGCAAAGGCAGCGACAACCCAAAGTTGAGCCAATAAGTTGGACTTTAGCATCATGAAAACTTTTTCGGCAAGTTGGCTGGTGTAGAACGATTGTCCCAATCGTTCCTGGACAAAGTCCTCGTGCACTGTCCAGATTGGGTTTTAGGGTTGCGTGGCACGACCCCATTTTTCAATCTGAACAAAGCACCAGTATAACCCAAGCGACGCGTTTGTTGAGCCACTATTTTTCCGCGGAATCAGAGCCCATCCTTAGTTGTTTTAAGGCCGTGATCGCTTGGGGGTCTGGCAATATGCGGCCTGGTAATTCCTGCTTGAAAGTTCCATGAAGCTGGTCGCAACCCGTTGCTCGAAGTATCGCCAGCGCGTTGCCTGGGCGGATTCCGGCACCAGGTAGGATCTCGATACGCCCACGACTTTGAATCACCAGTCGCCGTAGTTGCTCCACGCCAATTTCTGCGGTCCGCGCACCGCCCGAAGTCAGCACGCGATCGATGCCTAGGTCAATCAACTGTTCAAGTCCTATCGCTGGCTCGTCAAGTCGATCGAAGGCGCGGTGCATAACCAAAATTCGGTTTGCGGAATTCCTGCGAAGGTCCGACATCAGCGAAACGTCGATCTCACCCGCTAGTGTCAGACCACCCACAGCCACGCCATCCGCTCCGCTTACCAGCAAGCGTTCTAAATCGCGAAACATCAACAGCTGTGTCGCGCGGTCGTAAACGAAACTGTTGGCATGGGGTCGTAGCATCGCGATGATTGGGATTTTGGTCAGCTGGCGAACTGCTACCAGATCCTCGAATGAAGGCGTCAAGCCATCGAGGGCCAAGTTGGCATTCAGTTCCAGTCGATCTGCTCCCGCAGCGATAGCAATCAGGGCTCCCGCAGTACCCTCTACGCAAACTTCAATGAGTGGATGCATGCAAAAGAACTTGGGATGGAGTATCGAAAACGCCTTCTGTCTACTAAATGCTTGCAAACGATGCTGCGTAGCCTAGGCTGCCAGCCGCTGCAGTTTACACTGTACACTTTTTATCAGCCTGTACTCCAACAAACTTCCAATCTGCGCACCCAACGCCACGGAACTCGCGGTTCTTCTCTTGTTGTGTCTGGGAGAGATAGTTAAAACCCATGAGGTGAAATCCTGTCTCGAGCATGGAGGCTCGTGTGTTCAAGCTGCTCATTTGCGTTTGTGTAGTGCTCAGCGCGGCTATGCAGTCTGCGCCGTCAAAACCAGATTCGAAGTCGTCACTGCAATTGTATGCGCAAGCGGCCAAAGCAATTGCGTCCGCTGACCCGCGCGCTGCCATCTCGCCGTTAGAACAATTGATCGATGATCAACCGACCTCCCCATTAGCCTGCATCGCTGTAGTTCACCTGGCCGAGTGCTATGTGGCCAGCGAGCGAGCGAGCGACGCGGCTGCGCTTTTGGAAAAATGGTCCCGTCGCATTGCGACAGCGTCGGAGACGACTAAGTTAGATGCCAATCTGGACGCCCATCATTTGCGAGTCTGGTTACAAGCTTCCAAGAAACTCAGTGACGATGCTGCGTCGATCCAATCGCTCGAAGCGCTGACTCAGGCCCTCGAATCGCGAGGCGAGCCAAGCCAAGAAACTCTGAATCGCGAAGTACTCGTCGGCGCGCGTGTGGAACTTGCGCGGCGATTGACCGCGTCAGGCGAGTTCGAACTGGCCGCCAAGCAACTTGGTCGCATCCTCGATTCCGTGACGGATGCCTCCAGCGAAGTCCAGTTGCTAGCTGCGATGATCCAACAACAACTAGGCGATCATGCAAGGGCTCAGAAGTTACTGCAATCGCTGATCGAAAGTCAGCCGCCATCAACAAGTCACACGTTCGCGCGTCTTGAGTTGGCGACCTATGCGTTCCAAGATCGCGAATTTGAAGCGGCTGCCAAACTGCTCGGTCCTATTGTCAATGCTCCGGCAGAGGATCGCGGATTCGATGCATCTCTCGATTGTCGGTTTCGATTGCTCTGGTCTCAAATCGAGTTGGCTCAAGGCCACGCGAATCGCAGCCTCGAAGTGCTTCCACGTGAAGAAGATCTAGTAAAACTCACCGCACCGCAACAGATTGCGGTGCGGTTCAGCCGTGCTGAGGCTGCGGCCCAAGCCGGCAAGCAGACGATTGCACTGGGCGAGTTACAGTGGCTGAGCGAGTACGCGCACAAGGCGACGAACGAACCGAGTTGGTCGGTGACCGTAGCGCTCCGCCAATGTGAGCTACTGTTGAAGTCAAAGGCCTATACAGAACTTTCTACGGCAGTGACGGACGCGAAAAAACGCTTTCCAGCCTTTGAGCGGCTGCACGAATTTGATTACTTGCTTGCGCGGGCAGCGATGTTGCAGATCGATTTCGATCAAGCTCGCAATCACCTTCGCACGATCACAGAGTCAGCTGCCGCAAAGGATACCTTAGCCGCAGCGCGGGCTCAGTGGATGCTCGGCGAATCGTATTTCCTCGAGCAAAATTACAACGCAGCGATCGCCGCTTACAAACCGGTCACTGGGTTGCTCGAGATGCAACCTTGGCAAACTCTCGCACTTATGCAGACTGCCAAGTGTTTTGAATTGCTCAACCAGTCCAGCGACGCTCTGGCTGTTTACCAACAAATTGCCTCATCCGCTCGAGACGAAAAAATCAAACAAGAAGCGACATCCCGAATGGAAGCCATCGAACGCATCGGGGCGCGCGCCAAACCTCGACCACTTCGCTAACTCGGTTGAACCAAGGCTTTGTCTCAAAAGCGGTCTGACCCTTTGGAGGGCCTGCAAAATCCCTGACAAAAGAACATGCCCGGAGAGGGTCAGACCCCTTTTGAGACAAAACCCAGAATCCAAAACCCAGAATCCAGAACCCAGAACCCAGATCCGTTCAAGCAAACAAACCATCGACCGACTCCTGATATCCGCTAGGCACTCGAATATGCAAAACGCTAAACTGCAACACGCGATGCAACCTGCCATACTGTTCGCTGTGATGGCTCTGGCCTCGTCAGCGTTGGGGCAAGCACCCGCGCCGCTGCAGGGCTTTCCAAACAATGGAGCATTCAACCAGCCGCAGAGCAATCAGTTCAATAATCAACCGGCGGCACGAATCGCATCCAATCCCGCCATCAATCCATTGCCGACTGCACCGAATCCCGTTATTAATGCGACTGCTGTTCCCGAGGCCAATACGGAACCAACTGGCGAGTCGTCCATTCCGATGGGCAATTTGCTGAACGTCATTCGTCAGGGTGGTATTCTAATGCTACCAATTATTGCTTGTTCTTTCGTGATGCTCATCTTTGTGATGGAACGCCTGCTGTACTTGCGTCGAGCTCGCATGATCCCGCGGCCTTTCGTGCGCGGCGTAATTGAGCAACTGGAGCAACAGCAACTTGGACGCGACGAAGCAATGGCACTGTGTGAAGAAAACGGCAGTCCGATTGCGGAGATTTTCGCTGGAGCGCTCAAGAAATACGGACGTTCGGCAGTCGAAGTCGAACAGGCGGTCGTCGACGCGGGCGAGCGTGTCGTCAGCCAAATGCGCAAGTACTTGAGGTTGTTTAACGCCATCAGCAACCTGACGCCTCTGCTTGGACTGCTTGGCACGGTGCTCGGTATGATCGATGCGTTCAATACAATCGCCAGAGCCGATGCCATGGGCCGACCTGAATTGCTGGCGGGCGGAATTGGAACCGCACTCATCACAACCGCCGCAGGTCTGGTGGTAGCCATTCCCTCGTACGCCGCCTACGCATTCTTCCTAGGCCGCATCGACAAGCTAATCCTTGAAATGGATTCACACGCTCAGAGCATTGTAGAGATCATAAGTGCCGAAGGTTTACAAGAATCCGGCAAATCGCGAAGCCGTTCACGCAGTCGCGCCGCCTAATTTAGCCGATTAACCCCCAGGAGTCGGAAGGGATGCCACTCAAAACTTCTTCGCTTGAAGAGTTACCCAGCGTCAATCTGACGTCGATGATCGACGTCGTGTTCTTGCTGATTATTTTCTTCATGGTTGGAACTCAGTTTACCAACAGCGAACGCCAAATCGATTTGCAGCTTGCGAACGTTGGCGAATTGAAACCCATGGTGGCCCCACCTGACCAACGCGTGATTTCGGTCAATGAGTTTGGACAGTGTCATCTCGATGGCCAACCCGTTTCCATTGAGCAGTTGACGCAGCAATTGTATGCGCTGCGGACCCGATATCCAGGTATCCGAGTCGTGGTGCGAGCCGATCAAAAAGTCGCATTACAACACGTCGCAGCCGCTAGTGCAGCGGCGCAGCGAGCTGGTATTACGAGTCTCAGCTTAGCCGTCAATAGCTCAAGACAAGTCAATCGTTAGAGCGCTCGGTCGTTGAGCGCATGAGTGTGGCGAGCATGTGGGTGATCAGTACCGTCTTCGATTCACTTTACCGCATGTGGGCGTACGTCACACACGGTCGCACCTTCGCAATCGTATTGGGCGTCGGCTTTGCGTTGCTCGCTGTTACGCTGCTGATCGCGTCACGCACTCGCTGGGGACAAGCGAAACCACTGACCAAGTGCGTCGTGCTTAGCATTGTAGCCCACGTTTGGCTGCTGATGTATGCCTACGGTACGCGCGTCATCCTGCCGCAAGGCGATCCGCGCGGGCGTGAACATGCGATGGCGATCTCAATGGACAATGCGCTCGGGGCTTTCGAGGAATCCGTCGCCGATGCGAACGATTCGAATGAGTCGAATGAGTCGAATGAACCGGATCCGTTGCAAGCCTGGGAAAAGCCAGTTCCATTAGTCGAGCTGGAACGCCCCGAAATACCACGACCAAACTTCAATGAATTAATGCGATCCGTGTCGGCGCAGCCATCGCTAGAGGACCTCAAGCCTACACCCATGCCAAACTTGCCTGAAGAACTTGCCGGGCCTCAAGAATCCGTGAAATTGCCCACGGTGCTGCAACAACCAGCAATACCGATGCTTCCACCCTTAGTTGACGAGCAGTCTCTTGCGCAGATGCCGGCCGTCGCAAGTTCTTCTTTGCCAGTCTTCCCGACACAGTTGACATCGGCGACGGAACAAGTGCCGGTCGAGTATCAGCTGCGTCAAGCTCAAAATCGCTTGCAGTTGGCCAGGCCCTACGGTGCCGATGCGGACAGCGAAGCGAGTGTCGACGCTGGCCTACACTGGCTGGCTAAAGCTCAATCGCCCGACGGTTCGTGGAATGCAAAGCGATTTGGCGGCGGCACGGAGACTCAAGCGTTAGGCGAACATCGGCATGGAACCGGTGATCGAGCCGATACCGGTGTGACCGGCTTGGCGCTACTCGCGCTGCTGTCCGCGGGGCACACTCACTTCGAGGGCGAGCATCGTCAGAGCGTCGAACGCGGATTAAGTTTTTTGGTCCAATCGCAAATGCCCTCCGGTGATCTATCTGGTCCAAAACAAATTGGGCAGGAACCTAGCGTGATGAATGCTCGCATGTATTGCCACGGCATCGCAACACTCGCGCTGGCCGAAGCGTACGCGATGACTCATGACCCGCAACTGCAACCCACGCTGATCAAAGCTGCACAGTTCACCATCAATGCTCAGGATGTTCGCGGCGGCGGCTGGCGTTATCGAGCCGGAGATTCTGGCGATCTCAGCCAATTCGGGTGGCAAGCCATGGCGCTCCGCAGCATCGAACGCTCCGGCATCGCAGTGCCGATCGAAGTTAAACGTCGCATGCAACGCTTTCTGGACAGTTGTGCGGCCGGTACGCTCGGCGGTCTCGCCCGCTACCAGCCTAGCCAAGGTCCTGCCACCGAAACCATGACCGCAGAAGCGCTCGCCTGTCGACTGATCATCGGCTATCCGTTGTCCGCACCAGCGCAGCGCGAAGCCAAGTCGATGATCATGTCGCAACTGCCCGGCACAAAGCAAGACAACGTTTACTACTGGTACTATGCCACACTCGCGCTGTTTCAACTGCAAGACGCCGATTGGATGCGCTGGAATCAAGCTTTGAAGCAACGATTGCTCACAACTCAACTGCCCGCCTATGACGAGCAGGCCGGCAGTTGGAATCCTGATCCACTCTGGGGCGGCTACGGAGGCCGCGTTTACTCCACCGCCATGAGCTGCCTGTGTTTAGAAGTTTATTACCGCTACCTGCCTATGTATCAGCAGTCGAACGTCGCCAGCGCAGCTGCATTCTCGCCGCGGAAGTAGGTAGTAGGGTGGGTCGCGGCACGAAACCCACCAAGAACCCCGCTCGAACTGAATGGTGGGTCTCGTGCCTCGACCCACGCTACCGATGCACCACGCTACCGATGCACCACCCTACCGATACCTGCCCATGTTAGAATACGGAATCTCTAACTTCCGCGATTCAATTCCAACCCGCCATCATCGAGCTGCCCCATGCGATACCTATCTCCTGCTTTGCGATATTGCCAAACCATGTTGCTGATCGGCTGCGCTGTGCTAACCCGCAACATGTATGCAGCGGACCTGCAGCAGTTGACCGCAGACAACTACGCTTCGTTGGTCCCAGCAGGCAAGGAGACCGATGCGATTTTGGGCGATTGGGTACTGCGCAATGACCAAATCGTAGTGGTCATCGCGCAGCCGGTGGCTGGGCGCAACGCCAACATGACGGTTCGCGGGGTGTCGGGGATGATTATCGATCTGACGCGTCGCAATCATGCCAGCGATCAGCTCGGATGCTTCTATGTAGCGGGTGGCAGTTACCTCTTTGGCTCGGCGGATTCGCTCAAGATCACGGCCGAAGACAAGCCAGTCGACTTAGGTAATGGGAAACCTATCCAGGCGAAATCGATTCAGTTCAGCTTAGTTGGCAAACCGATCACCGGAAATCAAACCGAGGCTCGAGTCACTTATACACTGCGCGAAGGACAACCGTGGCTCGAATATCAAGTTGAAGTTACCAACAAATCCGACGCTGGGCAGAAACTCACTGCGCAGGCTTCCTTGCGTTGCGATGGTACGATCTTCCGGTTTGGCAACGATGAGGCAACACGTTTATTCTATGCCGAGGATGCTTACTTTGGCCAATGCTATGGTTTTATTCCTAACGACGGAGTGTTCGAACGCAGCGCTGACAAACGGACGCTTTCACTGAAATCGAACGCCTCAAGCGCAAGCGAAATCGCCAGCGGCGAGAAACTCTCCTGGGGTGGCAAAATCAGCTGTTCGCAAGGCCTCCCTGGAGTACGAGGTTGGGCAAGTGGCCTGGCGACCCAACAATCAACCCTACCACTGCATATCAAATTACAATCGCCTCAAGGCTCCATCGAACACGCCCAGGTCGAGTTGTTCTCAGGAGAAAAGTCGCTCGGCACGATCGATTCGGATTCAACCGGGTTCGTACGAGCCGAGTTGTTGCCTGGAAAGTACTTAGCCAAAATCAGATCGCTTGGCCGCGAAGATCGTGAACAGGAGTTTGACCTTGCCGACAAACCTCTTACAGAAACACTCAGCCTGCCGACGGCCAGTCGTGTGCAGGCTTCCATCGTCGACGGCGATGGAAAACCGATTCCCGCTAAAGTGCAATTTATTCCGGCTGAAGGCACACCCATGCCCGATTTTGGTCCCGATTCTGCCATCTCGGCGATCAAAAATGTGGTATATTGCTCCATCGGAAAGTTTGAACAACCGCTTGCACCTGGGAAATATCAAGCGCTGATCAGTCACGGACCTGAATACGACTCCGATTCGCAAGATATTGAAGTACGACCAGGGGCACTTTTCGCGTTGAAATCCTCGCTCAAACGGACTGTGATAACGCAGGGCTGGATCAGTTCCGACTTTCACAGCCATAGCAGCCCGTCAGGTGATAACGTTTCGCATCAAACCGGTCGTGTACTAAACCTGTTGGCTGAACACATCGAATTCGCACCCTGTACCGAGCACAATCGGATCGACACTTATGAAGACGATCTGCTGTTGCTCAAAGCGACCGGCGCGATGGCCACTTGCAGTGGCATGGAACTGACCGGTTCCCCCTTACCAATCAATCATCAGAACGCCTTCCCGCTTCACCGACATGAACATATTCAAGATGGCGGCGGACCCATCACAGACGCGGATCCAGTGAAGCAAATTGAACGCCTAGCCCTGTGGGATTCAGGCAGTTCCAAGGTCGTGCAAACGAATCATCCTAATATTCCGCAGATCCTCGGCGATCGCGATTTGGATGGCCAAGCCGATGAAGGCTTTCGCGGGATGTTGGGTTGGATGGACGTGATCGAAGTACATCCACCGGAAGGTATTTTCAACTTTCCCCAAGCCGGCGGCGCGCCCAAAGATAATCAATTGAATCCAATATTCTATTGGCTTCAACTCCTGAACCTTGGCTATCGAATTCCCGGCGCCGTTAACACCGACGCGCACTACAACTTTCATGGCTCCGGTTGGCTCCGCAACTACATGGAATGCAGTACCGACAATCCGGCCGAGATTCAAATTGACGAAATGATCCACTCCGCCGAACATGGGCACATGGTGATGACCAATGGACCGTTTCTAGAAACGCAAGTCCGGCTACAACGCCATGGCAAAGCCGAGTATTACACCTGCGGCGAAGATGTGCTGATGCAAGATCAGGCAGCCAAACTTTGGATCTGCGTCCAGTGTCCAAACTGGTTTGACGTGAATCGCGTGCAAGTTTTTGCCAACGGCAGACCGCTGCCTGAATTGAATTTCACTCGCAAGACCCACGCGGACAAATTCAGCGACAAGCACGTGCGTTTTGAAACCGAGATCGAATTGCCAAAGTTCGACGTGGATACGCATTTGATTGTCGCCACGATCGGCGAAGGCCTCACGCTCGGGGCAGTGATGGGACCCGATCGAGCGAAACTCCCGCCCGCTGCTGTGGCGAATCCGATTTTTTTGGACGTGGACGGTAGCGGTTTTAAAGCAAATCGCGATGATTTAGGAGTGCCCTTGATGCTGCCAGCCGCAGAGCAGTCGGTGAAGTCTGACGCGAAATAGCGGTTTTGTACAGATTCGCGTGTCCGCGTGCCCGCGCTAGGCCTCGGTGAAGCATTTCGGAGGCGGCACTGGCAGGACACGGTCACTCTCGGCAAGAGTGACCCACAGTTACACGGTCACTCTCGGCAAGAGTGACCCACAGTGGGTCGCATCTGCCGGATGCGACCATGATCTACCTAACGGAGAAATACGCGTGTCCATCGATTCTCAAAGCATTCACAGTCGCGTTGCGCGTCCTCGTTCCGAAGCGGCGTTCAAGCGTGCACGCGGCTTGATGCCCGGTGGCGTGAATAGCCCCGCGCGAGCCTTCGGTGGCGTCGGCGGTCACCCACTGTTCATCGATCGCGCTGCAGGTCCGTACCTGTACGACATCGATGGTCATCGCTACTTGGATTACATCGGTTCTTGGGGCCCCATGATTCTTGGTCACACCCATCCGCAAATCATCGAAGCCATCGCTAAAGCCGCGGAGCGCGGTACGAGTTTTGGCGCGCCGACCGAGGCCGAATCCGTGCTGGCTGAATTAATCATGGAAGCGGTCCCTTCGATCCAACGCGTCCGTCTAGTCAACAGTGGTACCGAAGCGACAATGAGCGCTATTCGATTGGCACGCGGTGCTACCGGTCGCGACAAAGTGATCAAGTTCGCGGGCAACTATCACGGCCACGTCGACAGTTTGCTCGTGTCCGCGGGTAGCGCCGCAGCTACCCTTGGCGTCCCAGATTCGCCGGGTGTAACTGAGGGTACATCGCGCGATACGTTGGTACTTGAACATAACGACATCCAAGAACTTGAAGACACGTTTCGCGAACACGGTCAACAGTTGGCTTGCGTCATTCTGGAACCGGTCGTCGGCAATATGGGCTGTGTGCCGCCTCGTCCTGGGTTTCTAGAGGCCGCGCGTCGACTGTGCACTCAATATGGAAGCGTGTTGATCTTCGATGAAGTGATGACGGGCTTTCGCGTCTCGTTCGGCGGCGCGCAACAACTATATGGCATACAACCTGACCTAACCACGCTGGGGAAGATTGTCGGCGGCGGGTTGCCACTGGGCGCCTATGGCGGTCGCGCCGATTTGATGGACCAAGTGCTCCCGGCGGGCAAAGTATTTCAAGCCGGCACGCTCAGCGGCAATCCGCTTGCGACGGCTGCTGGGGCCGCGACCCTGCGATTGCTGCGCGACGAATCCCCTTACGCCTATCTAGAGCAACAGGGCGTACGCTTGGCCGCTGGGTTAACCCGAGCCGCACAAGCCGTTGGAATCACCGCGCAACTGCAGCGTGTCGGCAGCATGATGACTCTGTTCTTTTGTTCGCAGCCGGTATTTGGATGGCACGAAGCCTCAACCTGTGATCGCCAGTTATTCGCCGCTTACTTCTGGGGCTTAGTCGATCGCGGCGTCTACATGCCCTGCAGTCAATTCGAAGCCCTGTTCTTCTCGCGCACTCACACGCCTGAGATGATCGACGAAACCGTCGCCGCCGCTCATGAGGTACTCCGCGAACTCGCCTAGTAGGGATGCATTTCGCGCGACAGTAATCACGCTGAGCGCCAATAGTCGGTATCCTTTCCCAGCGATTCTAGAGGAAAATGCTCATGAGATCCGCGTGGCTTCTATCAACTACTGGTTGCTCATGTCACTTGGCTGGCCGTTCACAACTTCTCAAAGACAACGGGGCATCTTGGCTGGGGATAAGATAGGAGACCCAATGAATACGAATATGAAGTACCGTAGAATACCCGCTACTCCCCTTCTCTCCGGTACTCCGGGGAGAAGGGGCCGGGGGATGAGGGGCTTGGTGATGAGGACGCAAGCGCCTGGTCGATCTGAGCTAGCACCCAATCTGTTTCGAGCTCAACTTGCTTACCAGTGAAACGCAAGACGCGTATGTCTTGCGAGAGCATAAAGCGATCGCGGGCTGCGTCGTGAAGTCTACCTCGCTCAGTGAAGTGATCGCGTCCATCGATTTCGATGACAAGTTTTTCTTCAGCGCAATAGAACTCGGCAGTGTAGACGCCGATTGGATGCTGCCTGCGGAACTTCTTATTGCACCGACGTCGATTACGGAGCAGTTGCCAGAGCAGGGTTTCGTAAGTGTTCTGGCACTGACGCAAGTGTCGAGCGAATTGTTTCTGTTCCATTTGCTTCATTGCTTTATTCCCAAGTCGAATCAGCAAACCGGCTCCTCATCCCCCGGCCCCTATTCCCAAGAGGAGAGGGGGGAGAGGGGGGGCAAAAAAGCGAGATGAAACAAAAAAACGTGCCCGCGGGTGAAAAAAATTT
>JANLQO010000141.1:0-13118 GCA_031367855.1 Planctomycetia bacterium | reverse complement strand
CTTTAGAGCATAAAGTTCATTGGTATTCAACTTTATGGCTTCCCAGACCTGGCAACTGTCGCCCATGCGGATAAGTAACTCAAAGCGGTTCACCACGTTCTGGCGAACGTAGCTACGCGCCATGAATAATCCGGGCTAACGCCGACGGCTACTAAAACGACACTCGCTGCCCAGTCGCTGTGACGCACAACGACTTTCGTTTTTCCAACAATCCTGTTCAATAGCTGCACTCATTTTGTCCAGCCGGGAGTAATCGATCTCCAGTTAACGCTCAGTTCAATTTGAATGCAGTTCGAAGTTCATTGATGACCGAATCCGGCATCGTGGAGACGGTTCCAATCGCCTTGGCGTTGATCAAGGCTTCAGCGGTCGATTCCAGCACCTCCAGTCGATCAAATGTGTCCAGGATACTTCTGCCGGTAACAATGACTCCATCGTTTTCCAGGATGGCTGCCGGTGAAGCTTCCGAAACAAAGTCTGCGAGCTGCTTTTCGGCATGATATTGCAGTCCGTAGGGAACGCGTTTGACATCGCGCAGGAACACGTAGCTCTCCGGTATGGTTCGCACATCAAACAGAGAATCCGTAACACTAAAGGCCGTCGCATTGACTGGATGGGCGAACACGATCGCTTGAACGCCAGGATGTTTTTCGTAGATGGCTTGATGGGCTCTGGCAGCCCGACTTGCAAGCTTGCCTGATTCTCGCTGGTCGCCGCTGACCAGCACCAGATCCTGCACGTCAAGCAATTCGCGATCTTTCTGAGTCGGCGTAATCAGAAACGAAGCATGATCTACCCGCGCGGAGAAACTCCCCTCAGTGCTGATCAACAGCCGCTGGCGGCATCCGCGTCTGACGAATTCGCAGAGTTGCCGACGCAGCTCTTGCTCCAGCGGCGTCGCGCTCGCAGGATTGTACGACTGGAAATCGACACCGCGATTGGCGGCCTGTTGCAAATGTTCTTCATCGAGAAACCGAACCCGACCAAGTTGATTGGCTTTGACGAGCGTCTTACCGGCGAACTCAAAAGCTTCGAACCTCTCGAACGCTTTGGGCAATGATACCCCGCCAACCACGACGCCATGGTTCTCCAAAATGACACTGTCGCAGCCAGCGGCGAATGTTGCCGCGATTTTGATGCCCAGTTCTTCGCTGCCTGGGCACGCATAGGGGGCAAAGCCCAGTTTGCCGCAAACGGAATGCGCCTGATGAAACAGGCGAGTGTCCGGCGTTTGGCGACAAATACTGAAGGCCACCAACGCTACTGGGTGCGCGTGCACGATAGCACGAATGTCCGGACGGGCCGTGTAGATGGCTTTGTGAAATGGAAACTCACTCGAGGGCGGATGCAAGCCCAGCACCGAACCGTCCCTGCGCACGCAGACAATGTCATTGCGAGTCAGACTGCCTTTATCGACACGTGCGGGAGAGATCCATATATCGCCCGCACCATCGCGAATCGATAGGTTCCCTCCTGATGTAGTGGTCATGCGATAACGATAAACACGATCCATCGTTCGCATTATTTCGTCGCGAGGGTGCACAAGGTTGCGTGAATGGCTCATACATATGCCTCAGTATGCTTAGGGCTTAGTTGTGTAGGGTGGGTGCTAGCGAACAAAATGCGCCGCTCACAGCAATTCGCTGGGTTTGTCGAAGGCATGGGCCAAGTCGAGCAAGCTAAGTTCTTCATTTTTGGAAATGCGATTACCAAACCCCAGAATGCCCCCTGCCGCTTGAGCAATTCGACGCGCGCGGGCCAAGGTTGTGTGCCGAATTGCAGCTAAGCTCGTTTCATCCAGCTCGCGCGCTAACGCTCGCGCGTACTCGTGCCACGCGTCGAGCAGCCCCGCTTCCGGGCCAGCCTCGAGCCAGCCCTCCAGCAAATGATAGTTCGCCGACGCGTGTGGAATGCCATCACCATCAGCGGCTTTTAAGATTGCAGCCCGCTCGCTGTCCGCAACTTCACCATCCGACCAAGCAACTCGCACCAACGGTAGCAAACTAAAGGCCACAAACGACTCCGCGTTAACTCCAACTCGAATCAAGTCGTCAATCACGGCCGAATCGTGAATGTGCGATACTTCACTTAGATGCGCTCGGAGCTGGCCCTCGTCTGCCTGAGAACGCAAATAGTCCAATAACGCTGCATCTTTTTCGCGATAGAATTTTTCCTCCAACGCGCGACTTATGTCCACCAATAGGTCTCGACTCATGGCTTCTTTTCTTGCAAAGGATAGTTATGCTGGAAAACGTATTCTAACACTAGAGAGACTGTTACTGCAGGGTTCACCGGTAGGGACGGTGGGATTCGTAAGCTCAACCCACCCTACGCAATGGCTTTTCTTGCAATCAATACGAGCCCATGTAAGACCAAGTGCGGTACGACTTCGATGGGCGGTGGGAGGTGCTGGGCAAGGCGCGTGCCATCGCCGCCGCTGAGGACAATAAGCGTTGAAGGGCCGTGGGTTTGGCGATAGCGATTGACAAGATGTTGAGCGCCTCCGACGAGTGCACTGGCGGTACCACAGCGCATGGCTTGCTCGGTATTACGGCCTGGCAATGATGGCAGATCGGTCAGCTCGTCGGCGTCAATTGTGGGCAACATATCAGCCGCTTGGCCAAGCAGTCGCAGCATCATAGGCACACCCGGCAGGATGGCGCCGCCACTAAAAACATTCGGATTGCACACCAAGTCTACCGTCATCGCCGAGCCGACTTGCATGACGATCAGCGGCCGCTGCGGAAACAGGCTGGCGGCGGCTGACGCCGCTAATAAACGGTCGACTCCGACGCGATCGGGTTCGAGTACGTCCAGCTCGAGTCCTATTTCGCGACGCGTGATGACTCGCCATTGGTCACGCGGCGCATGAGTGTGAATACGCTGTCGAACGCACTGCTCAAGCAAATTGAGCGCATCGCGGCGGACGCTGCTGACCAACCAAACACAGCGAATTTGATCTGACGCGCGGTCGGACGCAAAACGAGCAACTATCGCCAGCCAGTCGGGCGAGGCTGGAGCATAGCGTACTTCAGCGGATTGCGAGTGAGTGTCAACTTGCCCGTGGCTCCACGTGATACGTAACGTCCGCTCGACTTTCGATTCAGCGACGTTCAGTTCGGCGATGCGCAAGCCGCTGTTGCCGATATCGACTCCTAGAAACCGAATCGCTACTTCCATCGTGGTATCTCTTTTGTCACCACATCCCGTGGCTTGGTTGTAAAGTAGTCGTTAGCGACCTGGTTGGTTTTAGCCATCACTCGATTAGATCGTCCGGTGGAGGAGGAATTCGCCCGCCTTGATAGAACTTGGTAATGTCGATGCCGCCGCGTTGTTCCTCTTCAAACAACTTAATACGCGATTCTAGCCGCTCCATGCGCCGCAGCAGTTGGGGGACCAGTGATGGCAGCGGATCAAATGTCTCGAGCTTCGGGACCGCCGGGTAGCCGAGATGACGTTGCATGGCGGCGAAGAGAAACAACACATCTTTGCGACGATTGGCTTGCGCAATCTTCCCTTCGGGAAGGCCGAACAACACTGGGGCTTCGACTTCGAGATGCCCTTGCGCGATACGGCGATCCAGATAAAGTTGACTGCGAACGTAAATCAAATCGGCGGTGTCGATAATTCCCAATTGACGACGCACGATCAAAATCCAATCGCGCCATTCGGGACCAAAAACGGGATCGTCCGACATGGCTTTGAGACCACGATCGTAATTCAATCGATTGCGACAGATGGCTTCGAATTGGAAGAAGAACAGGCCCTGGGGTGAACATGATTTGCTGCGATAGTCTGCTTCGGCTTGCAGGATGCGCATGCCGGTTCGGTAATCAAATCGTCCTTTTTCCGATTCGGCTTCGCTGACCAAAAATGTTTGAAAGGGTACAAAATAGTGCTTCAGCAGCGCCATGCCGCTGCTCATCTGACCGTGGTGTTTGAGTTCGGCGAGCAGCAGGTCGATGGCCATGGGTAACTTGGTGGACGCGAGCACCTCATACTTGGTTTGTTCGAGCAATTCCTGAAGCGGCAAATTCTGGCCGATGCGCTCCACGAGCACGCGAAAAAAATACGCTTGCTCGATATATTCTTCGATGGGCAGCATCAATGGTCCGATGGTAGATGTTTGTTCAGGAATTCTATTGCCTTGCGCCGCGCGGTACTATCGAGAAAAGTTGTCAAATGACCCTTGCCTTCGATAGTAACATATTCGGTTTCGACGCCGTTGCTCTTGAGTGCTTCGAACATGCGGCGACTGGTGGCGGGCGCTACGATTAAGTCTGCGGAGCCATGAAAGAAGAGCGTTGGGGGGCATTGCGTGTTAACGAAGTTGAGTGGCGACATGTCGTGATACAACTTGGGCAGTTCCATGCGCGAGCCTCCCATGACCAGCGACAGCACCTGGCTATTCTCGGGGATATTCAAAAAATCGCATGGCGCGCCGCCAGCGACTACAGCTATGATCGGCGGTGAGTTCACAGCAGGCTGTGTTGACAGCATACAAGCCAAGTGCGCGCCCGCCGAGTAACCCCAGATGGCGATGCGTTTGGGATCAATCTTGTACTTTTCAGCCGAATTGCCAAGCCATTCCAGTGCCGCGCGGCAATCATCAATCTGTTCGGTGATTTGATGCAGCGGGGCGAGGCGATAGTTGATCGAGATCGCCACATAGCCTTCCTGTGCAAGTTCGCGAGCATGATCGTGCAAATGCCACTTGTCACCGCTGCTCCAGGCTCCGCCATGGATCATCAACACGGCTGGACAAACTTCATCATTAGCTGGACGAAAGATGTCGGCGGCCAGTTTCTCACCGTCAACGCGACGATAGACCGCGTCGCGAACGCTTCGATACGGCCGCGTCAAGGCGGCGCGCGACAACTCCGGATCCTCCGCCAAGGCGAGGTTTAACGGAAATTCGAAAAACACCCCAACCAGAAGGGTGGCCAATAAGAATGTAGTTCGATCCAACATTGACTCTTTCACGGAGTTTTCCAAGACTATGTATACACAATTGACTTGCACCAGCCACTAAGCCAAACTCGCCTATTGCCCTATAATATACCGGCTGCCGTTTTTAGGCTGGAATTTCATTTTCATGGCAACCGACAGCCCTCAGTTTACGGCGTTGACACTTAGGCCTGTCCGAAAAGGGGTCTGAGAGGGTCAGACCCCTTTTCGGACAGGCACTTAAAGCAAAACGGCTTACCAAAAAATGACTAAGCGATCATGACAAAGCAATTCAGTACAGTGCAAGCGGCGGTGGATGCGATCCGTTTGGGCAAAGTTGTGATCGTAGTCGATGCCGAAGATCGCGAAAATGAGGGGGATTTCATCTGCGCGGCGCAGACCGTGACCACGGAAACGATCAATTTCATGCTCCGCGGTAGAGGCCAGCTGTGCGCGCCGATCCTACCCGCCACTTCCGAGCGATTGGAATTGCGGCCGATTGTTCAAGACAACACCGCGCCACTGCAAACTGCCTTCATGACGCCCGTGGATCACTTTGGCAGCAAGACGGGAATCACAGCCTCGGAACGAGCCGAGACGATCCGCCGGTTGGCTAGCGAGAATAGTTTGCCGGAAGATTTCGTGCGGCCCGGGCACGTTTATCCCTTGCTGGCCATGGAGGGAGGTGTGTTGCGTCGCGCCGGACACACCGAAGCGGCGGTCGATTTAGCACGCATGGCTGGATTGGCGCCGGCAGGCGTGTTGACCGAGATATTGGATGATAGCGGTGACCGCGCGACACGCGACGGTTTACTGCAGTTAGCCGAATTACATGAACTTGAGATCATCTCGATCGAGCAGCTGATTGCGCACCGGAGAGTGAATGAGAAACTGGTCAACCGCGTGGCTCAAGCGCATCTGCCGACGCGTTATGGTGAATTTCAAATCGCCGTTTACCAAGTGCAGTTCGAAGCGCAAGAACCGATTGCGATCTTCATGGGTGATTTGACAAAGGACGATCTCATCGCGCCACTGGTGCGGATGCATAGCAGTTGCTTTACAGGCGACTTGCTGCAATCGCTTCGCTGTGATTGCGGAGACCAGTTGGCATTGGCTTTACAGATGATTGCATCCGAGGGTCGCGGCGCATTGATTTACCTGCCCCAAGAAGGCCGTGGCATTGGTTTGGCACAAAAGGTGCGAGCCTATGCCTTGCAGGAACAAGGGCTGGATACGGTCGAAGCCAATCATGCACTCGGCTTCAAAGCCGACATGCGCGATTATGGCGTCGGCATTCAAATCCTTAAGGATCTGGGGCTGACCGACGTCCGGTTGCTAACCAACAATCCCAAGAAGACGGAGGCGTTCAATCTGCGCGGTTTCGATTTGCGAGTTGTCGATCAAGTGCCGATCATTTCTCCCACCAATCCTCACAACGTGGCTTACATGAATACCAAACGCGAGAAACTTGGGCATCAGTTGCCTACGGAGTAATACAGCGAATGACCACGATGCCTTCCTGGGTATTGGAATTGATACGCTGCCCGATCACCCTGCAGAAACTTGAAATTGCTTCGGTGGATTTGGTCGAACAGTTGCGAGCCTCATTGCGGGATGGAAAACTGATGAATCGGCTGGGGACGAACGTGACAGACGATTTCCAGTCGGGTTTGCTGAACGAGTCGAAAAGCTGGTTTTATCCGGTAGTTGACGACATTCCCACGCTCGTACCCGACGAAGCCATCGCATTGTAGCGAGAGTTAATATGGGAGATAGGCTGATTAAATCGCCACTGGTACGGATGATGGGTTTGGTCGCAGTGGCTTGCTTGGCAAGTGATGGTGCGCGCGCGCAAAAACCCGATACGCAAACTGCAGTGCTGGGAAACCGCTTTGCCAAGGACGAAGTGGATTCGGCCATCGATGCGGCTTTGCGATTTCTTTTAACCAATCAACGCGTCGATGGTGCGATCACCGATCGTCAATACGATACGACGATGACCGCGCTGTCGATCATGGCCCTGGCGAGTACGGGTAACACGCCCGGCACCCCTACCGAGTTTGGCGAAGCGTCGCGGAGAGCGCTTGCTTTCGTCTTGCGCGACGATCGACAAGATAAAGATGGTTACTATGGCAACAAAGATGGTTCGCGAATGTATGGACACGGCATCGTCACGCTGATGTTAACCGAAATGCTAGGCATGGGGGCGGATGCGGAGCAGGACGCGTTGATTGAGGCTCGCGGGCAGTCCGCAATCAATCTGATTTTGAGTGCTCAGAAACAGAGCAAGCCCAGCCAATACGCTGGCGCATGGCGCTACACGCCCAATTCGAACGATTCAGATTTGTCGGTCAGCGTCTGGCAATTGATGGCGCTTAGGTCAGCCAAGAACGACGGATTGAAGGTACCTGCAACAGCCATAGCACAGGCGGTCGCCTACCTCGAACGATCCTATACTTCGCGCATGGATTCGCAAGGAAAACCGATTGAACCTGTGGCGGGCTTCAGTTACCTACCAGGCAACAGCAGTCCGACTTTTGCCATGACTGCGGCTGGCTTGTTAGCGATGCAAGTCTGCGGTCAATACGAATCGCCGCAGGTGCTGGGAGCCGCTGACTGGTTGATGGAACACCCGCCAAAATGGGACGACCGATTCTTCTTCTACGGCGCTTACTATTATGCTCAAGGAATGCATCAGCACGGAGGCAAACATGCGGAAACGGCCGACGAGTTGGTTCGCAAACTGTTACTCGAGAAAAAGCAGGCCGACGGTTCGTGGAGTGCGCCCAACGGTGAAGAGGCCGGCGCGGGCAGCGTCTATGCGACTTGTATGGCCATCTTGAGTCTATCGGTCAAGCACCATTACTTGCCGATCTATCAGCGTTAGGGGCAAGTAATCCGCTGGCTGGCCATCCATGTTCAGTTTCAAACGCAAGCTGGAAGCTTACGCCACTCAAAACTAAGGCGTCGGGGCACCACTGCCAGAAGCGGTGGCCGACGAAGTCAAACGCGGTGCAGGCACGCTGTTCGCCATCGCGCGATGTATGGCTGTTTGGTAAACACCCGAGGAGCCAAAGGGTTCGCGGTCCGTTAAATAGATCTGTGGAAGCGGCCCAATTGGCATCACTTCAGAAATCGCCAATTGAGTCGATTCGACGCGAGTTGCCGTCAACTGCTGATCGACATCTTGAAGCACGAAGACAACACGGCGAGCTTGGGGAGCTTGAGTAACGATCCATTTGACATGCGCCTTGCCAGCGTCAGTCAAGCAATGGGTCTTAGGGTCAAACATTGCCGAACTGAGAGTGTTATGCAATCGCCAACCGTTGGATCTCTGTTGTTCGAAGATGGATACCACGGCATGGGTGTCCGTGGCGGAGAATGGGGCAGGCCACATCTTGTTGCGATAGTAATCGTAAGTACACGACGTTTTTGCTGAAGGCCCACTTACATCTGGGGCACACTGATTAGAGCCCCATTGGGCTCGCGAGAGCGGAGCGTTCGCCACGCTCCCAACCATCCCGGCAATAACCGTTAAAACCACCCGTAATCTTCTCATCGCTAGCAACCCTTCGCCCGATCCAAGGAAGTGAATCCATTCCCTACCTCAAGTTCTTGCATCGGGTAGGCCGTTAGCAAAACTGAGAACTGGTTACGGCGGACGGCAAAGTCTACCTCACTCACCTATCATGCCATGAGGTCAAAGCTTGTAAAAACACTGTAGAACGATTGACCTCAATCTTTCGGGAACGCCCGCTGGCTCACTTGAACGTTTTCACGCGTTGGATAGATGTGCTTTACTTCGGTCCGGTACCTATTGGCAGAACGGTTGGGGACAACGTTGGGGACAACCGTTCTACACTTCCTCCTAACCGACGGTACCTATAAATTTGAATACCGTTTGATTGAATGTGGTCGGATCTTCTAAGGGCGAAAGGTGGGCAGTGTGTGGGATAACTGCAATGCTGGCGTTCGGGATTTTGCTAGCCCATACTTGGGCGTCGGCGGCCGGGGCGATCACATCGGATTCGCCGGCAACGACCAGGGTGGGCACACGAATGGCTGGTAATTGATCTGTAAAATCTCGTCGTTCCGCCATCGCATTTTGAGCAGCTGAAACGGTGGCCGGTGAAACAGTTTGCATCATCGATTTCACCAAAGCCACGATCTCTGGTTGCGATTCGATAGTTCGTTTCGACAGGAGCTTGGCGAACATCGGTTCGACAGCTGACCAAGTTCCATGAGCTAGAGCATTTTGTGCCATGGCGCGACGCCCGGCCTTCCCGGTTTCATCATCGGCGGTCGGTTTCGTGTTGCAAAGAATCAGTCCACGCAACTGATTCGAAAACTGTCGCCAGTACTCGAGAGCAACATAACCGCCCATCGACAGACCGGCTAACCAGATCGTTTCGCCGACTGCCAAATGCTGCCGCAAAAAATCGACATCACGGGCTAACTCGGCTAAAGTGAACTGCGGCTCATCGAGCGTTGAATTGCCGAATCCTCGCAGGTGAACGGCGACGACGTGCAGATGATCGCGCAGGCCCTCGAGCTGAAATTGCCACAGACGATGATCTAGTGGAAACCCGTGCAGTAAAAAAAGCGTTTGCCCCTCGCCAGCGGCTTGAACCGACAAGGTGTTCCCGCGCGGTCCGAGAACCTGAATCGAGTTGCTCACGAGTAGCCTCCGATCAGTAGACGCACTATCCACTGAATAAAAGTAAGTGTTGGTAAAACAATCAGTGCGATCTCGTTGCCTCGTGACCAGAGTATCGCAAAGCCACTCGAACGCCCCCAAGCGAATCGAACTACGGCAGCCGGCACTTGCGCGGCGACGAACAGAAAGATCGCAATTCCAGCCGGATTGAGTCTCATGCCCTCAAGCAACCGACCGTGAGCGAAGTGAATGAAGGATCGAGTCAAACCACATCCAGGACAATCGAGCCCAAAGCGGGCATGAAGCATGCAAGTTTCCGGCACTGGGACACTCAGGCCAGGCAAATAGACGCGTCGAGTTGGACCGACCGACAGGATCGCTGCAAGCGAAAGAATCGACAGACTTCCCAATAGCCACAGGCATGCAGCGATTCGCGAATATCCCTGCGGCAGTAATCGGGCTGGCGGTCCTGCCGACAAAGACTCAAGTGGCGGCTGGTCACTCACGGATCAATTCGTCTTGCGCGACATCTCGTCACGCAGTCGTGCCGCAAGTTCATACTGTTCGAGCTCGACCGCTTCGGCCAATTGCTCGCGGAGACTTTTTTGAATCGAGAACTCCGAACGCAACGAGTCTCGCATGTGCGTCAGTCGCTGCACCAGTTCGTCCGATTCAAAATCATCCTCCCAGCCCATATCCTCGAAATTCTCTTGAATCAATTCGAGCCCCTCATCGATCGCCTTGAGCGCGCCCTTGGGCGACTGGTCTTCGATCGCACCCAGTGCCGCAGCTTGACTGCGATGGAAAATCACAAAGGCACGATGTTGCTCGTGTTGTAAGGTCCAATCTTCGCAGGGTGAGTGATCCTGACAAAAATCCATGAGGGCGAGTGTATGATTGGCATCGTTGACCGCTTTGTCAAATCGTTGCAAACGCAACCAAGCCACTCGACGATGGTAGAACTGCACAAACTCTCGGTCAATTTCCATGCAGGTTTCTTCGGACAGTTCGAAATCGGGCGACTGCGTTTCCTCGTGCAGCAAGTGATCAAGCAGCGTGGGATATCCGTTAGGCCGAGTGCCATCGGGCCGACCCGTTGTTTCCAGCTGTAAAATTCCCAAATCGACACGCATTTGAATCACGTCTCGCCCGTCCGCTCCCTTAAGCAACCGAACGCAGTTAGATTCTGGGTCAAATTGCCATTGCTTGAGTTGGAAATCGAGATGCTCGTCACTCATTTTGTGCCCTCCTAAAAAGTCTTTTGCCGACTGAGACAAGTATAGCAATAGACCGCCCCGAGAAAAGTTCTTCCAGTCTGGCTTACGTCAGATTCATCAACGGTTGCATCGGTTTTGTTTCCTACGGTAGCGATTGGAGGAGCGAACCGACAATGACAGGGCCGCTGACAGGTAAATCGCGGATAGGCGTAGACATTGGGGGGGTGCCCAAGCAATCCAAAATTAGCCTGATCTACCTCCCTGGCAAACGCCAGCGGCACCAGCTGTCCAGTAAATCGGTCAATTAGTGAGCAACAAGGGCTTCGGATGGGCGACTTCGCCAGCGCTCCGTTGGCCCGTTCCTATTTGGTCGTCGTCGCCCAGTTCATGCCGCGCGCGGTCGGCCAACGCGGTCATTCCGGCAACTAAACCGGGAAATTTTGCTGAGACATCTTTTTGCTCTGCGATATCGCTCTGAACGTCGAATAATCGCAATGCCTGAGGCTTCGGGCTTGTTAGGGGCAAGTACAGCTTCCACTTCTTGACCCGGACAGCTTGCAACTGCTTGACTTGATAATAGAAGAATCCCGTTTTGTCATAAGGTGAGGTCGCGGTAAGGTCGCCCATGAGCAATGGGGTGATGTCGTGACCATCGATCTTGGCCTTAGGTAGAGCCGCCCCGCAAAGCCGCGTGATAGTCGGTAATAGATCCATCATCGTACACAATTTATCGCAGTAGCCGCCTTGTGGGATCCTGTTTGGCCAGCGAACGATGCAAGGCATCCGTTGACCACCTTCACGCGTACTGTTCCCCATGCCTGTGAAGGGCGCGTTGCTTCCCTGAGGTGGATTGCGTGTGAGAGCGCCATTGTCGCTGGTCCAAACAACAATAGTGTTGTCGTCCAGACCGTATCGCTTGAGGGCGTTGAGGATTTCACCAGCGGACCAATCAAGTTCTTCAACGGAATCACCATAAAGTCCATTGGCCGATTTACCAAGAAATTCCGGACCGGGATAACCGATGGTACGACTACCAGGTGCGGCCTCGGGAAAGTACAAAAAGAAAGGTCGGTCTCTATTGTCGGCGATGAACTTAACAGCTTCCTCTGTCATTCGGCTGGTAAAATACTGAGCATCTGCGGGAGCTTCGATAACCTTTTCATTACGCAGCAGTGGTAACTCAGGCCAATCCAGACCAGGCACTTTTCCTCGTTCCATATCTTCACTGTAGGGTATGCCAAAAAACGAATCAAAACCATGTTGGGTCGGTAGAAACTCGGGCTGGTCCCCCAAATGCCACTTGCCGATGCAAGTGGAAACGTAGCCGACCTCCTTGAGCAGTTCAGCAAGTGTTTGTTCGGTTGGATTAATTCCACGAGCCGCCACGGGTTGCAGAACGGAAGCACCTGTAGCACTGATGTGCATGCCGACGCGACGCGGATAACAACCCGTCAGCAACGAGGCTCGACTAGGAGTGCAAACTCCGCTGGTCGAATAAAAGCTCGTCAATCTTATCCCCTCAGCCGCCATGCGATTGAGATTGGGTGTACGGTGCTTTGTTTGAGCCTGAAAACAGGCAACGTCGCCGAAGCCCAAATTGTCACAAAGAATAACAACGACGTTAGGCTGCGAAGCACATGCGGACGGTACAATCCCATTCGACGCAGCCAATAAAACTGCCAGCACGAGTGCACAAGCTCTGAGCATGATTGTCTCCTCCAGTGTAGTACACGGCGCTGTGGCGATGCAGCTCAGTTCGACAGGTGAACCCGCAGGTGTCCAAGCCCTCCCCGTCTGCACACGCTTAAGTCGGATGAACCGATTTTACCATGAAGTCGCTGTCCATTCTGGGATGATTCCATCCCATGATCGCATAAGAAAAATTGCGGTCGGCCCCGCCAACGCAAACCTCATGTGACTCTAACACAAACTAGGCAGCACGGCGGGCTGCCAAGTCTTCGGTTAAGATGGTGCATAGGCAAGGTCTCAACAGGGGTCTGACCCTCTCCGGGCATGTTCATTTGTCAGAGATTTTGCATGCCCTAAAAAGGGTCAGACCCGGGTCAGACCCCTTTTGAGACAATGCCTAATGCCCTGTCCAGAGTAGATTTTGGTTTTGGTGCAAGGGGAGCGCCGAGCGGCTCAGCAGGAGCTTCGCCCTCCCAATCCCAAAGTTTTTATCTGGATGAAGCCTTCGCGGGTTCGATTAGTTGCGGCTCTTCGTATGGTGAGTGACAAAGTATGCATGCAGTTTCGCTTTGGCAGTTCGTATTGAGATCGTGGATAATCTGCGGCTG
>JANLQO010000070.1:0-17790 GCA_031367855.1 Planctomycetia bacterium | reverse complement strand
CAGCGGTTTGTGAATAGTACGCAATTGGGCTTGCTAAAGTTCCGGTTTTTGGCAAACGACATTGAACTGCAAGCACAATCCGTTCCAATTGGTGTATTCAGGCCTGTAAAAACGAGTTTTTGGCGGCTTAGTACAGGAAATCGTTCAGGACACTTGGTTAGGTGCCGTCTCGTAAGCTGGGTAAACAGGGTTTGGGAAGGGGATTGCGAGCTGTTCGGCAGCGCTTTTCGCAGATTCGGCATTCTTTGTATCCAGCCATTCCGGCAGTCCGATGGCGGCTGCTTTGGCGTTATAAAGCATGGTGATCAATTTTTCGTAGCCGTTTACCATGGCCGCTAGGCTCCAGGACTGTTCGACTTGCCTTCTACCGTTCTGTCCCAGCTGCCGCGACCAGACGGCGTTACCCAGCAGCCTTATCAGTGCATCGGCGGTACTGTAAGGGTCGAGTGGGGTTGTAAGCAGGCCGGTTTTCGCGTGGAGAACGGTCTCGTGGATCGAGCCGACGGAGGGTGCTGCGACGGGAATTCCGCAAGCCAGCGCTTCAAGAATCGACACGGGGTTGGCTTCGTTTTTGCTCGTCAGTACGAAGGCGTCGAGAGCAGGCAGAATGAGGTTCGTGTCGCTGCGGCTGCCTAACAAATGAAAATGTGCTGTCAGCCCGTTTTCGCCGATCGTGTTTTCAATGGAGCGGCGCATTGGGCCATCGCCAACCAGCAAAAAGTGCGTGTTGGGATGCGCTCGCAGCACGTCGCGCGCGGCGAGCACCAACTGAGCGTGGTTTTTTTCTTCCCGAAGCGCTGCCACGATTCCAACCAATTTCGTATCCTCGGGCAAGTTCAGTTCGCTGCGCAGCCAGCGTCTCTGGGTAGCATTTGGCTGAAATCGCTGGGTGTCGACGCCGTTCGGAATCATGAACACTTTTGACTTAGGAAAACCCTCAAACTCGACCATGTGTTGTGCGTGGTTCCGAGCGCAGGCAATGAAGCCATCAGTGATGTTCGTCAACATGCGATTGAGTCTGCTAACGCCATCGGGCCAACCGGTGGAATGAAGTGCACTGCAAATCACTGGCACGTGGGCGAACTTGGCGGCAAGTCGGCCCCAGAACATTTTGTCCCCCGCTCCGACAGTGATGACGGCGTCGGTCTGCTGACAGCGGAAAGCACTGATGAGTCGAGGCAATATTCGAAGGTCGAATTTGGCACTCAGCAAACGGCTTTTGAGCGGCACTTCACGAGCGATCACATCGCCTAGCTCACCTGCTTCTTTCAAGCAAAGCACTTGTGGCTGAATCAGAGATTTGTCCAATTGGCGAACGAGATTCACCAGCAGCGTTTCGGCGCCGCCGACGGGAAGGCTAGTGATAATGAAACTTACGTTTAGCGGGCTGGTTCGCGACTTGGTCATTGTCTTCTCAACTTGATAGAAAGCTGGGAGCGGCCAGCTCAACGAACGGCAATTGATGCCTGTCCTGGAGTTTGCGAGGATCGAGAGTGAGTCGATTCTTCAAGCTTTGCAGGCCAGGGTCAGCATGACATCGACGCAAATGAAACCCTTCAGATCCAGGCCAATTCCAGGCGTTGTAAGCGGTGCAGAATCCCGCAAAGCCCGCTTCGCGAATGATGTCGACAGCCAGCTGGCTGGTGTTGGCGGGCAAGCCATACGGAAATGAGAAGTAGCGAATGGGAACGCGACACCATTGCTCCAATTGCTGTGCACTGCCGATGATTTCATCGCGTAGCACGTGGATGTCGTTGATCGCGCCTAAATCCGCGTGTGACTTGCTGTGAGCGCCGAGTTCAATGCCTGCGGCAACGAATTGACGCAAGTCATCGATCGCGTTGGGTTGCAGCGGAACGCCGCGAGCAGCGTCGTGAGGGAAGGCGTCTCCCGTGCGCATAAAGTTAGTGGCTACAAAGTAAGTCGCCGGTAAATTGCGTCGCACAAGTTCTGGAATGGCGGTTTTGACGTTGTCTGCGTAACCGTCATCAAACGTGATGGCAACTGTTGGACGATCATTGTAATGCGAGACGGTGCGCCGCTGCGCTTCTTCCAATGTCACGATGTCAAAGTGTGTTTGCAACCAATCGAGTTGCATGGCAAAGTCACGTGTGCTCATCGTCCAGTCATTCGGGTAACTGTCTGCGATCCGATGGTAGAACAGAATTGCAACGGGATAATCACCGCACTTGCGCATATCTTCGGCTAAGCGGCTGCGCCGACGGGCCGTGGCCAGTTGATAGAGCCACAATGCAGAATGTTTGAGGAGTGTTGGACGCATTGCTGGCAGCCAAGTTCGTGGCGTAAACCGCGCGGCATGAGAGTAGGAACACGAGACGATCAACCTAACTCTTGTTCAAAAAACGGCCTGAAGCGCAGAAAACGCCCTCACGAGTCCACAGGGACTTTTCCATGGCAATCAGTCGCGAGGGTTATGCCGGTTTTCCGGCGCGCAGCTGCGAACGCGGAGAACAGGGATCTCACGGCTGGTTCAGCGACGACTGCATTCCACGAATTGCAAACGCAGGTGATGGAGGGTGCCGTTCAAAAAGGACGCCTCGTCACTGGTCAAGTTGTTCCGAGTTTTATCTTCGATTACGGCGATCAAATCAATGAAATGGCGCGCAAATTTCAAGTTCACGGGAAAGGGCTTGCCATCATCGCCAGGAATCGCTCCCATCGCAGCCATCGCCTGCGAGGCGAGCGAAGAGATCAATAGGATTAACGACGCAGGAGGCAGGTCTCGCTTTACTTCCTCAGAGTCTACGGGAGGCTCGTCGTTGGCTGCCACTTGGTCGGCGCCCGCTTTTACTGGGCTTCGCAAAGATGCCTTTTCGCGGTCCACTTGCGACTTCCAGCCCTCGTCAATTTGCAGCTTCTTTTCTTCGCTCATGGTGTTTTAACTCCCTTCCACTCCCATCCTATAAGTTTCTCGAAAAACAAAGGTTCAGCACCTAATGACTAATTTATCACACTTCGACGTCTCGCCACATAGTCGATCGAAATGCTGCGTGCCACCCAATCATCGCCACTTCGCCTTGGCTTCAGGCAGTGGGTAGTCGACTACGGTTAGGTCGCGTCGTTGGGTTTGCAACTCCCATAAGCGACGATATCCGCGAGTGACTAACGCGCTGCGCTGGGCGGCAAAATTGGGGTCCATGCGTCGGCGGTCGAAGGGACCTTCGATGATTACCGGTGGGTCAAATTGCGGGTCGTCGATAAACTGAGCTAAGCTGGGTTGGCAACGCAGGTGCGATTCGCGACGCGTGTGAAGTGTCTCGGGATCGACCCAGCCGATGACGTATTGCAGGTACAAGGCGCTGTCGGAGATATCCGCAACATCTGCACCGCAGACTTCGCACAGGTAACCTTCGTCGCACTTGGCCATGTCTAAAGAACCTGTCCGAAAAGGGATCTGACCCTTCGTTAATCCAAACCAAGTACATCGAACATTGAATACACGCCTACCGGTTTGCCGACTAGGAACTTGGCAGCAGCCAAAGCACCCTGAGCGTAGCAGTCGCGATTCGAAGCCGCGACGCGCAATTCAATGGTCTCGCCGAGCATACCGAAGATGATTGTGTGCTGGCCAGGATCGTCGCCGGTGCGAACTGCATGGTAACCGATTTCGTTGCGAGTTCGTGCGCCGCATTGGCCTTCGCGGCCGTGCACGTGCTCGGTCAGTCCCATTTCCTGCGCGACAAGATCACCAAACTTCAGCGCAGTACCGCTTGGCGAGTCCTCTTTGTAGCGATGATGGCGTTCGATGATTTCGACATCGACCCCCTGGGGGACATTTTTCAAAGCCTTGGCGGCTTGCTGAACCAAACGCATCGTTAGGTTTACGGCCAGCGACATATTGGGAGCCCAGCAGACTGGAATCTTCTTGCCAGCCGCTTTGACTTGTTCGATCTGTTCCGGGGTCAAACCGGTGGTGGCAACGACCAATGGAATGCCTACCGAGGTACAGTGCGCGATTGCGGCCATGCATCCGTCGGGCGACGAAAAATCGATGGCGGCTTGAATCCCGTCCGGCCACGCAGCGGAAAGTGGAATTCCGAGAGCCGGCACGCCCGCGGAGACGCCCGCATCTTGGCCGAGGGCGGGATGAGCCGCGTATTCAATTGCCGCCATCACTTGGAGGCCCGAATCTTGACTGCCTAAGGCCACCAACCGCTTGCCCATCCGACCTGCCGCCCCGTGAATCGCCAAACGAATCGCCGTCATCATGTCGCTCCAAACTGTTTCACCGCATCGGGTTGTTCGTGAATTTCAAGAAACCAAGATAGCGTGAAGCTGCGATTTGCCCAGACGGGAAAACAAGGCACGACTGACGTGGTTCGCGGTCGCATCCGGCAGATGCGACCCACAGTGGGTCACGCTTGCCGAGCATGCCGAGAGTGACCGTGCGCGGCTTCAAAATGTTCCCCAGCGCTGCCGTACTCTAAAAATAGACAAGCGTCGGGCCGCCGACGTTTCGGTCAACTGTACAACTGAATGGCGCGGATAATTGCGTCAAGTTCATTGGGAACCGCGACGGCGCGGTTGGCGAAGGAAGCGCGGCTGACGCCTCGGCTGCCGAGCACTTCGTTGAACTCTTCCTGATCGGTGGTGTGATACGCGACTGTGGCGTCCGGGTCTTTCAACTGATGGCCGGTCAAAATGCAGACTACTCGATCCGAGGGAGCGATCACACCTTCTTCGCGCAGCAGTTTGGCACCGGCGACGCTGGCAGCGCTGGCGGGTTCACAACCGATGCCGCCCGCGCCCACTTGAGCTTTCGCGTCCAGGATTTCTTGATCGGTCACTTTGCGAACAAGGCCGTCCATGAAGTCGAGAGCTCGCAAGCACTTCTTCAAATTCACGGGACGATTGATCTCAATCGCGCTGGCGATCGTGTCCGCTTTAGCTTTGCGACTGTCGAGTTCGTTGTAGTAATCGCAAGTGAGGCCGTTGTCGGCTTTACCTTCGTTCCATCGCAAGCCGCGACGTTCATACAGTTGATGTAACGTGTCAGCTCCGGCGGCGTTGATCACCGCCAAGCGTGGAATGCGACTGATCAAACCCAGTTGTTGTAATTCAATAAACGCCTTACCGAATGCACTCGAGTTACCGAGGTTGCCGCCCGGCACAACAATCCAATCCGGCGATTCCCAGCGCAGAGCTTCGAGCACGCGGTACATCACGGACTTCTGGCCTTCGAGTCGAAACGGATTGATACTGTTGACGAGATAGATGCCAAGATCCTTAGATACTTCTTTGACGCGCAACATGGCATCATCGAAATCGCCCGCGATCTGTATCGTGAGCGCACCGTACTCGAGAGCTTGCGAGAGTTTACCAAAAGAGATTTTGCCGCTGCCGATAAAGATGACTGCTTTCATCAAACTGGTCACTGAACAGTACATGGCGAGCGAAGCGGACGTGTTGCCGGTCGACGCACACGCGGCTCGTTTGGCACCGGTCAATCGCGCGTGTGTGAACGCTGCGCACATGCCATTGTCTTTGAAACTGCCCGAAGGGTTCATGCCTTCATACTGCAAGTACAATTGGCCAGGGTTCATGCCGACGAATTGACCGACTTGGTTGGCTTGTTGCAGCAGTGTTTGGCCCTCGCCGACGGTGACCACTTTATCGGCTGGTACGAATTGAATTAGCTCGTGAAAACGCCACACGCCGCTGAACCGCAACGGATTATGTCGCTGCGTCCACATGTGTTCAAAATCCGACATGCGTTTGGGCACGGCGATTCGCGACCAATCGTACCCGATGTCCAGCAGATCGCCGCAACGATCGCATGCCGTTTTGACTTGACCGACGTCTAACGTATAACCGCACAATGGGTTGATGCACTGCTGAAACGAAATGCCGCTGGTAATAGGTTGCGCCTTAGTGGCTGCCAACTTGACGTCGGCCATAGTCATACCCTGTCGGTGTGTTATCGAACGTGAATTTGCCGAAAAAGGGCGTCGGTATATTGGTCATCGGAAATCGCCCGTGAATGGATAGCTAGCAGATCCTGAGCCGTTATACAGAACCGGTTCCGCCCCGCCCATGTCGACTCTGCAAAGTTTTCACTGAGATTTTATCGCCCAATCCGAACTCGTGGCAATTCTCAGTTTGACATTAATTCGCGTTTTGCCTACCATTCCCTCCGCCAAGCCCCCTAGGTTAACAGCTTTGTAGATCTAGCTGCAATTGAGTTCGGCGCCTCCTGCAATTAGCTCGGCTAATTCAGAGCTGCTGAAATGTTGTTGGGGTTTCTGGTGGGTTTCGTTCCTCAACCCACCCTACTTACTACAACTACTACTGTTTTGCAGTTCGAACATGGAGCCCCCATGAACGCGGCTGACTTTGAGAAATTTCGTGAAATGTTGCTGACTTTGCGGAGTCGACTGCGAGGGGACTTCACTATGATGTCCGAAGAAGCGCTAGGCGGAATGGATGGCGAATTCTCGGACAATCGCGCACCGCTTCACCCGGCTGATGTAGGAAGTCACAGTTTCGAACAGGAATTTACGCTCAACTTGCTCTCCGCTGACGGCAATAGGCTCGACCGGATCGCTGTCGCTCTTGATAAGTTTGCCGCGGGAACGTACGGTACTTGCGATGAATGCGGCGGTCGCATTCCGAAAGCTCGATTGGAAGTAATTCCGGATACACCCCATTGTGTCAAGTGTGCCTCAAAACTGGAATCCTAAGGTGCTGAGTGAATCCAAGCCTGCGAGTAGCTCGGAAGTGCATTCTGCAGCCCGTGTGAAATCGCAAGCGATCGTGTGGGTTCGTTGGCTCGCATATTTTGCGATTGCCGTGGGCGGTACTGCCGTTGACCTGTGGACCAAGCAAGCGGTGTTCACTTCGCGCGGTCTGCCGGGTGAACTACCGCCGTGGTGGTTAGTCGAGCCATATGTCGGCATTGAAACGGCAGTGAACCCTGGCGCATTGTTTGGTATGGGTGCGGGGTGGGGAAAATTGTTTGCGGTGCTATCCATCCTGGCTGCGGCGGCGATCGTGTTATGGCTAAGCAAGTTTCAAGCGATCAAGAGTTGGTGGTTGCTGGTTTCATTGGGCTGTGTCACGGGTGGCATCTTTGGCAACTTGTACGATCGACTGGGTATGTGGCATCCGCCCGCTGATCGCCCCGAGTGGCAAAGCGGAGTGCGCGATTGGATTCTGTTTCGCTACGAAGCCTACACTTGGCCGAATTTCAATATCGCGGACAGCCTTCTCGTGTGCGGCGCGATCATGCTGGCCGTGCATTCGTTCTTAACGCCTGTGCCCGCGCAAGAACCTTCAAAGACCACCGACCAGCATGCAACCTAGCGCACCGCTGCTTTCGATCTGCTTACCTACGTTCAATCGCGCAGCGCTACTAGATGTATGTTTGGCCAGCGTTTTGCCACAAGCAAGCGCCCACTCGCCTGCAGTCGAGTGCGTCGTTTCCGACAACGCCTCAAGCGACGCGACTCACGAAATTCTTGCCAAGTATCAGAGTCAATTCCCATTCCTCCGAGTCAGCCGCAATGCGACAAACATCGGTATCATCGGCAACATCACCAAGGTTGCCGCCGAGCTGGCGACCGGCGAATTCGCGTGGTTGATCGGCGATGACGATGTCTTGACTGCCGGCGCGGTCGAGCGCTTGATCAAACGCTTGCGCCAGAGTCCGAATGTCGATCTGGTCGCATTTAACATCGGGTACGCCGATGGCAGCCAGCGCCCGACCGCGCAACTAGCCCTGGGAGGCGTCTCTTCGAAAACTGCTAAAACACTCCGCCAATCTGCCGCCGATGGCGAATTCCCTTTTGAGCAACTCTTCGAAGGGCCCTGCGCCGACCTGACCGCCATGTATTCCCTGGCACTACGGCGCAGGCTTTGGACGCAACATTATCCCCAGGCCTCGTCCGCAGTACCTTTTTCTTCCGTCGAGTCCACGTATCCGCACGCAGCCATTATTGCGGAACACTTGCCGGGAAAACTCGCGGGATTGATCGCCGAACCGGCGATTGTCATTTACGAAATGCCCAGCGAACAATTCAGTTGGGCCAAGCATCATGCGAAGACAATTTTGATGTGTTTCACAGAGTTGCTTCAGCGTTATGAACGTGGCGGTGTGCCGCGCTCGGTGCTCGAACCCTACTACCGTTACCAATTGCTGCATCGCAGCGACGAACTGGGCGATCTCATGTTCAATCGCAGCACCTCAGGTGGATTTCCCGACGGGCTGAAATTCGCGTGGATGTATCGCCGGTATCCTGTGTTGTTGATGCGATCACTGCTGATCGCTTGTGCTCACCCACAGGCACCGAAGTTTTTGTCCGTTCCCTTGCGAGCTTGGTTGAACCGACGAAGTCAACGATGAACCATCACAAACTCCTTGTAGCACAGCTGTTATGGTAACCTGTCCCCGAGTGGTACGCTGCTGGTGGCGACCATGGCTTGGAATGATTGGCTTGGCTATACTCAAAGTGAAGTCCAAGCGTTGAGCGCTTGCCAAGTAAGTAAGTCAAAATACAAAATCCTTCTGGCTAGTTTTTAACGAGGGAAGCAATGAATTCGATCCTTGCAAAACTGACCGGTAGCGAGTTCGATACGATGGTCGATCGTGGTGCATTTGAATGCATCGAAGGTAAAAAGGTGGAATTGATCCGAGGAGAATTGCGATTCATGAATCCGGCAGGCCCAATCCATGACGATTACATTGACTATCTCACCCGATGGTCAATTACGTCCACACTCAATAACCAAGCTAACATTCGCGTGCAATGTAGTTTCATCTGCGACGACAATCGCCCCGAGCCGGATATCCTTTGGCTTCAGCCACGCCGCTACGGCCGAACGCGTCCAACAGCCCGCGATGTGATGCTGTTGATCGAGGTATCGGACAGCAGTCTCTCATCGGATTTGCAGGAGAAGGCTGATATCTATGCCGAAGCTGGCGTGCAAGAGTATTGGGTCATCGACGTCCCTTCTTCACGCGTACATGTACTCGCAAAAAGCGACGGCAAATCGTATCGCAAAATCGAGATCGCCGTGGCCCCACATGTCATAGCGCCTGCTTGTTTGCCTGATGCCAGACTTTATTTGGCCGATCTATTCTCGGTGACATAAGGCCATGGATACCTGTCCAAAGTCGCTACTCTTACTCCTTTTGCCTTCGTTATGCAACCCACTTCACGACGACCCAAGCGCATCGCATTGACGATTCACGCATTGTTTGGCGGCGGGGCAGAGCGGTTGATGAGCCAATTGGCGACGCGTTGGTCTGCGGCTGGACATGAGATCCATTTGATTACTTGGTCAACGCCAGATACCGATCGGTATGCTGTCCCACCCGAAGTACGACGTAGTGGCTTGGGACTACTGGCCGCGAGTCGCAGCCGCTTGCGTGGTTTAATGGCCAACCTTCGTCGGGTGCGAACGCTTCGAAGCACCTTGCAAGCTATCCAACCGGAACTGATTCTCAGTTTTTGCGACCAGATGAACATCGTCACCTTGCAAGCGGCTCGTAAGTTGCCAATCCCTGTGATCATTTCCGAGCACAGCAACCCAGCCAAGCAGCGACTCGGTCGTATATGGGAAGTTTGGCGTAGTCGCAACTATCCCCGTTGTTCAGAGTGCGTAGTCCTAACCGATGAAATCGCCCAGTACATGCAGCGTTGGCTTCCCGCCGACAAAATCCGCGTTATCCCAGCCGCCATCGCTCCGCCAATAGAGCACGTGCAGGTAAATCGCGAGGAAGCATTAGTCTTGGCCGTGGGACGGCTCAGTCACGAAAAGGGTTTTGATTTGTTGATCGAAGCCTGGCGAAAGATCCATCATCAACTCCCAGGTTGGCAACTACATATCGCCGGTGCCGGTGCGGAGCAGGCGGCTTTAACCGAACAGGCTCGCGATCTGCTTTCCATAAAACTGCTGGGCTGGATCCCCAACGCATGGCCGCTGTTTCAGCAAGCGACGATGTTCGTCTTATCTAGTCGCTACGAAGGGTTTCCCATCGCCCTAGTAGAAGCCCTCAGCCAGGGTTGCCCTGCAATCGCCACGCGCTGCACCGAAGCCACGCAGCGTCCACCGCTTTCCACGGCACTTCAACTTGTCGACACCGAATCGGCCGACCAACTCGCCACTGCCATTTTGCAACTCGCGCAACAGCCGGACCGTCGCAAACAGTTTTCGGTGGCAGGCGTTCAAGCCAGTTCGGGATTTCATTGGGATAAGACTGGCATACTTTGGGATCGGTTGTTGACCTAATCGTGCTCGCGGAAACGGTAGCCGACGCCGCGGACGGTTTCGATCAGGTCGGCTAGGTCTCCAAGTTTGCGCCGAATAGCGCGAATGTGGACATCGATAGTTCTTTCGAGCACAAGCGTGTCTTCACCCAGGGCATTCTCGATCAGTTCGCTGCGATCAAATGCGCGACCGGGCTGGGTGATCAGTGTTTGCAGTAATCGAAATTCACTTCGCGTCAGTTCCAGCGGTGCATCGTTCAAAAATGCTTGGTGACGACGGTTGTCGACGCGCACACCGGAATGTTCAACTACATCGTCTTTCGGCTCCTCCGCTTCGACAGTTGTGCGACGACGATGGAGGGCTCGAACGCGTTCCAGCAGAACTCGCATACTGTAAGGTTTTACCACGTAGTCATCCGCACCCGCCGAGAAACCTACCAACTGATCCACTTCTTCGGTTTTAGCAGTCAACATGAGGATGCCTGCCGCGCTGGTGCTGGCATGGTTGCGAAGCTGACGGCAAACTTCGATTCCGTCGATACCGGGCAACATGACGTCGAGGATCACGATATCGGGTTGCTTCTGCCGAGCTTGTTCGAGCGCTTCGCGGCCATCGAACGCTCGAAATGTATTAAAACCCTCTTTTTGTAGATTGTAGAATAGGATGTCCGAAAGTGCTCGGTCGTCCTCCACAATCAATACTCGCGGCTTTACCATAGTTGCGTTGGCTACATTCTGGGAAGTGGTAATCACAAGTCGAGTCAGCCTGTAGTTTGAGGTGGCAAATGTCGATGACGTACGATGACACCACCAACCATGTACACAACGTCTTCCGCAACATTGGTTGCATGATCGGCGATCCGTTCCAAATGACGGGCGGCTGAAAAGCAATGCAGCGCGGCGGGAACCCAGGCAGGATGCTCCTGCATGAGCTCGGATAACTGGTCGATGACTCGCACATTGAGCGCATCGACGGCATCGTCACGGCTGATCACTTGGTATGCCAAGTCGACGTTCAAATTGACGAATGCGTTCAAGCCATCGCGAACCATCGCAGTTGTCAGTTCAACCATTTCGCCGATCAATATCGGAATCGGAAAGTCTGGAACATCAGTCAAGTTGTAAGCGCGCTCGGCAACGTTACAGGCCAAGTCTGCCATTCGTTCTAAGTCGTTGTTGATTTTCATCATCGTCGTCAACCGTCGCAGGTCAGTTGCCACCGGTTGGTGGAGTGCCAGCATCTTGAGGCATTCTTCTTCAATTCGAACTTCAATCGTATCGATCTCGCAGTCGCGATCGATGACTTGCTGAGCCACGTCGCGTCGACGCTCCATCAGTGACCTCACTGCCGCCACGATCATCTCTTCGACATGCCCAGAGAGTGCCAACAAGCGGTGGTACGCTTCTTCCAAATCATGTTGTAAGTGCCGGGACATGAACTAATTCCTATCGAACTAATGACCTATTGGACGGCGGGAAACCCTCTTTTAGCACGTTCCTCGAAAGTTCGGTAGAAGTTTGGCACAGTTACCTACACTTTTATGGTCCGCGGATTGAGGAAAATCTAGCGAAACTGCGTGAAGATTGCGCGAAGTTCGGAAGCGTCTGTTTGAAGTTTAGGCGGGTTCGATCGGCAAATAGACTTCAAAACAACTGCCGATGTTTGGCTCACTAGTTACCGTCACCGTGCCACCCAACGCATGCAAAATATGCTTGACGATCGACAGCCCCAATCCGGTTCCGCCCGCTTCGGCGGTACGAGCACTTTCGACGCGATAGAACCTTTCGAAAATCCTAGCTAATTCCTCTTTTTCGATTCCGATCCCAGTGTCTTGAACCCGAATCGTCAAGCCTGTTCCCACAGTGGTTAGACGCAAATTGACGTTTCCGCCAGTCGGCGTATAGCGCACTGCGTTTGAGAGCAGATTGCTGACGACCGTTTGCACTGCCTCGGGATCACTGTGCATGAACAGCGGCGTTGCGGGGAGTTCTGTTGTGAGCGTAACCTGCTTTGCCTTGGCCATGACTTCCGCGGCATCGATCGAGCTTTCGATTTCCGATCGCACTTCAAAACGCACACGTTTTAGCATCGCACCGCCGACTTGAACGCGTGCGAGTTGTAACATCCCATTGATCAATCCGTTGATTCGATCGGCCTGCGAGAGAATGCCAACGATAAATGTCTGAGTGGCTTCCGCATCTTCGATCGCGCCCATCTGCAGTGTCTCAGCATAGGCTCGAATGGCGGCCAGTGGAGTCTTGAGTTCATGCGATGCGTTGGTGACGAAGTCGCGTCTCACTGACTCGATTCGCCTGAGCAGGGTTTCGTCGCGCACGGTCATTAGCGCCCCGACGCGATCATTGCCCAGTTGAATTGGCCGCACCAGGACGCGCAAAGAAAGTTGTTGGTTTCCATGTTCAAAGCTCTCCTCTTGAGGCGTCGAACTTTCGAGAACACGCTCAATGATGGCAACCACGCGCGGCGTGCGAATCACTTCAACCAAAGATCGATAGAGATAAGTTTCCATTGAAATTCCGATTAAACGCACAACGGCTGCGTTCGCTAACAACACGCGAGACTTGTCATCGACGGCAAGCACACCTTCTTGCATGTTACCTAGCACCAATTCATTGCGCTGCACGATGCTCTGCAATTCACTTAGCCAGCGATTGACGGACTCGCGCATGATGGCAAGTTGGACCGCGAGATCTTCATCACCCGGGAGACTTTCAGGTAGCCGCGCAACCTCGCTGTTCGTGATTTCACGGGTCGCATTGACCCATGGCTGCAAAGCATCTCGCTTGCGTTTACTATGTTGTCGCAGGCTGTAAGCCGTAAAGCCAACGACACAACATCCCAGCCCGCATGTCGCCAGCCAAAGTGTCCACCAGATTCGACTTACAGGTGAAAAGTCGGTCACGCGAGTGACTTGCACACCAATGATTTGCTGGGTTTGCTGGGGAAACGCTCGAGGTGGAATAGCGACCAAACGACTAATACGCCACGTACCTGTGTTCACGAGTGTCCATACATTGGCATCAATGGTTTCATCCTCGCGACTAGAAAGCGGAGGTGATGGCCCCTGTAAACTGTTGGCATAGATGGGAATGATATCAACATCCCAACGCTCTTCGAGATCAACCCAACGCGGATCGCTTTCCCATGGATACTGCCACTGTCCATCGGAGCAAATCGATGCCATAAGGGCTGAACAACAAACCATGCTACGGTTTTCAGCCGCGCGCAGCAGCGCGTCCAAGCGGGACGCACCAAGAGCTCCAACGAGCAGAGTTATCAGGAACCAAATTGCAGTAAGGCTTAACAGTAAGCGCATGCGTATTTGCCAAAACGATTTCATTGCCCGGCGCGAACATATTTCAGTTTGAACCATCTAAATAATGCCGTCGCGAGCATAGCGAGGATTATTCGAAGCGAACAGCGGCCAAGTTTCAGCTGCCAATGCCATCAAAATCGCTGAAGATCGTGTTTTTTGGACATTTCTCGCTGATCGCCAGCATCTTCCCCGACCGGAGCCACAATGACTCCCTCGTCTAGAAAATACACCAATCCGAATGCAGGGTCTAAATAATTTCCTTGGCAACAAGAAATTTTGAAAGGCAACGAATAAACACTTATGCAGGATCTATCAGTTGAGAGTCTAGGTCGAGGCGGTTAGTTTTTTCGGCAAAAGTCTTTTCCATCAGGTTTTTGCAGTGACAAGTCATGCCGAAACTTGGCCAATGTAGGAAGCGTCTCCTCAATCGCCTGCACGCACACGATTACATTCCTTGGGATTAACAATGAGTACGGTGAATGGGAAGTCGAAAAAATGGATGGTGTTGAGCGCCGCTGTATTGGCACTTTTCGGTGGCTGTAGGGATTCGGAGTTTTCACATCGCCACGAATCGGTGCAAGTTGCTCAATACTATGGGCCGCAATCGCAGCCCTATATGGCGACCATGCGATGGCAAAAGGCCAACAGCGATCTGGTGCAGTCAGTTTGTGCACACACGTCGTTGCGTGAGTTGAACATCTTTACAGCCACTCGTGATGGCTCACCGATATTGCCCTTTGTCGCAAAGCTACAAAATCTGGAAGCATTGAACATTGTCGAGGTACCACTGAACGATGATGAGTTGCGAACTTTGGGTGAGGCTACGCGGCTAACGTCGCTGGAACTCTCGCGGACAGGGATCGGCGGATGGGGTTTACAGTTCCTCGCCAAACTTCCCCTCAAGCGACTCGTGATTCGCGACAAGCAGCTTTCTATCGAAGGACTTCAAGCGATTGCAAGCATGACAGAACTGGAAGAACTTGAACTGTGCATTCCCGGCATTCACCTGGCGGACATACCCACGCTCGCATCCAACAAGAATTTGAAGTCCGTAACGATCACGGATGGACATTTCAGTTACCGCGAGTTTGGTGGTTTAAAGTTCTTGATCGGCGCGAACAACTTAAGAGATTTGCATTTATCGGGTGCCAATTTGAACGACCGCACACTTAAGTCGATTAGCACCTTAAGCAATTTACGAAAACTCACGATTGAAGAGGGCGTGATCAGTGAAGAGGGTATCGAGCATTTGGCAGTTCTTGCCCACCTGCAATCGGTGGATGCGCCTTCACTGCATTGGCTACAAGACAGCCTTCGCTTGGCTGAAAGCGTCGATGACGAACAACCGCCTCAGCCGATTCGCAGTTAGCAACGAGCTTATTCTGATGCGATTTTGAGGTAGCCGAAGCGAGCTGCCCTGGTTGGAGTATCGTGCAGGATGTAGCGTGCAGTCCTGCCCTGAAAGGCAACGCTGTGAAGCATTTCCGACAGCGAATTGTGCGTTTTTAGAATACAGCGACTTCATGGTCGCATCCGGCAGATGCGACCCACCTTGGGTCAGTTCTTTGCTTTCCTGGGGCGTTTTGGTCGAATCGCGATGGAATTGATAGCGCTAGTTTGGTCTAGTTGGTTCGGCGGTCCTATCGATTCGCGTGGACGACAGTTAAACTAGTGCCATTCTGAGCCCAAAATGGATGCCAAAAACGGCCGGGGCTTTGGGAATACTGGCACTGGGCACACTGGCACTGGGCATACTCGCTGAATTTTATTTGGACAACAATGGTAAAGAAGCAAACTAAGAAAACCATCCGACCGACCGAATTGATCAGCGGAGCGCAGCGTCTAAATCGAGTTCTAGCATCGTCTGGTTTGGGCAGTCGACGCGACGTCGAGCAATTGATTGTCGAAGGACGAGTCGAGGTCGATGGTAAAACGGTTACCGATTTGGCATGCAAAGTCGATCCCAAGGAGTCGACGATTCAGGTCGATGGAATTTCGCTCAAGAAGCACCGTCCTGTTTATTTCGCGCTCAACAAACCGACCGGCGTGCTGTCGACGAACTACGACCCGAGTGGCCGCATGCGAGTCGTAGATTTGGTGCCCAGCAAAGATCGAATCTTTCCAGTGGGGCGCTTGGATCGTAGCAGTGAAGGGCTGATGTTGCTCACCAATGACGGCGAGTTGGCTCAGCGACTGGCACATCCGAAATACGGCATTCAAAAAGCTTACTTTGTGGTCGTACAGGGAATCATCACTCACGAAGATCTCGCTAAACTTCGCAAGGGTGTTTATTTGGCTGACGGCGTGGCGCGGATCGACGGCGCAAAGATTCGCCGCCAGCGCAAAACATGCACTGAGATTGAAATCCTATTGTCGGAGGGTAAAAACCGCGAAATTCGCCGCATTTTGGCGCGCGTAGGACATAAGGTTGTGGTACTGCGCCGGTTGGCCATCGGCCCCTTAAGACTAGCACAATTACCGGTCGGCCAGACGCGAGTCTTGACGAATACAGAAGTCGAAGCGTTGTACGCTGCGACTACCGAAGCTGCTGTCGCAGCGAAGCGTCAAGCAGAGCGTCAAGAAGCTGACGAAACAGGAACTTCACCGCGACGCTCGTCAGCCAAAGGTACTGGTCCACGGGGCACAGCGACAAGGGGCTCAACAACTAGGGGCACAGCGACTAGGGGGTCAATAACGCAGGGAACGGGAACGGGTTCAAATCGAAGCGGCGTGACGGGGCGGGCCACCACTCCTCGCGGCATCGCAGCGGCTTCGGGCCGGGCACCGCGCATTAAGACTGAAAGCACTGGTTACCAAGCGACTGGCTTTAGCGGTTCGCAAAAAACCGGAAGCATTCTATCCTATGACGAACCCATTGCCAAAGTGCCACCCATCAAACCACGCACGAAGCGCAGCGAACGCACCGCGCAGGCTGAAGGCAACGCAACTCGCGGGATTAAGAAAGCTGCATCGAGCGAGGGGCGCAGACCGATGCGATCGAGCAAGCCGAAACCCGCGGCGGGCGGAGATCGTCGACGCGGTAAGAAGCCGCAAGGGGGATCGGGAGGGGCTCGATGACCCACTTTGCTGATTGCGCAAGCTATTGTGAAGTGCCGCTTCTGAAGAACGCAGAGTTGGCGAAAGACACTCGATTGTTACGAGTTTATGCTCCGGAGATGGCGACCAGCGTCGTCCCGGGGCAATTCTTCATGGTAAGAGATCCTTCGGGCAACGACCCACTAATCGGTCGAGCTTTTGCAGTTTATGACTGCGGCGGGCCAGATGACGGCTGGATCGACCTCGTGTACCTGGTTAAAGGCAAGTTGACAACGCGATTGGCAAACAAGCCTGTCGGTGATGTGATCGCTGTGTGGGGTCCGCTCGGAAATGGATTCTCAACCTCTCCGGTGCAGCAATTGGTAATGGTGGCGGGTGGAATCGGGCAGACGCCGTTCTGGTCGTTGGCTCGCGAGGCGCTTGGGTTAAAGCGTTTTGGTAGAGACGCTTCGCGCTCGACTGGCTACGCTGAAAAAGTTCACTTCTGCTACGGAGCACGAAGCAAAGCCTATCTCACAGGTGTGTCAGATTTCAATGCGATTGGAGTCGAGGTTTCGATCGCGACCGATGATGGCAGTTTTGGCCCAGCCCGACTGGTTACCGACGCATTAAACGAATTCCTGAACTGCACTCCGCCCGTTTCAACTCGCATCGTTTGCTGTGGGCCGGAGCCGATGATGGAAGCGGTCTCACGGATCGCTGCCAAGCGTGGACTGCCATGCGAGGTCTCGTTAGAAACGCCGATGGCTTGCGGCGTGGGTATTTGCTTTACGTGCGTCGCCAGAGTCGGCACTGAAGACAATTGGGACTATAAACGCACATGCGTCGAAGGGCCAATCTTCGACGCTTCGCAAATCGTTTGGTAGTTCCTACCCTCAACCCACCCTACACTAGGTTACTCGCGCTGTAATTCGGCGAATGAGCCAAATGAGATCAACTGTTAGCGGATGACATTGGGAAGTGGATTGGATGCGGTATTCGGCGGCAATGCAACTCCCGTGGTCGAAGGCGACGTGGCGGCGGCTGGTGCAACGTTTCCGAAGTTGTAAGTCGTCGAACGACTTGTCGTGCCTGGCTGATATACACCCGAGTAACGATTGGCGGGTTGGCTGCCAGCGTTGTAATTTCCAGCGTTGTAGTTTCCAACGGATGTTTGACCGGCTGTTGGC
>JANLQO010000062.1:0-10304 GCA_031367855.1 Planctomycetia bacterium | reverse complement strand
GTTACAGCCACGTTCTGGCGAACGTAGCTACGACAGCCTGTACTCCAACCGACCGTGAACGCCTCTTTTTCAGCGATTTGGCAGATTTCAGCGATTTTTCCAGAAAAATTCTCCGGCCTGCCAATAATTCTCCCGCCCGGCACGAACAACTCCCCATGGACAGCAAGGCCCTGAGAGGCAGGGTCGACCGCAGAGTCGGCCACGGGACGCTGGTCCTCATGCGAATCACAAGTTTTTGAGCCGGTTTTCGTGGATGAGAATTTGGCTCAGGTCAATTCAAACGTGTCGGAGGATAGGGCTATGTTAAAGAAGATTTTGATCCTTTCAGCAGTCGGCGTTGGCAGCACGATTGCACTCGCAAGCACTGGGGCTTGGAGCTACATGAAGTGCGGCTACCGCACCGCGAGCGACAGCGTTCGCGACAGCGTGCCCATTGACTGGGAAATCAAACGAGCTCGGCAGATGATCGAAGATCTGAAGCCTGAGATTGCCCAGAACCTGCAAGTGATTGCCCGCGAAGAAGTTGGCGTGCAACGTTTAGCAACTGAGATCAAGGCCAAAGAAACCCAGCTCTCAAAGAGCCGCGGCGACATTATGCGGCTGAAAGGTGACCTGGAAAGCGGTTCAGTAAAGTTCGTTTACGCTGGTCGCAGCTACTCGCAAGTTCAAGTGAAAGAGGATCTATCGAATCGCTTCAAACAGTTCCAAATTCACGAAGAAACCACATCCAAGTTGAATCAAGTCCTTTCGGCGCGTGAGAAGAATCTCGATGCTGCTCGTCGCAAACTCGACGGAATGCTCGCCGCCAAACGTGAATTGGAAGTAGAAGTAGAAAACCTGCAAGCTCGCGTGACGATGGTGGAAGTTGCTCAGACAACCAGTCCTGTGTCGCTCGACGACAGTCACCTGAGCAGCACCCGTCAGTTGCTCGACGACATCCGCACCCGGATCGACGTCGCGGAACGGTTGGTTGCTAGCGAAGGATCACTGGAAGGAACCATTCAGCTCGACGAGCCAGCCTCCGAAAACTTGCTCGAAGAAATCGCCGATTACTTTGGTGAAGGCCGGGCTGAAGTCGAGTCCTTGGTGAGTGTCCAAGGTTTGTAAAACCCGCCTGCTTCGCTTAAAAAACTTGTGGTTTAGAAAAAATTCCGGGTACTGACGCCGCCGACCTACGAGCGTCAGTGCCCGGTTTTGTTTTTTGGTGGCGAGTCGCTCCGAGACTCGCCATCGAATTCGAATTGCGGAGCAACTCGACTACATTTCTCGCTTCTTCGTTCAAATACTTTCGATCGCTCGGCGAAGACTACAATAGTACTTTGTCAGCGGCACGTCACGACCTGCAAACGGTTCGATTGGATCGCGAGGATCAAAACATGAAGCATTACTCCGCTGTAACTCGCAGCACGCAGGCCGCAGGTTTGCTGGCCCAAGTCCTTGGTGGAAACACCAAAGAAATGCTATCCGACAACGCTAGCACGCCGCAGCGCGTGCTGTGGATCGATGGAATCGGTGGATTCCTGTGCTGCGATCGCGACGAGATCGTGATTGGCCAAGCAGTCAATGGCAGCACGGCGGACATTGGCATTGTGGGAGATCTTAGTCGACAAGCGGCGGCGATTCGACGTAGCGGCAGCGACTACTTGCTTCAGCCACTGCAGCAAATGTGGCTGAACGACACGCCGGTCGATCGCGCTCAACTGCTCCGCGACGGGGCGGTTTTACAGCTTGGGCGTCGCGTGCGAGTGGTCTTTTCAAAGCCGAACCCACTGAGCGCTACCGCCCGGATCGACCTGCTGAGCCTTAACAAATGGAAACCCAACGTTGATGGCGTTCTGCTTCTCGCCGACTCGTGCGTGATCGGTCCGAACCCAGGCAGCCACGTGAAATGTCCGGCTTGGAAGAATGAATTGCTGATGTTCCGTCATGGCGAGGGATGGTGTTTTCGCACATTGGCGGAAGTGGATGTCAACGGCCAGAAGACTCAGGGGCAGATTCCCATCACGGCTGGCATGCGCATCCGTGGCGAGGATTTCTCCCTCAGTGTGGAGTAAGTGCCTCGATAAAATCGTAATTCGCGCCCTGACCCAATCGCTTTCATGCCAATACTTAAGACGCCAGAACGAAGCCTAACTAACCGAAGTTGTCGTCAAAACGATTTTGTTGCTGTCTAATTGAGGATCGAGCCAGTCATGATCCAACTCCTGCGAAATAAAAAAAACGAACCCGATGCGACAGCGCAGCCCGTCCAAGAACAGGGGAAAGCCATGAAGTTTGCATATGGAAACGGCGACAAACCCTTAGATGGCTTTACGATCAAACGCGGAGTCGGTGCGGGTGGCTTTGGGGAAGTCTACTTTGCCATTAACGATGCTGGAAAAGAAGTCGCGCTGAAGCAAATCCAGCGTAACCTCGAAGTAGAGGTTCGCGGCGTCAAGCACTGCTTGAACCTCAAACACCCAAACTTGATCAGCCTCTACGACATCAAATTCGATGCACACAACCAAGGCTGGATTGTGATGGAGTACGTTTCCGGTTGCAGTCTGCGCGACGCTATGGAACAACATCCTCAAGGTCTGCCGGTCGACGAACTCAATCGTTGGTTCGGCCAGCTAGCGGCCGGTGTGGCTTACTTGCATGATCACGGCATCGTCCATCGCGACTTGAAGCCAGCCAATATTTTCGAAGACGAAGGCATCGTCAAGATCGGCGATTATGGCCTGTCGAAGTACATTTCATGTTCACGACGTGGTGGCCAAACGGAAAGCGTCGGCACATTCCACTACATGGCACCGGAGATCGGCAAAGGCGAATACGGCAAAGAGATCGATATCTACGCGCTGGGCGTCATGCTCTACGAATTGGCGACCGGCACGGTTCCCTTCGATGGCGAGAGCACTCAAGAAATTATCATGAAGCACTTGACCGCAGACCCAGATCTGTCACGAGTGTCTGAACCGATTCGCAGTGTCGTAGCCCGCGCTCTTCAAAAGAATCCAGCCGCTCGATTCAGCGATGTCCGCGAAATGGTTCGTCCCCTGGGAATGGAAGTCGACGATCGTTACCTGTTGGTTCGCACCAAGATGGAAAACGTACCACCCGTTATTAACGCGAAGGGGAATCCACCTCCGCAACCTGCTCACCCCGCTCGTTTCGCGCCCGCCGCCGCTCAACCTGCGCCCGTTTATGCGCAGCCACAAGCCCGGCCAGCCGCAAACTATCCGCCGCCCCAACCGGTTCATGTTGCCCGCTACGAAGAGCCTATCGCACGCAGTCTGAAACAGGGCTGGATGGGAATCAATCGCTGGTGGAGCGAATTGAATCTTACCCCAGTAGTGCGTTTTGTTCTGCTGGGCCTGATCATCATGACCTGTGTACTGAATGCGGGTTGGCTACTCAGCGTGCTGATCATGGGCCTAATGTTCTATGTTCCCTACTATGCGATTTGGTGGCTCGCCAAAGGTCCGACTGGGCCTACACCCAACCGACCCAACGTTGCCGCCCAGGCTGCACCCATCGCGCAACAATATCGGCCTCAGCCGGTTCAGCCTCGTGTTCAGCCCGTTGTTGCCGCTCCCGTCCCTCGACCCGTTGCCGCCAATCGTCCACTGAGCATTAAACAATGGCGGGTTGCCAAACGCCGTCAGTTGGCTCAACTAAAACGTGGTGGTGTGTGGAGCGAAGTGACCGGCAGTTGGTTAGGCTCGACCGCAGTCATCAGTGTTTTCAGCGCCTTGGCGATGCTCTTTCAAATCGGATCAGGACGCCAAGTTCAACCGCTGATTATGGGAATGATCTGGGTCGCGCTAGTGTCGTTGATGACTGCCTGGGTCGCAATTGGATTTGGCAAACGTTGGCAGCGTGACGAAGGCGACTGGGCCATTCGCAGCTTCGTACAACTGACCAGCGGCTTTGCAATCGGCTTCGTCGCTTACCTGCTCAGCACGTACTTAATGGTCCCCTGGGATCAGATCGCGCAAGAGCGAATGGGGGAATTGCCTGTAACGCGTTGGCAAGGCTTCTTTGGAGCTAACCGCGAACCGCTCTTGCCTGCCTTCCTGGCTTACTTCCCGCTGCTAATGGGTTCGATTCAATGGTGGAAACAAGTCGATCCGCTCCGCCGTTCACGCTTCAGTTTTTGGGCGGTCATCTGGAGCGTCTTGGTTGCCAGCGCTATGCACTTGATCATTCCCTTCCCACAACCTTGGATCGCCATCATGGCCGCAGGTACGTCGATTGCGATTCAGTTGTCCAGCCCATGGATCAACTCGGATGAACGTCTCCACGTACCACACACCAGCGCCGCTTGAAGTTTTATCTGCCCGGCTAGTCCCATCGCGTTTCGAAGCTCCAAGGAGCAATGGATATGAACGAGCACTCACAACATCTACCCCGTCACAACTGGTTGGGTTGGATCGCGTTACTTGCGTTTGCATCTGTATTTTCACCGATCAACATCCACATCGTGATCGCGCAGGACGCGCCCGAGATCGTGGTCGTTCCGGCGGATCCAGGCGAGCCCCCTGCACCGCCCACAACGCTAGAAACCCCGGCTCCTGCTGCTCCGAAAATTGCACCTGAAGCAACGGCAGAGAATGGCAGCACACTCGTGGTTGGGCCTACTCCTGCTGAAACTGCAGCACAGATCCCCAGCGTTCCCGTTGCTCCATCGGAAGTCAGCAGCGAAGCTGAGATTGGCAAGCTGATTCCAAACGATGAACCTCTCACAGCATCAATCGCCAGCGAAGCTCCCAAGGTCGATCCGGAGAGCGTGCGGACGCTGTCCGTGGAACCGGGCGTGCGACCGATGTTACCAGCCGATCGACCTGCGTGGGTGGGAGCCTCGCCGGACTACTCATCACCCCAACACCGACTCTACATCGGTTCACTGCCAACTACGGATGAACGAGACGCTGACGAAGCGCTCGACGAACCGTTGATGGCTACAGTTCGCAACTACATCGATCAGGAAGTCGTGAACCAAGTTGGTGCCTCTTTCAAGATGCCCATCGATGCTGCGTTCATTCGCAGGAACTTGATTGATGATCCGTCAGGATATGTGTGTGAACTTACGACCAGCCAAGGTTCGATGTTCCAAAAATGGGTCACTGTCCGTGTGACTCCCGAGCAACGCGAACTGTTTACCAAGTGGCATACAGAAGCCGCGCAACGAACGCGACTCGCTCCCATTGGTTTAGGATTGGTGTCCGTACTGGCTCTCGTGTCCCTCACTCACATGGTGCTGCGACGTCACGGTGCGAGCCCGCTGCCGTTGGTTAATCAACATGCTATTGAGCCAGCCGTCGCAGTCCGTCGCTCGCGTTCTTGGACAGCCCTCAAAGTACTAGGTTTCTTGGTGCTTGTGATGATTCCAGCTTGCTTCGTCTTGGCAGCCCTCCTTTTTACAGTCCGCTCTGAGGTACGTCCCGTGGTTGAGACCCGCATCAGTGGAAGAAGTTTGCCTTACGAAGTTCAATTCCCCGACTTGCATAAGGAGCTTCGAATCGAGACACTAGGTGGCGGTGAACGAACTATTGTCATTGAGAGTAAGAGCCGTCGATGAGCGAAGCCAGCGATGCAGACCAACTTCTTATAGAGCGAATCAGCCAAGGGGATAACCAAGCATGGGAAGACTTGATCGCTCGATATGAAGGCCGTTTGCTCGCCTTCGTTGAAAGTCGCATTCGCAATCGCAGCTCGAGTGAAGACATCGTTCAAGAAACCTTCATCGGATTTCTGAATAGCCTGCCGAATTATGATCGCCGTCGTCCATTGGAAGGCTATCTGTTCTCGATCTGCGCCTACAAATTGACCGACGTCCTTCGCCGCGAAGGGCGTCGTCCCGCGATCGCGATTTCTCAAACCCCCGCCGATTCCTCGAGTTCACCTTGGCAAATCGTTTCCTCTTCCGCCCGCGGCGCAAGCAGTATCGCGCGCAGCGGTGAACGCCGACAGATCGAAGAGCAAGCCATTATCGAATCGCTCCGCAATCAGATTCAGAAGTGGCAAGAACGTGGCGATTGGACCAAGCTCATGTGTATCGAATTGCTGTTCGTCGTCGGGCTCGGCAATAAAGAGGCAGCAGAAGCCCTCGATCTGACCGAACAGCAAGTCGCCAACTTTAAATTTGATTTTCTCGCCCGAACGAAATCGCTGATAGGTCGCCAAAATCTTAATAGCGAGATCTTCCCGGAACTCAGCGAAGACGCTTAACCTTCGGGCGCTCTGTATGAATCCCGAAGTTGTTGTGACAAAGTGTGGTCGCGTCGCTCCAGCGACTCGACTATGCGTTCACAAACGCAGGCCGACAATCAGACCATGGATCCGAGTTGCGGAGCAACTCGGCCACGTCTCTGCCAACCCTTCGGGATGAACGATCGCCCCAATCGTTTTGCAGGAGTAATCAAAGACGATTGCTCAACACTACTTCTTCAGTTCCGTCAATTTGATGTTCTTGAACTGAATGACCATCGGCGGACCTTGGTGAATCTGGAATGCCAGTACACCTTCTGAGGCCGCTTTGCCTTCTTGATCGTCAATGACTTCCGACATCAGCTTGCCATTAATCATGTGACTGAGTTTGTTGCCGTTAGCGACCAGCTTGTAATGATTCCAGTCTTCGCTCTTGATGGCTTTACCCAGTTCCTTACCGTCGCCGATGGACTCTTCTTTTTTCGCGCCAGCTTTATCGATCGTCACGCGTTGACCGCGCTGCGCCAAAATCCCGCGACCACGCTCCTCGTAATTGATACCCGCGTATTGCAGGCTCGCATCGATATCCGCTTGATAACCTCCAACAATGAAATCCTCTGCATTGATGACCTTGCTGCGATACTGAATACCGGAATTGCCTTCTTTGCCAATCTTGTAGTCAAATTCCAACTCAAAATTGCTTACTTTACCTGCGTCCCAAATTAAGAACGTATTAAATTTCAATGGCTTTTCGGCAGTTGTTTTGCCTGTAATGCAACCGTCCTCAACCGACCATAGCTCTGTATTGCCCTTCCAGCCAGTCAAATCCTTTCCATTAAAAATCTCTTTGGCCGTTTGTTGTGCACAAAGTGGGTTTGCGATTACGAACACAAAAGCAGCCATGGATGCAACGAGAGTTGTACGGAGAACCAGCATGTCTATCGCCTCGGAATAGGGTTGGGTAGGATGTGCATTCGCGCAGCAATGCGGGGCGTCTGCACACTTTAGGGAGCTACTAGTCTATCTACAGTCGGGCGCAAATGAAATGTCCCGAATCGCAATGTGAGACCACTTGGGACAGTTCCCGTATAGCCCTGTTTTTTGCAAAGAAATAGACTAACTCCGTTTATGAACCATCCTCTGAAGTTGAGCTTCCCCCAGCGTCTGCTGCAACTAATCTCTCTGACGATTCAGCATATCGCGATTACTGCGTCATGCGGGCTGTGCTTTGTATTAGTATGCATTGGATTTGCGCGAATGAGCCCGTGGCTAGAGCTCCTGGTTCATTTTTCTTTTCACGCGCTAGTCGCCGCTCTGGTCGTGATTCCCATCCTGTGGTTTACCAATCATCACCGAACGACAGTGGTTTGCAGCTTGGTAGCGGTTTGCTTGATATTTTTGGTGCAACCCTGGTACTTCATCCCCATTCCCAGTTCATCCAAGCCTGACGCGCTGCGCGTACTGTCGTGGAATGTGTATGCAGCTAACGAAGAATTCGATTCCGTTGTCGAAGTGATCCGCAAGTCGAACCCGGATGTGCTGGTGATCGTCGAAGTCCGCCTCGATTTACTTGAACGTGCACCGTGGATCAAAGAGCACTATCCGAAATGCGAAGTGATCCCAAATTCTGGTGGGGCTGGCATAGGTGTGTTTTGCCGCACAGAGGAAACAAAGTACTCTGTGGATTTCGCCGTTCGTAATTTTGGGACACAATTAATGCCGTCCATTGTGGCCACGCTCACCAGCCCAGACGGAACCCGTCAAGTTGACTTGGTTGCCACGCACACCTTTTCGCCAACTCCACCCTATCGCGCAACCGTGCGAGACAAACAGCTTCGCAAATTCCTGGAGTGGTCTCAGAGGCAAACCCATCCCCAGTGCTTGGTAGGCGACTTGAACACCACACCCTGGACCCGATCGTTTTGGGAACTCGAGAGGGCCGGTTTCCGCGACTCGCGCCGCGGTGCAGGCAACTGCGCCAGTTGGCCCGCATGGTTAGGGCCGGCCGGAATTCCCATCGACCACGCGTTAACGCGAGGCGACTGCACCATCACTGAGCGTCGTGTGCTTTCAACCAACGCCGGTTCAGACCATCAGCCAATCGAATTCAAACTCAGTTTCTAGGGCGCGGTTTTAGAGTAGAACGATTGTCCCAATCGTTCTTGGGTTAGTGTAGAACGATTGTCCCAATCGTTTTTGGGAGCAATTGCGACAATTGCTCTACTCTCGATCCCAAAGTTAAATTGTGCTGAAGCGTTAGGCAATAATTTCGCGAATCACATTGCCGTACACGTCGGTTAGTCGGAAATCGCGGCCGGCGTAGCGATAGGTTAGACGCTCGTGGTCGAGACCCAGAAGATGAAGAATGGTGGCGTGCCAGTCGTGAATGGAGACTCGGTTTTCGACTCCTTCGTAACCGTAGTCGTCGCTGACCCCGTAGCTCAGGCCGCCCTTCAAGCCGCCACCGGCCATCCAACACGAAAAGGCTTCGTTGTTATGATCTCGTCCATCATTGCCTTGCGCGTGGGGCGTGCGACCGAATTCGCCGGACCAGATGACCAGCGTATCCTTGAGCATACCGCGCGATTCCAAATCGGCTAATAAGCCAGCGGCCGGCTTGTCGATGCTCTCGCAGTTGTTAGCGAGGGCAGTCTTGAGATTGAAATGCTGATCCCAATTGCCGTGAGTGACCTCTACAAAACGCACGCCAGCTTCGACCATGCGGCGAGCGAGCAAGCACTTGCGGCCAAAGTCATCCGTAGCGCGATCACCTATTCCGTACAGGTCTTTCGTGGCTTTGGATTCTTCGTCGATGCTGAGCAACTGAGGCAATTCCGATTGCATGCGGAAACCGAGTTCGAAGGATTCAATTATGCCGTCGATCTGCGGATCTTGAACGGTCGCTTTGCGCTGAGCCGCGTTGAATTGCTGAAGGAGATCGAGTTCAGTGCGCTGTTCGTTAATACCTTGCGAACGCCGAAGATTCGGAATCACAGCTGATGTGATTGAACGTCCTTCGCTACCGAGCCGAGTGGCTTGATTGGTGGCGGGGAGAAAGCCTGAGCCATAGTTTTGCGATCCACCAAAACCGTTCGGTGGCGTGATCGTGACGAAGCCCGGCAGGTTCTCATTGGTGTTGCCGAGCCCGTACATCGTCCAAGCACCCAGGGATGGCCGCACGAATCGCGAAGTGCCAGTATGCAGTTGAACAAAGGCTTGCGGATGGGCGGGCACATCGGTGTGCATGGCATTGAGCACACATAATCGGTCGGCTTGTTTGGCAAGGTTAGGCAGCAAGTCGGAAAGCCACAGACCGCTCTCACCTCGTTTTTGAAACTTCCAAGGTGATCCTAGCAATTGACTTCCCTGACGTCTGCCCGGCTTGCCAGAATCAGCGATCAGTTTGGGTTTGTAATCGAGGGTATCGACGTGCGATGGGCCACCGCGCATACACAGGAAGATCACGCGTTTTGCCGTGGCCGCAAAGTGAGTTGCCCGCGCAACATCAGCGGCCAACGTGCGCCGTGCGAGATCGCTGAACGCCAGCCAACCGAAACCGCAACTCAGCGATTGCAGCACAGCGCGGCGCGAACATAGCGGCAGGACTCGGTTGCAGAGTTTTGTAGTTGGCATGCTTGATTCTCTGGAAATAATATTGACGGAACTCGGATCTGCGGATGGGACGTCGGCGCTGCGGAATTTAGAAGTTCATACTTAGGCCCTTCGAAAGCACTGGCAGAGTCGGCAGAGCCCGTGGCACTCGAACACCGTGCAACTTCAAAACTCCGCAGTTCTACTTCAGGAATCGGTAGTCGGCGCTGGCGAAAAGGGAACGGGCGATGCTAGCCCAAATCGTTTGATGGGATGTGTTGTTGCTCTGTTTTTGCTTAACGAACGCGATCGCCGCTCGCTTTTCCTCGGCGAGCGGCGGTCGCGAAAGTACTTTTAATGACAAAGCGTTGAAAAGTTGCTCGATGCGCTCATCGGCCAGCGGCGGAGACTTGGCTAGCCGTCCCTTGCTTAAGCTCTCTATATCGGATCGCGATTGAAGTTGACCAAGCAGCTCGTCGGCCAGCAGTCGGCACTCGGTCTCAACCGCTGCATTGTTCATC
>JANLQO010000029.1:0-3017 GCA_031367855.1 Planctomycetia bacterium | reverse complement strand
CAGCGTACTCGCCTTGCGAGCCCGCATTCGGTTGCAACGAGATGGAATCATAACCAGTGACCGCGCACAACATCGATTCGAGTTGATCGACCATCTCGCGGTAGCCCTGCCATTGATCAGCCGGCGCAAACGGATGAATACTGCTGAACTCGGGCCACGTTACCGGCGTCATCTCCGTCGCCGCGTTCAGCTTCATCGTACACGATCCCAATGGAATCATGGCGCGATCGAGCGCTATATCCATTTCTGACAGTCTTCGCAGGTAACGCATCATTTCTGTTTCGCTGCGATACTGATGAAACACCGGCTGCGAAAGATAATGGTCACTGCGTAGCCATTCGGCGGGCAACGTCGAATTGTCGTCGGCTACGATCGTTTCGCCGCCAAAAACTTGTACCAGTCGCTTTACATCGGCTTCGGTAGTGGTTTCGTCGAGCGAAACGCCCACCTGAGTCTCACTTACGGCTCGCAAGTTGTAACCTGCTACTTCAGCGGCCTTTAAAACACTGGCGGTATTTGCTCCCGTTCTGATCGTCAAGGTATCGAACACGCAATCCGATTCAACTTGCAAGGCGAGTTTCTTGAGCGAGCGGCACAACCGCATCGTCAAGCCATGTACTCTACCGGCGATCGCACGCAAGCCTTCCGGTCCGTGGTAGCAAGCGTACAGAGTCGCCATGATTGCCAGCAGCGCCTGAGCCGTGCAGATATTCGATGTGGCTTTTTCTCGGCGAATATGTTGCTCACGAGTTTGCAGTGCCAGCCGAAACGCCGGGTTCCCGTGTGCGTCCACGGACTGGCCCACTAAACGACCCGGTAGCGTTCGCTTGAACGCGTCCTTGGTCGCCAAGAAAGCCGCATGCGGACCACCGAATCCAAACGGAACTCCAAAGCGCTGGGTGTTGCCGACAACGACATCGGCACCAAGCGCACCTGGCGACTTGAGCAGCGTGAGGGCGAGCAAGTCCGAAGCCATTACCACCATGGCTCTATGCTGATGCGCGGCTTGAATCAACTGCGCAAAATCGTTTACCGAACCGTCCGTCGCAGGATATTGAACGATGACTGCGAACACTCCGCTCCAATCCCTTACCTCGGATTGCTGATTGAATTTTACAATTTCAATACCCAACGGTTCGGCTCGAGTTTCGATCACCTCGATGGTCTGCGGATGACAACCTGTCGAAACGAGAAAACGGTTCGCTGCGGTCTTATTCGAACGATGGCAGAGCGTCATGGCTTCAGCGGCAGCGGTGCCTTCATCAAGCAGCGAAGCGCCGGAGATATCCATGCCGGTCAATTCGCAGACCATCGTTTGAAAGTAGAACAGTATTTCCAAACGTCCTTGCGAAATCTCCGGCTGGTACGGCGTGTAGGCGGTGTACCAAGCCGGATTCTCGAGCACGTTACGTTGGATGACTTTCGGAGTGTGTGTGCCGTAGTAACCTTGCCCGATGAAGCTCCGCAGAACTCTGTTTTTGCTCGCGAGTTGTTTCAGTTCCGCTAAAGCTTCTTCTTCCGACACGCCCGGCATCAGATCCAGAGGCGAATCGTCCGCAATGTTGTCTGGCACGACTGCCCGCGTCAAATCGTCGAGTGAATCGTAGCCCAAGCTTTCAAGCATGGATTTGATTTCATGTTCGCGCGGACCGATGTGACGAGCGACGAATGGCGAAAGCTTTGCGGAAGTTGTCTCAGAAGTACGTGAGTGTGACATGGCAGGATAGGACTTTCAAAGAGCAAACGAAGTGGAAGTCGGGATATGGCTGCGTCGCGCAATCCCAAATCTCAACTCAGGCTTTGTCTCCAAAAAGGGGTCTGACCCTCAAACGGTCAGACCTCTTTTGTAATAAAGCCTAGTTTGCCCCTCTGTCCTTGATACCTGAGAGATCTCGGCCCTTTGTGGTTAACCAGTGTGGTTCACGTGGGCCTTTCCCCTTCGGTGGATTCCATCGCGCACGAGCCACGTCACGTCAGGACTAAGTTCGCATGCTGAATCGCTCTCCAGAGACGATTGCTTTAACAGCGGTTCTTTGTGCCTGAGCGGTTCAGGGCCTCTTTTGCGCCTTCGGCGTTTCGGATGGTCGCAGCCAGCAATTGTCCAGCGACCAAACGAAATCTCTCCCACTGTTTACCATCGCTCCTCCAGTATAGGCCCCAGTCGAGAGTTGGTCCAACCCCGTACGACGAATGCTGTTGTTTGATCCTACAGAATTCGCAACCGCAGCAACAATTCCGCGTAACTTGACGGTCGCACTGGCTAAAGCAGCAGAACATGTTTTGCATCGTGCGGCGCGTCTGGCCGCTCGTCATCGCACACACGATCACAAACCTGCTGATCGAGTACAATATTTAGGTGCCGGTATGGGATCGTTTAAAGGCATGTATATTTACCTACTTCGGTTCACTGGCAGGGCCAGTGGCACACAAGCCATCGGGAACAGCTGTACAAACATGTGCCTCCACCTCACCATGATCAAGTCGAATCAACTGCATTGGGTAGCTTTCGGAGTTTTTGCGATCAGCATCAGCCTAGCGGCAAACTTGCTCGCTCAACATCCTTTGGCTGTGAAAGAAAAACCGGATGTTCCCAATGGCATTCCAACTCCGTTGTCACCACAAGAATCGATGGCGACAATGCAATTCAGTGATCGCTTGAAAGTGGAGTTGGTTGCGGCGGAACCGATGGTGCAGGATCCCGTGGCGATTTGCTGGGATGCAAGTGGAGCGATGTACGTCGCCGAAATGGGAGACTATCCCACTGAGAGCCAAGGGGGAAGAATTCGCAAGCTCGAAGATTCTGATCGCGATGGAAAAATAGATCGAGCCACTGTGTTTGTTGCTCAAGTCCCTTACCCGACTAGCGTTTTGCCCTATCAAGATGGAATCCTGGTCGCGGCAGCGCCGGACATTCTTTGGTTTCGCGATGGCGACGGTGACGGCGTGGCGGAACAACGAACGGTCCTAATGTCAGGATTCGGGCAGGGAAACCAGCAGCTGCGCGTTAACGGTTTGAT
>JANLQO010000010.1:0-23849 GCA_031367855.1 Planctomycetia bacterium | reverse complement strand
TTACCACACCGCTGTCGCCACCCTTGAGCATTCCGTCGCGATGATCCAGTCGCAAGCCCCCCTGGATAGTTTTCGCCCCCGCTGCATGGCAATGGTAACAGTGTTCGACCAACACCGGTCGGATCTTCATTTCGAAGAACTTAAGCTGCTCCGGTGTATTGATTTGTTCTTGTCCACCAACGTGCGAACACAGCAGTAGGAAAACTCCGAACGCAGAAACCCATCGACTGCAAATACCGTATAGAGCCATAAAATAGTTGATATCCCTCTTGCTATGGAACGAATTGTTCGTTCGTCTGTCAAGTTAGCCAAGCGCACGGCTTCAGTCAAGATTGTGACTGCGAAACATCCAGGGAAGCGGCCTACGGCTGGTGGTGACGTTGGGAAGCATTTTTGCAATTGTGTACTGGGGCTTTGTAAGCCGCTGGCGTCAGCCACGGGTCTCGAAGTTGTGGTCGTTGGCGGTTTGTGGTTCGTCCAAGGCTTGGTTGCTGGCCGCGAATTGTTTGGCATTTGAAAATCACCGAGCAGGTTGAGTCGTCTGCTCCGAAACCCGCGGCTAACGCCGACGGCTCACTAAAACGAAAGCCTTTTACAGCACTCGCTGCCCAGTCGCTGTGACGCACAACCACTTTCGTACTCCCAAGAATCCAGTTCAATAACAGCACTCATTGCGTCCGTCAGGGGTGGCCTCTTTGTTCCAACTTTCTAGTGAATCAAGTTCACGTTCTGATGCGCGTGAATACAATGTCTATTCTTAAGAACTCCAGCATGTTCTCGTTAAGACCGGTCGAAACAGAAAGCGTTCCAAGATGTTTTCAAAAGTATGGCTCACCCAGGGCGGCACCGAATGGCTGTCCAGATTATTGGTAGGCAGCTATGTCATTTTCACAGTCAGTAATTGCCAGGCTGGTGACGATGATGCGCCTACATTGGTTGCGCCAAACGGAATCGTCCGCTTACCCGATGATGGCTTACTGATCTCCGATATTGAATCCCATCGCATCTTGCGATGGCACGCTTCCACGGGTCTGACGTTTTGGGGTGGTACGGGACAATCGGGACACACGGGCGATGGAGGGCACGTTTCTCAGGCTACATTCAACGCGCCCAGCGACTTGAAATTAGATGCGTCTCGTAGCAGCTTGCTCATAGCCGATTCCAACAATCATCGAATTCGTAAGGTCGATCTGCACACGCTCGAGACAACGACGGTGGCTGGTACTGGCAGGGCCGAACTAAGCGGCGATGGCGGACCGGCTGCCGAAGCCGGATTGGATAATCCGCAAGGCCTTGCGGTCGACACAGACGGTAACATGTTGGTTGCCGACACCTACAATCATGTGATTCGGCGCATCGCTGTAAACGGTACAATTACAACGGTGGCGGGATCAACTGGCGGGCTATCAGGTGACGGCGGCCGCGCAACATTGGCGCAGCTCAGCCTGCCAATGGCCGTTGCCTTCGATTGTGACCAACGTTCGTTTTATATCAGCGATGCTGGCAACAATCGCATTCGCCGCGTATCTGCCGACGGCATCATTCAAACCATTTGTGGCGTTGGCAAGGGCTCTGATGATGCCGGAGCCGGCTTTGCCGGTGACGGGGAGTTGGCAAGCAAAGCCAAGATATTTTCAGCGCTCGATCTAGCAGTTCTTTCGCCGAACTTTTTCTATCTTTCCGATAGCGGAAACCACCGCATTCGCGCTGTGGCCCACGGTATCATTTTCTCAATAGTCGGCAATGGCCACCCCAGTGGTGCTGGGGTCGCCAATGGCGAGCAGAACAATTCATCTGTGTCGCCATTCGTGCCAGCAAAGATTGCGCCGGGACCCGACGGCAGCCTCTATTTCTGTGATCGCGGAAATCGGTCGATTCGCCTGCTTACTAAAGATGGTAAAATCGAGACGCTGCCGCTCCGCCTCCAAGCCTCTCGGCATTAGGAACCGGGCGTCTTGAGTACGCGAGAAACCCCAAATACGGGAACATTTGTGATGAAGATTGTGAATCTTTCACAGCATGGTCACTTCAATTCGAAAGTGCGCCCCGCCGCGTTGGGGTATGTGCTGACACTCGTGCTCGTCCTATTCGGTCCTGTGGCATCAGCGCATGCACAATCCAGTGCGACGGCCAAGCAGGCTGCCTCCGCTGCGCCGAAAGATGAAGAGCATGCGACGGAAAATCTCTCGCGAGTTCGGCCCGACAAGCATATTAGCGAGCGGACAGAGTCCGTGGTCACTCAGCTACCTAAGCCGGCCAATGCAACGTCAAGTGTGGCGGGGCGAAACCTTATCGACCATCATTTGTTTGCAGCCATGCTACAAAACGATATTCCGCACGCGGCCTTGTGCGATGATAATACGTTTCTGCGTCGCGTACATTTGGATCTGACAGGACGCATTCCGACTCCTCAGCAGATCGCCGACTTTGTCAGCGATCCCAATTCCGCCAAGCGCGAGCGTGAGATCGATCGCTTGTTGGCATCAGATGCTTGGGTCGACAAGTGGGCTTATTGGTATGGAGACCTGTTTCGCAACTGCGCCAACCGCATCGGCAACCCGGCTACCGAGAATCTTGACAAGTGGCTGCGACAGTCACTGCGTGACGACAAGTCCTACAGTCAAATAGTTACCGAATTATTAACAGCTAAGGCGACCAATTCGGTATGGATGCCTGATGCTGCGCCGTCTGGCTATCTCGCTCGCTGGCACATTCCTGGCGATACGATGTACTCCGATCGCCATGAGGACACAGCCGACGAAATCGTTGTCCAATCCTCCAAGTTCTTTCTGGGGCTCAATTTTCAATGTATCTCCTGCCATGGTGGTCAGGGATTCTTAGAAAAAGTCGATCTTGGACTATCCACTAAAAAGCGCGAAGAGCTGTGGGCGATGGCGGCCTTTTTTGGAAAGACGCGCGTGCGCATCGTTCCGTTTCAAGATCGATTTACGATCTCCGACGATGGCCCAGGTTACGATTCCAATTCGGCTAGCTCCGTACGCTTGCACCGACAGGGGGAAGTAGCTGACCCGACCTTTATGTTATCGGGCGAACAGGCAAACCCAGATCGCCCACTGCGCCCACAGTTTGCCAAGATGTTGACGGAACATCCACAGTTTGCCAAAGCCACCGTAAATCTCTTCTGGAAAGAATTCTTTGGGCTCGGCATCGTCGAACCGGTCGATGGATTCGATCTGGCTCGTCAAGATCCTGATAATCCGCCCCCGGCTCCGTGGACTATTCAACCGACTAATCCAGCGTTGCTCGAAGAGTTGGGGCGGTACTTTGCGGAAAATCAATTTAGCCTCAAAGCGTTGATGCGGGTCATCGCACAATCGTCAGCCTATCAACTATCTTCACATTTTGACCAGCCCTGGCAATCGGCCTACACTCCTTACTTTGCACGGCACTATGTGCGCCCGTTAAGTGCCGAAGAATTGCACGATGCCATCGTGGAAGCTTCGGGCATCTATCCGGACTATCCCAGGAAACACATGCTTTATGGGACTCCGCAATCGCCAATGCGTTATTGGACGCAGGCTGCGACACCTGAAAATATCAACGATGGCGACGCCAAGCAATTGCTGCGCACCTTCGGACAAACCAATCGCGAATGGGCAAATCCCGCGCGAAGTGGTTCGATCCTGCAAGCGATGATGATGATGAACAGCAAATTCGTCACTAACCGCGTCTCGGCCAGCGATGGGAGCTTTGCCAAGTCGATGCTTGATTCAAAGCTAACACATCAAGAGATCGTTGAATCCATGTTTCTGCGCGCTCTTGCACGCACACCGACGCAAAGCGAAAGCGCAATCGCGTGCGAGTGGATTGCCCAGGATCGACAGGTTGGAATTGAGGATCTGCAGTGGAGCTTACTCAATAAATTGGATTTTTTGTTTAATTATTAGTTGCGACTGAGAGTCGCCATTACCTAGCGGTGACTTCACCTCGGCGTCTAGAACAAATTCAATGCGGAAGCGGATCATGAATCATCATCGCGACCAACCGTCGCCTTTTTACTTACAACGTCGCGAGTTGCTGCGATGGGGCGGCCTGAGCATTATGGGTGGCTCACTGCCCTGGATGTCCGCGACGCGAGTGGTGGCAGCGAATGACGCACAGCCGCGCAGCACTGCGCGTCAAGTCATCTTTATCAACTTAGAAGGCGGAATGAGCCAGTTGGATTCGCTGGATGCCAAGTTGGGACCATGGACCCCTGAATACTTCGACATACAAGCGTGTGGTAACGATGTGCGGTTACCCCTGGGTGTATTCACTCAGTTGCCGCAGGTGCTGGACCAAGTCAGCATTGTGCGCTCGATGGCTGCATGGGATGCCGTTCACGGTCGGGCCCAGTACTACATACAAACAGGCCATCCACTCAATCCTGCGCTTTCGAAAGAAGTCCCTGCCATTGGGTCCGTGGTGTGTCACGAACTGGCCAACCAGCGTCGCGCCACCGACTCGCTGCCGGCATATATTTCGATGAACATGTCGGGCAATCAGGCGGGTCTGATCAACAATGGTTTTATGTCCGCCGAGTATGGGCCATTGAATCTGAGCATTGAGAAAGGGCCTCCTGATCTAGCACCGCGCAAAGAAATGGCGGAAACTCTGCAACGTCGCTGGACGCGACTGCAATCACTGGATCGCCCACTGCGACAGAGTCAGCCAGGTCTGGATCGAAGTTTTACTGATTATCACGAATATTATCTCGGAGCGTGGAACATCATGAATGATCCGCGCGTGCCCGATATTTTTTCACTTAGCGAGCAAGACAAACAGCGCTATGGTCAATCGTCGATCGGCGCATCACTGGCGTTGGCCCGCAACTTACTGAAAGCCGATGCCGGAACACGTTTCATTCTCGCCAGCCACGGTGGCTGGGATCATCATAGCGACATCTACAAACCGGGCTCGCGCAATCACCCGGTACTCATGGGCGAACTGGACAAGGCATTTACATCCTTGGTTCTCGATTTAGCTGCGTTGCCTGGCAGCAGTGATCAGTCTAAATCGCTGTTGGATGAGACCCTTGTTGTATGCATGAGTGAATTTGGGCGCACACCCGGTGAGATCAGCGCCACGCGTGCAGGCCGCGAGCACTATATTCATGCGCATTGCGGCATGTTCGCTGGAGGCGGCATCATTCAGGGCGGTGTCTTGGGAAAGACGGATGCTCTCGGAGGAACGATCACAGATTTTGGCTGGTCTCAGAATCGTCCTATTTACATGGAAGATGTGGCTTGCACCATTTACTCTGCCTTGGGAATCGACTGGACCAAGAAGGTCGAAACCACTCCTTCGGGCCGAGCCTTCCACTTTGTAGAAACCGCCTCCGGTACAAGCTATGTCGATTTCCAGCCCATCGCTGAGCTATTTGCTTAGCATCGTGCGGGAAACATGTGGGGGATCGTGCGTGGTTGATCGAACGATGCATGCATGGCTAGTCGAATCATGGCAGCAACCCGCTGACGAAACGATCTGAAGATTTTAGGCCGTCTGTTGTCCCGTGTACTTTACGCGGCCGTGGTAGATGGCGGTCAACGATTTTACCAGCGAGTTTTTGACCAAATCAAGTTGCTGTAACGTCAATCCGCAATCGTCGAACTGACCATCCAGCAACTTTTTCATGGCTAGTTGATCGACCAAATTTTGCAAACGCGAAGAAGTTGGTTCGACCAGCGAGCGACTGGCGCTTTCCACGGAGTCGGCCAACATCAGCACAGCGGCCTCGCGCGTCTGCGGTTTTGGCCCGGGATAACGGAAGGACGTTTCTGAGACTTCTTCTTTGTTGGGATCGGTTTGGCTGCGCTTGGTGGCTTCCCGATAAAAATGCTCGACCAGCGTCGTACCATGATGCTGTTCGATGAAATCGGTAATCGGCTTTGGCAAATGATGCTGCCGGGCCAAGTCAGCTCCATCTTTCACATGGGCGATAATCACCAGCGTGCTCATGGCCGGCTGCAATGTATCGTGGCAGTTACCCGCTTGGCCTTGATTCTCGACAAAATAATTGGGTTTGAACATTTTGCCGATATCATGAAAGTAAGCCCCCACGCGGGTCAACAAACCGTGAGCTCCGATCGAGTCAGCAGCTGCTTCCGCAATCGCGGCGACGTTGATCGAATGGTTGTAAGTGCCGGGTGCCCGCTGTGCCAATTGCCGCAACAAGGGATGACTTGCATCGCCCAATTCCAACAAACTAAGATCCGTTTGCACACCGAAAATTCGCTCAACGAACGGCAACAATCCTGTCATGAGGGCACCAGCCAACAAGGTCACACCGCCCAGACGAATCGACTCAATAGAAAGCGCTGGTAACAGTCGCAGCCACGTCGCGGAAGTGACCGGCGAACCGTCCGACAAAGGCTCAGAGACAACATGCAGCCGACCGATGACCATGTCCGCGCCAAAATGCGTCGCCGCAACCACGATACCTGCGCCCAAGCCGACATAGATCAACTTGGTCCGAGTTCGGATGCGGCCAAGCAACAGTGCCGAAGCACATGCACCGCTACAGAGCGTCACAAACTGGGCCATGTCATAACCGCTCGACAGAGTAAAGCAAAGTGCCAGGCAACAGGTAAGTAACAAGGCGACTTGTTTTCCAAAGGCGATTGTGGCCGTCATCGCGCACAGGACGATCGGCACGACTTCGGCCCGCCATGGGTCAGGTGTCGTTAATCGACAGAGGGAAAAGACCACGACAACCAATCCCAGCAATCGCGTGAGCTTGGCAGAGTCCGTGATAATAGATCGATCGAACTGATAATAGATGTAGAATCCGCACAACAGATACATAGCCATGAGCATACCCAGAAACGCCAAGCCGTGTGTGACCGTTTCGCCCATGCTCAATTGCTTGATCCATGCATCGTGCTCAGCCCTCAGCAAGGGAATATCGCTTTCGGATGACATAGGTTGTCCCGGACGCGCAAGTGTGCTGACCATCGGCGAGTAAGAAATAATCGCATCTTCAACCGACGCCTCCGCTTTCTTGCGAGATTCTTCGCTTAGATCTTGGCGGTAAACCAACGCGCGACCATTGGCGATTTCTTCGAGCCGCGGAATGAGGAAATTCGTCACCATGCGCGCGAGGATCGCTGAGTCCGGGTTCGTGAAGGCCGCTTGGAAAGCGTCTAGTGTTTTCTGAGGCAAGTCGGCGGATATCTCCGCAAAGCGGGCTCGAGGTACGGCCACCACAGCGTTGTTCTTGGGTTGGCCAGTTGGAAAAACCAGTATGGATCGTTGATTGCCTTGATCGGTGTCATGTCCGAGCGATTTGAGAATGCCGGTTTCTGCCAGGGGATTTAGGACCGTGCGCAGCGCTTCGTCGAACTTCTCCGATTGCCCAGTTGCACTCAGCAAGCTCCGCAACGCACGCAGCGCGTCCTCGGGTGCAAGTACTTGTTCGCTTCCGCCCTTGGGCAAAAACTTGGCAAGCGTTTCCTTCTGCTCAACCGACAATTCTACGTAGGGTTTGTCACCCAGCAGCAACAGGGCTTGCTGCTTTACTGAGCTTTGAAGTTGGGATAGTGGGGAAAGTGGAGAATGAGGCAGGAGGTGATTTTCGTAATAGCACAGCGACTCGCGACGTTGCTGATCGCGAAGAACTGCGGTCTTGGAAACGTCAACCATATCAAAGGGCACACGGGCCACGATCGCACGCTGTGGAATGTCCCCTTCGCGAAACGAAAATGCGGGTTCCCAGCCTCGTTGAATTAGCAGAATAGCTACCGCAGCAAGAAACGCTGAACCGATCCGCAACAGCACCGCTCCGGTCAGCATATCGCGAAACCAAGTGCTAAGCTCGCTGGGCTCCATCTGAAGGGAAGCCACTCGCTCACTGCGCGTGCGTTTAGTATTAATGGATGCCATGCGGCTCATGCGACGAGTTTTACTCGTCTTCCTCGAGTCCTTCCGGTTGGCCCTCGGCAACACGCCGCGAGTCGTACCGACTGACTATTTCTCGAACCAAGCGATGTCGGACTATGTCTCGCTCATTCAGTGTTACAAAGCTTACACCCCGAATCCCTTTTAAGCGATGCCAAGCGTCTCGCAAGCCGCTGGTTACGCCGCCGGGAAGATCCACCTGGGTAATGTCTCCGGAGACGACTATTTTGGAACCTTCTCCCATCCGTGTCAAAAACATTTTCATCTGGGCGGACGTCGTGTTTTGAGCTTCATCCAGAATAATAAAAGCGTCGTTGAGCGTTCTACCCCGCATATATGCCAGCGGAATGACTTCGATTACATCGTGCTCCATCAGGTATTTTACTTGGTCATAATCCAGCATTTCATTCAGGCCATCAAGTAGCGGACGCAAGTATGGATTAAGTTTAGCTTGCAAATCTCCGGGAAGAAAACCCAGACTTTCGCCGGCTTCCACAGCGGGACGAACCAAGACGATTTTGCGGATTGCGCGGCTTTTGAGGGCTTCAACGGCCAAAGCAACTGCTAAATAGGTTTTCCCACAACCGGCCGGGCCGCGGCACAGCGTCAGGTCACTCTGCCGAATTTGCGACACGTAAAAGGCTTGACCCTCGGTGCGCGGTTTGATCTTGCGATGCTGGTGGGCCAGATTCACCTCAGAGTCCGACGACATCGCCACCCCCGCTGCCGCCGAGATTCCCAAAGCGCCTTGCACGTCCTCTAAGCACAATTTGCCCTGCCGCGCGCGGTTTTGCAAAGATTCAATCGCACTCGTGGCCATGCGAACCGGTTCTTCTTCGCCAATGATTTTTAGTTTCCCGTCACGGTGAGTAATCGCTACGCCGTAGTGATTGCGAATCATGCGAAGAAATTGATCTTGAGGGCCGAACAAACTAAGCACCATATTCGGATCGCTTAGATTCAGATTCGCTTCGGACACCTTGAACTCCTAGTGTAAGAATGGTAGCGGAACGGCGCGAGCCGACCGGTATTTGAATTGGGATTCCATCGAAGAACCGGGCGGCTTGCGCCGGCTCCGCTAACAAAACCGACTAAGGTTGGCCAGGCCCATGGATCAAATCGGCCACCACAAACAAGTAGGCCACCGTGCCAGCCGGCAGCAAAGAATCGGTCACATCCCACAATCCACCCAAGCCTGGCAACAAATTACCACTATCCTTCGCATGCACTTCGCGTTTGAAAATCGACTGCAACAAGTCACCAAACAAACCAGCCACGGTTAGCAACACTCCCAAGCCAACTATTCCCAACCAGTGACAATTCACTTGTCCGCCAGGAAATCTTAGCGGAGCAAAGTAACAAAAGTAAAGCCAACTGACCAACGTCGCCACTACCATTCCGCCGATCAAGCCCTCGATTGTCTTCCCAGGACTGACGGCTGGACAGAGTTTTCTTCGACCCATAGTCCTACCCGCAAAGTAGGCTCCAGCGTCACTGAACTTGGTGATCACGATAACGCCTACCATCAAGTACAGTCCCCAACCGGAATCACCTACCAATCGGAGAGCAATCCAAAACGCAAAACAGAGTCCGAAGTAGACAGACACCCAACCCGACAATATAGCTCGCTCAAAACAGCGATTGCCAGTCTGGTAACTACGCAACTGCCAAGCGAAGCAGCCCACAAGTGCGAAGACCGCTGCCGCCATCGGCCAACCGAGCTTGCCCAACAAGCAGTCGCTCGGATACGGCGAACCAGTTAGCGGCCAGTAAACTGGAATAAGCGCAGCCAAGATGATGCCGCCGCAACCGAGCAAGGCAGGTCGATCGATCGGTCCATAAGGGCTGGTTCGCAGCAAGGCCGTACATTCCATGGCGCTGCCAAACATCAGGTAGACACCTAGCGGTGCCATCCAATAACCGCTTCCGTTCAACGGCAACCAAGCGTCCAGCCCTACAAAGCACAGAGATAGGCCCACAATGATGAACGCGGATAACAAGCGGTACCGAAGCAAGCGAAGACTCCCAGGGGTGGCTGTGGAACTTTGTGATGCCCCAAAGTATACCAACCCGCGCGTCGCGACTGTAGCTGACCTCCGATTCAGGAGAATCTAGTTTTTGCAATCGTCAATCGACTCCGCCGAAAACTTGTTAAGCCAGAGCTTGGCTACGTAGCTAAGCATAAATGCTCGTCAGACAACGGGATCGTTTTGGCGGTTTGATGGGTAGGTGGTAGTGCCGTAATAAATCGATTTCGCAACATTTCCAAGTCGATTTTGCTTCGACGATCGGAATGGGACGGTCGACGATCTGGGTTGTCCCAAGGGCAAAACTCGGTGCGAAAACCTTAGCGTGTCGCTTACTGGCCCGGTGTATGCGGCGGTGGCGATTCGTGTGCTGACGGGCTCGTTTCGCTGGGTAAATTCAGCGTTCTGATTTGTTTAGCAGCCGCATTCAACTGATCGACAATCTGCTCGCTGGTCACGGATCGAAACACCACAGCGTTATCGTATTGCGGCATTTGATGGAAACCGCGTTGATTCTCAAGCACTCGATCGACTTCGGACTCCAGCGCACCTAGCCATTGCGGAACATCCAAGCCCACTCCTGTCGGCTGCTCCATCATCAATTTGCACTCGTCGATCAGCAGCTCAAAGACGTCGGACGTCTCACCGGTCTCGCGATATTGGCGAACCGCTGGCCCAACCAATGCCCGCATGCGATCCACGGTCATCGGTCGCGTAAATCGCTCGTGCAATCGATCGGCGACCGTCGGCATACGCATCGCATACTTCTTTTGCAACTTGGTCAAATGTTCGATGTACGTTTCGCTTTCGCGACCAATGCGTTCAGCCAACGCGCGCCGCCATTGTTGTGCCGTTTGATGGCAGCCGGCACGCACCAGCACTTCGTGTGTCCAATAAATCGGTCGCAAGTTCCATGAAACGCGATCGTAGCGTACCCGCAAACGCAAAAAATCGAGCAACATGTACAGCATCTCGCCGCGATCGGATTGCGTGGTCGTGCTGTTGTAGTCGCGATACTCGCTGTAGTGATCAATGATCGCTTCCAACACGACACCTAATTCATGTTCGGCTTGCGAGCTCTGAATTTCGCCTTCATCGATTGCATCCAAAAGCGGTTGCAGCCCCTCGTTGTATCCGTCCTCGCGGACATTCGCCAGCCAATTGCCGACGCCCTGATGCAAGATAGCGCGGACGTTGCTCAAGCGCAAGAATGACTGCGTAAAGATCGCGCCACCATAACGTTGAATAAAGCTTGTTAGCCGTTGCCAGTTCTTGGCGTTGTCGACGGTTTCCAAGACGCTCAGCCGCAACGTGCGGCTATGCGACAACCAACAGCCCAGCATCACCTCGGTTAATTGCTCCAGCACATCGATCAGCGCATCGCTGTTCGGTTCCAATTCTTCAAGTGCAGCGCCATCATGCGTATCGAAGTCAATTTTCGCGGCCATTTCATCGATTGAAATCAGCTCTTGCGCTCGCTTCTTGCTCTTGGCCGAAGTACTACTTTGCTTGCCTTTGAGCTTAAGCGGCGCCTTCGACGCGCGCAGTTCCGCCAACCGCCACTCATAGGCATTGCGAACCACGGCTCGAACCATCGAAACATAGCCCAAATGAAACAGGTCATCAAATTCTGTTACCGCACCTGGGCCGATGGGATTGTTGTGCTCCATAAACCGGGCAGCTTCGATCAACTGGCAGGCTTGCTTGAACAGCCCTTGACGAGGCAGCCAAACCAGCAGGTGCGAGAGTACGCGACGACGCAAGCGAACACTATAAATCTGCCGCGGTTCGCCACCTCGCGCCAATGGAATGTACAACAATTTTTTTTCCCGCAACGCCAAAATCAACTGTGAAAAATTCTGTTCAACTTGCGCGAAGTTACCATGCAGTAGGCTGCCGAAGATCTCCACCGCCGAACGATCATCTTCAGGCAGCTCTTTCAGTTCTTCCGCCAGAGATCTACTGGCTTTGCCGAACGCTTGCAAGGTTGCCAACAGCATTCGCCGCGCGTCAGCGGTTTCCAGCGCCGTGCTGATGATGCGCTCCAGCAACGACTCTTTGACCAATCGCTGGCGATCGTAGAGTGACATGGCTTCCTGGTTTGCCCCGCCGTTGGAAAGCTTGAATTTGGCGACTTCATCCAGTAACGCCAGTAAGCCGAGGCGGTTCGCAGCAGCTTGAGTTGCCCAGTTTTCCATCGCCTCCAAGCGAGAACTACCGACCGTCGAATCCTCAGTAATTTCGCGGCGCAACATGCTGCTGAGCGCAGCACCCTTCCACATTTGCGCAAGCGCAGTCAGAAATGTCAGATGCTGATTCAAGCGATTAGATTCTTCAATCAATTCGCTGGTGTTTTCGGTGTCGCCCTCTTCAGAAACTTCACCTTCGACACCATCGTTCGTGGTGTCTTTGTAGGTGACGTCATCGTAGGCTGCTTCGTACGGGCTGCCTTCGATTTCATCGTCACCCGTATTGAGTTCGAGTCCATCAAAATCGCCCGGAGCTGTCAAATCACCGCCCAGTTTCCGTCTGCCAGTCGGGGGCTTGGCAAGCCTGAATTCGGGTGCTGTCCAATAATGATTGGCGTTGGCTTCGAGTTTAGCGAAGAACAGTTGTGCCACACTCCAATTCAAACCCTGGAGCTTCACGTTCGGGTTTTGAGAGGCCTGAGCAGTCCCCCCGTCGCTTGCCATATTCGATTGGCTGCGTTCGAGCACGTGTTCCAACCGCTGCAACCAACGCCGAGCCAGGTCGGAAAAAGACGCCGAACCTTTTTGCAAACCCACGCGATCTGCCTGGTCCAACCAATGCACGAGCAACGCCATCGAAGCCACGAAGTCGTTTCGCTCTAACAGCGATTCAACCACCAGCGCGTAAGCTTTCGGCGAATCGAACAGCTCTGCGTGGGGAGCCCAAAAGCGAATGTCGCCAGCGGCCGCGCCCCCCGCGTGCCACAATGACAAGGCCTTAGCAACCAATTCTGCCGATTCGAGAGTCTCTTGCGGATCAGTCGCTTCCACATCGCTGACTTCATGCGCCGCAAATTGCCGCCACCACTGCGCGTTGGTTCGCAATTGCTTCTCTATTTGAGCGCACAAGTCCGTACGACCACTGCCTGATGCCTCCCGCCAAATTCGCGACTGCAGTGCAAACACCATTTCCATCAACTGAACCAGATCTTCGACGCGATGATCGTGAACAGCAGAATCCGGTCCGTTAAAACGGGTAAAGTTCCCAGCGAAACCTAGAATGTTCCAGGGATCAACAATGGCTCCGCAATGAATCCCGCGATGAACTAGGTCCATCACCTGGGGCGATACCGCGACGGCATCGTCCAAGCGACCCACTTGCAAAAAATGATCCGCAGCCGTCATCAAACAATCAATACGACTGATAATTCGCGCCGAGGGAACAGGAACGTATTCCGATTGCTCCTTCGCAGCCGCAGCGTTACCCATGCGTGCGAACAAACGAGCCAACTGGACATGCTCCAACTGCGAGGCCCGGTGTTTTGCCAGGTATGTATTCAAGTGCTGCCGAGCGCCGCCAAACGGCTGGCGACGAATCTTTTGTTCTTCCAGCAAGCGATCCAAATGCGGACCACTCATTTGATCCAGCAACTGTTCATAAAACGCGTCGCGATACTCTGCGATGATTGGCAGCAGCGAAGCCAGTGTCACGGTCGAAGCAAACGCATCCGGACCATTTCCCGAGATACCCGACGCCATTAAAATCGTTCCGGCCAACACGGCCGCCGCTTCGCTCATCAATTCCTCTCGCGGGGCTGACGTTTCATCGTCCAAGCGAGCGAGCAGCGCATCCAGGGTCACTTGCTGGACAACAAACCGACGATAATTACCCGAGTTGTCGATCAGGTGCGGATCCCATAGACCAAAGTGGTAGTTGGGGCGCTGATTCACCGGATGATCAAAATCGTACGCTCGCGGATCGATGGCCAATTCGTCGAGCATCGCAAAATCGAAATAGGCGCGTCGCAGTGTATCGGGGTCGGCCCGCTTCAGTATTGCCACGCATTCTGTGACAACACCTTCATAGGGACCCGCCGTGACGCCCACTCCCGCGATGTACAGTGGAATTGGGCGCACCATTTCGTTCGGATAGGGCTCCAGTCGTCGGCGCTCAAGTACCGCAACCGGCCGAAAACCGACGAAGTCGTTCAGCCGCCGAATGGCACCTACAGTGATGCGATCGACCTCCTCCCAAGGACCTCCCTGCTGTAGCACCGCTTCAATCGCGCGACCCAGCATAAAACCGTTAAATATCGCTTCCGGTTCCTGGTGAAACAACTGATCGCGATGAAAGTCCAGGTAGCTGGGCAGCAGGTGCAGCCAAACCAGCTCAATGACCGAAGAAGCCTGGTCCGAAGCACGAAAAGCCGGGTTGGTGGCGCTCAAGCGCGTGAGCGCATCCTGAAGCCATAGCTGAATTTGCAGCCACGCTGGCAAGCCCCGATAGGGGCCGCCGGGAAGCGCGTGTGCATAGATTCGATTCAAGGCTGCCAGTGTTTTCGCATCCGGCTTTCCAGCCGAAAAATTTAGGTAGCCAAGAACCTGAGCGAGATTCGCTTCCAATTCCAAGTCATCTGCACAGTTTGGTCGATCCACTCGCACAGCGTCCGGTACAATTCGTTTGGGTAACCTACCGCCCTCAAATAGGCCTTGCACCCACAAATTGGCACTCAATTAGGGGAAACTTCCGCAAACACTAATGAGCAACATGGTATTCCCCCTCGCGAAAACGGTCCAGGACGGGCAAAAATTGTTGCTGCGAACCTAGCCACCAAGACAAAAGGTCAAGCTCGAACTGACCACGCTCAAGCCGGCCACGGTGAATCCGATTCGAAAAATGAACCCACAGGAAAAGTCGCCCATTGAACAGCCGCAGATTCGTACCCAGTTCGTGGATCACCTGGATTGCAGAGGGTGTACTCCTAATCGCCACCGCTGTCGGTGCGTGTTATGCCTGGCCGATTCAGGCTGAGGCCGGGCGATTGCACGCCAAGCGGCTCGATTTGCAACGACGCGTTGGGGAAATGCCGATCAGCGACCCGGCCAAGTACCACGCGATGTTCCTCAAAAACGAGAATCCCATGGAGTTTCGCTGGCGAATTTATGTTCCAGAAAAAACAGCAACCACGCTGACCATCGAAAGTCGCTTCCCCGGGGGCGCAAGCAGTTCAACGTCAGGCTTTACAAATATTGCGGACCCAGCCCTCGAAGGCTTGGTCACAGTGACGCTGCAGCCCACGGACAATAATTCAAGCGTGGAGATCAGAACCCGCTATCGCATGACGCACTCTCGCGGCACGTCTAGTATGCATGTGCAAGACGAAGTCGTCCAGCGAATGGTAAACACCCAAGATATTTCGTCGTGGCGAATTGCCGGCGCCGATGGCGTAGAAGCCTATTCTCGCGAGGAAATGATTTGGCTTTTGGCGATTGAAACAGCCAACCTGGATGTCGCCCCCAAGCAGTCGGGAATGATTCGCATCGGCCTGGGTACTCAGGAGGCAAAGGCCAAGGAAAAAATCAAATGAGCCGCCTAAGCAATGTAAATCCCGCAAACGCCCTAGATCCCACGAACTCACCAGCCAAGCGAGGGCGGTGGATGCCCCAAATTGGAATTCGAACGATCATGCTGCTGATCGCGGTAACTGCAGTTTGGACCGCATTTTATACAGGCCAAAAGTCGATTGAGCGCGATCGATTGGCGATTGAAGCAATGCATGCCTTCGCACCTGAGTTGTTCGTCCGTAATCGGCATGAATACGCCTGCCTGCAAATCGACAGGTCGGATGACATTCGCGAGTTCCAGTGCTACTTGCCCACCAACCATGAATACAAACTCCAACTCCTGTGGAGCAAGGAGTTTGGCCTCAACGACCGTTCGTTGCAAGCCGAAGTTTCCGCGCCCATGTCCGCGGGCGAACATCGAATTTTGATGAACGAATTGCCTGAAAAGTTAATTGTTTCCGTGGATGCTGAAGTCGTCATGGAGGTTCCAAAAAAGCGCCCCGATTCGCGATCCAGCTTATCGACCGGAGTCAGCGACCGGTTCGATGCGCAGTGGCATCCACTCGAACAGCCTTTGACGCTCCTGCGCCTATTTGAGGGGCTTGGGCAACGTCAAGGTCCAGCACACGGCATTGTGTTGTGGATCGATACGGATGATCAAGCATCGATCAAGAAGTAGAGCTTACTCCACCACCGCAAGCTGAAAGCTTACGCGACGATCGCAAGCTGGAAGCTTACGCCACGAACGCAAGTTGGCCACGATCGCAAGCTGGAAGCTTACGCCACTAGTTTTCTTTCCCGAGCCGTACTTGGTAAAGGCCCTTGGAATCGGCAGCGGCCCGCGACATGCCAGGCGTGTTGAACTCCATGACAATGTTCCCGGCATGGTCGATGGCGATGACCCCACCACAGTCCTCAGGCAGGACCGTTTGCACAACAGCCCTGGCCGATTCCGCTAGCGACTTTGAACCATACCGCATGCGCGCGGCAATATCAGCCGCTACGTTATTTCGAATAAAGTCCTCGCCCACTCCGGTGCCCGAAACGGCGCAAGTTTTGTTGTCAGCGTAAGTGCCCGCACCGATGATCGGACTATCACCGACTCGGCCCCAACGCTTGCCCATCAGTCCGCCGGTACTGGTTGCCGCAGCCAAGTTGCCCTGCATGTCGAGCACCGCGCAACCCACGGTCCCAAGGTAGAGTTGTTCATCTTCGTCGCCCTGGCCTTTCGGGCGATGCAATGTAAGATCTGGGACCTTCTTTTTCCACTTTTCCCAAGCTTCGATCTGTTGCGGTGTGCGAAAGTATTCTGGACCGGCCTGTTCCAGTTGCAGAGAAAGGCCAAATTCATCCGCACCGTTACCGATGAGCAAGACGTGTTTGGTATCGGTCATGACGCGGCGGGCGAGGGAGATGGGATTTTTAGTTTTTCGAACACTCGCCACGGCCCCACAGGCCCGGTTTGATCCGTCCATAATGGCAGCGTCGAGTTCATGTTCGCCAGCTTCGTTGAGAACGCAACCGCGACCCGCATTGAACGTTGGATCATCTTCGAGAACGCGAACGACTTGCTCGACGACATCCAGCGCCGATTTGCCCTCTTTCAGCCTGGCGACGCCAAGATCGAGTGCCGCCTTGAGTCCGCTACGACGCAGCGCTTTATACTCATCGGTCCATTTATCGGGTTCACCGCCGGCCCCACCGTGAATGACAATTCCATAGTGTTTCTGCGATAGTTCCTGTGCGAAAGAATTCATCGGATTCCACAGATTTAGGATAGCGAGCAGGGGTACAAGCAGTTGAATGAATCTTGGCATGCGAGGCCTTTCCTACTTGGCTTGAATGATTTTACGCGCATCGATGTGAATTGCGTCGCGGTTCGAGAGAACACTAGGCTACGTTGAGCCCACGAAAAACTCAAGCACGCCAGCCGCGGTGTAAAACTCTGAGCGGAAACCAGCCTTTGAATCCTAAGCTTACAACCATACGACAGATTGCCGTCAGATGCCGTTGGAGTACGGGCCTTAGCCCAACGCTGTGAAACATTTTGAATAAAGAAATTGCTTGTATGCGTGGGTCATGCGCGCATCGATTTCGGAGAAATCGATCTACGGTAGGCCGATTGCTCCGAAATCGGCACTTCGAAATGCTTCACCGCGTTGGCTTTAGCCGCTCGTTACCTGCACTCCAACATGCCGCGATCTGTACCCTGCACTAAGGTAACGGGTTGCTTTCAGCGGGCGCCTCAGCCAGCAAACTAGCCAGTATTTTGGGACATGCTTCTTCGAGCATGTCGAGCACTTTTTCAAAGCCTTCGTCGCCTCCGTGATAAGGATCAGGAACATCGCGCGGCCAATCGCCACCCAAGTAATCGCTGAGCATCACCAATTTGCGGCTTGGTCGCCCAGCTAAGATCGAAAGCTCACGGTAATTGTTACGGTCCATCGCGATCACCAAATCGAAATCGGAAAAGTCGCGGCGAGAGACCAACCTTGATCGACTGGTCAGGTCATAGCCGCGCTACAAAGCGGCGATTCGCATACGTTTGTCGGCCGGTTCACCGATGTGGAAACTACTAGTTCCCGCCGAATCGACTAGAATATCGGCCCGAGAGCGTCGCGCGACAGAGTTCATGACACCCTCGGCTGCCGGGCTCCGACAGATGTTTCCGAGGCAAACGAACAATATTTTCTTAGTCATTGCGATAAATTCGCCCTATTAAATCCCACAGCCAGCCAGTTGAACTAGACTAAAGATTGGTAAGTTGCATATGTTTAAAGAATACGGGTGTTTGTCACCAAGCGGTTCGATGGTGGGATGGAGTTTCTCGGAGCGGTAACCCATGAACAAGAGTTTCGAGGTCGGTGACAGGGTAGTATTCACGCGCGACAAGCATACCACAAAGCCAGGTCCAAGAGCTAAAAACGTAGTCGCGACCCCTCATGGAGAAATGTACGAATACCAGGTTGACAAGTACTGGCTGGTGGTCGGCGTTCAAGCCGACGGAAAGTTACTCTTCAAGACGCGTAGAGGCAAGCTGCACAGTTTTCTAGCCACCGACCCGAGACTTCGCAAAGCCAGTTTGTGGGAGCGACTTTTCAAGTCGAAATTATTTCCAGCTGCCAATGTTCAAGAGACTTCTGCCAGCGAAGCAGCCAGTAAAGAGGTTGAAAACGCATCAACCAGCCGAGCGAGTAGCTGAATTAGCGAGCAGCTGAATAGTTCCGTAAGCTGATCGGCCATTTTGTGAATTCGCGTGCGAAAGTCTTCGAAGGAATGTGCAAAACCAGTTTGCAGAACAATTGCAAGTTGACTCATAGAAATCTCGCCATTTCAAAAACAGGAGTGCTCTCGCTGATGCCATTGCCGCGGGGCATTGCCTCGAACAAAAATTACGATCGGGCACAAGAATTTACTGGTATTCCAAAATGACAAGCGATACGCCTTGCCGAGGTAACTTGAAAAGCATTTGCCCATTTCCGTGGTCGAATACCATTTGATCTGCGTCGCCAAGCGTGGCAAGATTGGAGGCAGTTTCTAAGTCGGCATACTGCTTTCTACCAGGCGCCACAGGCGACCCCATTCGGCGCCAAGCGTCATAGGAATTGCTGTGAAATTGATCCACTCTGTAGTGCGACACTTTGGCACTCTTTACCGTTCCGGCAAGGCCGCTGACTTTCAGCTCGATGGATGCGTCCGGACCGGCGAGGTCATCATCGTGATAATGCCAGACCATGATCGCGACCTGTTTATCATTCCGGCTCGCCAATGCAGCTACATCCGGCGAACCGCGAACGCCCTTACTGATAATCTCATCGAGTGGGACTGCATGCGAGCTTAGGGCTGAGATGCGTTCACCATCCATTTTGCTCATCATCCTCAGAACATTGAGAACTGGCATTGCAAGTCCATTGCTAGATAACTGACGAAAGCCAGCAAAGTAGGGTTGGTCTTCGAACGTGAAAGACCAAGATAATGCACCTACCAAGTTTACGCCGTGCTTATCTGCAAGATCGTGCTTGCGAGCGAAACTAGCAGCGGTATAACTCGAGTACATGGTGCCGTTGCGATACGAGAATCGATCGCCCTGACAAGCCGCACAGCCTTCCGGATCTGACTCGCCGATAACGATCGGTTTACTTTTCAGTTGAGGAAACTCAGCGACAATTCCAAAGCCTGTGTCGATCGTCTTCAGTTGAGCGGCAATACCCATCTGGATATGATTGTCCGTCCACGACGGTGTTCCCTTGGCGTGAAAAGAAACAAAGTCCAGCCTCGTCCCCTTTTCACCTGTTGCATAGTTCTTGCCATCCAAGCAGTGCCGAAAAAAGTTGCGGGTGAAAACTCCACCATCACCAGCAACGTCAGGACCGCCGATGCGAGCACATGGTAACGCTCGCAACACGCCGGCCATGGCAAAGTCATGAAGTTTTTGAAATTCTTCGGGCGTTCCTTTCCAGTAGCCGATATTTGATTCATTCCAAGTCTGCCACCACCATGTTTCTACTTCCTTGCGACCATATCGATCGACGCAATGAGCCGCCCATTGATAGCAGAGTTCGCCCCACTTCTCAAAGCTCTTGGGCGGATACGCCCAGCCGGTATAGACTTCTTCGTAGGGCAATCCTGGGCGCCATTCGTGCATGTAAGGCTCAGGCTTGGTCGACATGGCTTGAGGCATGAATCCAAGCTGAACATAGGGTCGAACTCCGTTTTTGAGGTAAGTATCAAAGATCAAATCGACAATTCGGTAATCATAAATCGGATTGCCGTTAGCATCTTCGGTGTAGAGGTTGGTGCTACCCCATTTTAGAGCGGGTGCTCCCGGCCCTGTGGTCATCAAATTGTGAGTGCGAAAATAGACCTCTTTTGGCGCAAGCTCCCCCAATTGACCGAGCAGCTTGCGACCATCTTTCATGTAGGCATAGTTCGGTTCATCGGCTCCGAAGAAACGCCAAATACGATGCAGCTCTCGTTTGCATACTGCTGCATCGACGTGGATCGAAACAGCAAATGGTTCCTCTTGAGCGTCGACAGATTGTGCTACCGCGATTAGGTCTGCAAGTAGAGAGATCGTGAATATGCAATGGAAGGTCATTCGCAGAAGATTCATAATTGCCATCAGAAAAAGCAAAGTCGGGGTTGAGTTGCGGAATGCGAGATTCCCAGATGATTGAATTGATTGCGAACGCTCGACTAAGGAAGGAACATAAATTCATTACTCGCCAGGACTGCGTGTGCGAGTTGTTCCCAGCGATTCAACCGATCGGTCGTTGTCGATTCAGTCGACGACTGTAGAAAATCCAACGCGACTGTCAGTTCGTCTGCGGTTGGCTGCCGCGAATAGGCTAGCTGCCACCCTAGCCGAATACGTTCAGGGTCGGTGGACGCCCCAGTTTCGAGTCGTTTCGCAAACTCGCGGCTCATTTCGAACATAAATGGACCGTTGAGGACGAACAACTGTTGCTGCGGAACTGTTGTAACGTTCCGCTGGTCGCTGGTTACGTTCGGTTCAGGAAAATCGAAAAGCGTCATTGTGGTATTGGGCGCATACCGACTGACGACGGTGTAAAGCGTGCGCCGCCGCCCAGCTGGATTGTCCGCTTCGAAGCCGTTGAGTCGGCTGAAGAAATTGAATCCTTCGACTTCTTTTACTCCAGGCGTTGTTTGGTCGACCGATGGCCCACCTATCGACGGATCGAGCAAGCCTGAGACACTCAACAATGCATCCCGCCAAGCTTCAATGTCCAGTCGTCGCGGAGTCATACGCCATAGATACTCATTGCCAGGATCAATTACCAAGTTGTCGGCATGTTGTTCAGCGCTAAGCTGATAAGTCGCTGAGAGCATGATTTCTCGATGGAGAGATTTGACCGACCAACCACCTTCAATGAACTGCACCGCAAGGTTATCCAGCAATTCTGGATGCGTAGGCGGACCACCTAGTTTTCCGAAGTTGCTCAGCGTGGGCACGATCCCACGTCCAAAATGATAGTGCCAGACACGATTAACAAAGACGCGCGCCGTCAGTGGATTGTCTGGGCTGGCAATTTTATTGGCTAGGTCGAGCCGAGTAAAGGATTTTACGTCTCGCGGCTCGTCCGGCGAACTGAGTATTTCCAGAAAGCCGGGGGGCGCTAGCGCGCCAAGCAATTCCGGATTTCCTCGGACGAAAATCTGCATCGCCTGACCACCGCCATTAATACTCGGCATCATCGGTCCAGACGGCGCCGGCTTCGCTGTCAGCATATCAAGTTGTGCTTGAAAATCTGTCAGTTGCTTTCTTTCTGGCTCGGAGAGTAAACCGACGACGTCGTTCTCGGCAACGAAGAACGGAGCTTTGGCACCTTTCCAAAGTACCGTAAGCAGTTTTTCATTCTCAGCGGATGCAGGTGGCGTTGCTGTGGCCGGCACAGTGCCGACTGATTGAGCGGCTTGCTGGGCGGCTTGCTGCTCGCTAGCTCGAAGTGCGTCCAGAGCTACCTGGACGAGGCTCTTCACGTCGCTTGCTTGCTGCGTTAGCAAGTCATTGGAGAGCTCACCGCCAGTGTCTTTTGACTTGATTGCAGCATCTCGAAGCTGCTTGAAGACCGGCTCTTCACCGGGCTCTTCGATGACTTTCAACCACCGCAATAGAAAGTGGACTTGAAGCCCTTCTTGTTGAGCTAGGGAGGCAGCATCGAGTGGCTGCTCTTGCTTTGGCTGAATGTACATCCGGCAAGCGGTGAATACGTAGCGATCGACTTGCTCAAGAGCTTTGCGTCCAACAGATTTTGCCTGATCCTCTTTCCACTTTTTCAAGCTCGCCGACTGTTGATCCACTTGAGTACGCCACTTGTTGTGAGCATCGACGACTTCGGGTGATGCGAGCATTCGACTGGGCCAATCGGCACCGTTGTAGGCAGCGGCCAGAGAGTAGTAATCTCGCGTCGGAATCGGATCGAATTTATGGTCATGGCAGCGAGCGCACGAAACGGTCAGCCCTAGGATACCGCGTGACAGAGTGTCTACACGGTCCTCTAGTTCATCGGCTTTGGCCTTGGCTTCGCCAGCAGCACCTTTGCGAAATTGGGGCCCTAGCGATTGAAAGCCAAGACCCGCCAAGCGCGTTACATAGTCAGATGCCGGCCCTGGCAATTCGTCACCGGCGATTTGCAGTCGCACGAACTCGTCATAAGGCATGTCGTCGTTGAAAGCTCTCACGACCCAGTCGCGATACAAATACGCGGCTGGTGTTGGAGTCAGGAAGGAATTCCCTTGATCGTCCGCGTAGCGTGCGACGTCCAACCAATAGCGTCCCCAGCGTTCTCCATAATGTGTTGACATTAGCAAACGATCGATCACTCGTTCCCAGGCACCTGGCGCGGCATCGTTCTCGAACGCAGCACACTCTTCTGGAGTTGGAGGCAGGCCGATGAGATCAAAGGTTGCGCGGCGAATCAATTCTTCTCGTGTGGCGGCGCGAACCGGCTGTAGCGATCGTTGCTCAAGGGCAGCCAACACAAAATAATCAAGAGGTTGCTTGGTCCAACTTCCGTTAGCTACATTGGGAGTCGCCTGTTTTACCAGTGGCTGAAACGCCCAACGCTTGCGGCCTTCGGTGAAATCGATGCCAGGTTTTGCTGGCTTGGCCGTTGCAGTTCCCTCTCGCGGATCAGGTGCACCCATGGTGACCCATTTTTCCAGAATGGCAACTTGTTCCGCTGATAAGGGTTCTTTGGGAGGCATCTGCAGCGCCTTATCGGCGTAGCGAACAGAGCTGATGAGTGCACTTTCGTTTGGTTTGCCCGGTACAACGATTGGCCCAGATTCGCCCCCTTGCTGAACACCCGCCCGATTATCAAGCCGTAATCCACCCCGTAAGTTGTCTGCGAGCGCAGCATCTTGACTGTGACATTCATAGCAATGAGCCGTCAGAAGCGGTCGTACTTTGGCTTCAAAAAACTCGACTTTGCTCGCGTCTAGCTCTTCTGCATTCACTGGCCTCGAAAGACAGACGGCAATCGTGCTCATCACAAAAATCAGGGGTGCTTTCAACATTAGCTTCACATTCATGCGATGATCTCACGTACAACATTCCCGTGTACGTCGGTAAGTCGAAAGTCGCGACCACTGTATCGATAGGTTAACCTCTCGTGATCCAACCCCATGAGATGCAACATGGTCGCATGCAGATCATGTACATGGACAGGCTTCTCAACAGCTTTGAAACCGAACTCGTCAGTAGCACCATAGGTCATGCCACCTTTAACACCGCCACGAGCCAGCCAAACGGTAAACCCGTGATGGTTGTGATCGCGACCATCATTGCCCTGAGAAGTCGGAGTGCGACCGAATTCACCGCCCCACAAAACGAGCGTTTCTTCGAGCAAGCCGCGTTGTTTCAGATCGC
>JANLQO010000005.1:0-37185 GCA_031367855.1 Planctomycetia bacterium | reverse complement strand
CAACGCACGAACGGATCACTGACCTGCTCGAATCGCTTCGCCAGTTGCAAGACTTGCAGGTTACTATCGAAGTCAAGTTCATCACGCTCAGCGATAACTTCTTCGAGCGTATCGGTGTCGACTTTGACGTAAAAATCGATGACAACGTCCGCCGCTTGCCTAATGAAGATCAAGGTCCAAGTACAACTGTTGGATTGTCGACAGGCTTGGGTGCTAACGGTACTCCATCGTTCACCACCGACTTCGATTTGACTCTCCAACAGAATAGCTTTGGGAGTGCTGTTCCAGCCTTTGGAAACTTTGATGCGGGATCAGGGGCTAGCTTGGGTGTGGCCATCCTGAGCGACTTGGAGTTGTTTTTCTTCATGAATGCGGCTCAAGGCGATACGCGTTCGAACGTTCTCCAAGCACCCCGTGTAACCATGTTCGATGGACAGACGGCCTCGATCAACGACACCGTGTCGACGCCTTTCGTGACCAGCCTGATTCCCGTGGTTGGCGACTTCGCAGTCGCTCAACAACCGGTGATCGTGATTCTCAACGAAGGTACAGTTCTGAACGTGCAAGCGGTGGTTTCGCCGGACAAGCGGTTTGTACGAGTTACCTTGAACCCAACGTTCTCGCGAATCGACCGGGTCAGCACCTTTACCTTCGAAGGCTCGCGTACTACTCGCAATACCACGTCGCGGGGTGGAACGAACGTGCTCGATCCAAAAGGAAACGTAACGAGTGCGGGTGACGATGAATTGGTAACCACCACGGGTACAACGGTACAACAACCTAGCTTTGCGACGACCAGCGTTTCCACCACAGTCAGTGTTCCAGACGGTGGTACGATCCTGCTCGGTGGCATCAAGCGTATGCGTGAAGGCCGAATCGAACGCGGCGTGCCGGTGCTCAGCAAGATCCCGTACGTCAATCGCCTGTTCAAGAACACAGCGATTGGCCGTGAAACCAACACCCTCATGATGACCGTGACACCACGCATCATCATCCAAGAGGAAGAGGAACAACGCTACGGCGTGAATCCGTAGGCTAAGTGTGGTGGGTCGCTCTCCTGACCCATTGCAATGTGCCGCGTTAGAAACCCGCTTGGAGTTCGCTCCAAGCGGGTTTTTTCGTTTTTTTGTGGATGGCGTTCTGTCCCCAACTGTTCTGCCGAAGGGCAACGGACCGAAGTCAACTTACGTTTTTCCAACGGAGGAAACCGTTCCAGTGAGCCGGCGAGCTCTGCGGAACGATTGAGGACAATCGTTCTACAATAGATACAGCTCCGCCGGAGCGTCGCCCTCCCCAAAAAACTCAAATCTGCATCCAAGTGCCCCTCATTTCATGTTAGCCCTCACATGACTTACAATGCTGCGTCGCCATAGAGCAGCTTGATGAAGCCGTGAAGTGGACATCCTCGAATGATAATGGAGAGAAACATGAGCGATTGGCCGATTGGCGTATTCACCAGCATCGATGCAGGGCTAGGAGTCAAACTCGAGGTAGCTCGAGAACTGGGCATTCCTACGATTCAACTGCATGCCCCGCATCGCAGCACACGTACGGCTGAGAATGCAGAACAGTTTATTGCCAAACTTGAACAACTCGATATCCAACTCACTGCCGTCTTCGGTGGTTTTGAAGGTGAAAGTTATGCGGATATCCCCACCGTTTCTGAAACTGTGGGATTGGTTCCTGCAGCCACACGCGCTGCCCGCTTGCAAGAGATGCGCGAGATTAGCGATTTTTCACGACTGCTCGGCTGCGATGTAGTCGCCTTGCATCTCGGTTTCGTACCGCATTCCCCCAGTGCTCTAATCTACCAAGAGATCGTCGATGTAACGCGACAGCTGTGCGACCACGCCGCCCGCAATGACCAAAGCGTGCACCTTGAAACCGGACAAGAAACTGCCGACGGTTTGTTGCAGTTCATCGCCAGTGTCGAGCGACCCAACTTATTTATCAATTTTGATCCCGCCAACATGATTCTGTACGGTACGGGCGAACCGATTGAGGCCCTGCGTAAAGTGGGCAAGTACGTCCGCAGTATCCATTGCAAAGACGCTACGTGGAGTGACCAGCCTGGAGTGACCTGGGGGCGTGAGACGCCACTGGGCCAAGGGCAAGTCAACATGGAACTCTATCTTCGTACACTTAAAGAAATCGGCTACACCGGCCCTCTGACGATCGAACGCGAAATCCCTCAAGAGCCACAACGACAGAAAGAGGAAATTGGTGCGGCCGCGAGTCTGTTGTCCCAGCTGCGAAAGAAGATTTTGTCTAGTTAATGTCTGCCACCTGAGGGTGCTCGTGTGAAGCTTTTGTTCCTCTGTACCGGCAATTTTTACCGTAGCCGCTTTGCGGAGTACTACGTGCGGCACCGAGCGCTCCAGCTTGGGTGGGACTGCAGCGTTGCTTCCCGGGGACTTGGGCTGACCAGCAAAAACGTCGGGCCTCTGTCTCCCTTCGCGATGGCCGAATGCCAACGGCTCGGTATCAGTTACCAGCCTTGCCGACTACCGCTGGCGCTTTGCGTCTCCGATCTCGAACAAGCCGATCGCACTATTGCTCTGAAAGAAGCTGAGCACCGTCCGCTGATGCAGCAGTTGTTCCCCGACTGGGAATCGCGGATCAGCTACTGGCAGGTTCATGATATCGACTGCGCCACGCCCGAGGAGTCTCTCCCCCATCTCCGCCGATTGCTTGACGAACTCATCCAACAAGGAACGGGTTCATTTCCTACTTTCAACTGCATAAGATTGTTAAATACAGCGCCTTGATTTAGGCTAGAGCGGTACGACGGTGCCGAAAATCGCTTCCTACAGGGCATTCCGGCTAAAACTGCTTCCAAATTGAGGCTTTGCGATGGATCCACGACTTGAACAAGATTTGCAACTGTCGCGTCGGCAGTTTTTTGGTGACTCGGGAATTCGATTGGGGGGCATCGCACTAGCGGGTTTGGTTGCTGGCAGCAATCGTGCCGTAGCGGATCAAGTAATGCATCGCGCGCTGGCGGGGTTGCCGCACTTCGCGCCGAAGGCCAAATCGATCATTTATCTGCATATGAACGGGGGCCCGTCGCAGATCGATATGTGGGACTACAAACCGGTCCTCAACGACTACTTTGATAAAGATCTGCCCGATTCGATTCGCCAAGGGCAGCGGATCACGACGATGACCAGCGGACAGAAGCGTTTGCCGGTCGCGTCGAGCAAATTCAAATTCAAGCAATACGGCGAGTGTGGCCGATGGGTGAGCGAATTGCTGCCCTACACAGCGCAGTTGGCCGATGATATCGCCGTCGTGAAAACGGTCCATACGAACGCGATCAATCACGATCCCGCCTGCACATTTGTGATGACTGGCAGCGAGGTACCTGGCAAAGCGAGTCTCGGTAGCTGGCTGGCGTATGGCTTGGGAAGCGAGAGCAATGACCTGCCTGCGTTCATAGTGCTCACACCAACTTGGTCGGCCAAAGCAGCCGCGCAAGCGCTGTTCACTCGAATGTGGAGCAGCGGGTTCTTGCCGACGCGATTCAATGGAGTCGCGCTGCGCAGTGGTGGTGATCCAGTGCTTTATTTGCCCAACCCGCCTGGCGTTACGCGCGATGACCGCCGCGCAATGCTCGATTCACTTGCAAGTTTAAATCGACATCGCTTCGATCAACTGGGGGATCCCGAGATTCAAACGCGGATCGCACAGTACGAGATGGCTTTTCGGATGCAAAAGAGTGTGCCGGAACTTACGGACTATCGCGATGAAAGCGATGCGACGTTGGAGATGTATGGACCTGCGGTCAAGGAGCCAGGTACGTTTGCTGCCAGTGCGCTGCTCGCGAGGCGGTTGGTCGAGCGAGGCGTGCGCGTGGTGCAGTTGTTGCATCGCGGTTGGGATCAGCACGGTAACATTGCGGGCGACCTGCCAGCCCAATGCGGTGACATTGATCAGCCCACTGCAGCCTTGATTCGCGATCTGAAGCAACGCGGTATGCTCGAATCGACTTTAATTGTGTGGGGCGGCGAATTTGGCAGAACGGTTTATTGCCAAGGTGGTTTGACGCGCGAGAATTATGGTCGCGATCATCATCCGCGATGCTTTACGATGTGGATGGCCGGTGGCGGTATTCGTGGTGGCGTATCCATCGGCGAGACGGACGATTTCAGCTACAACATCGCCGAGCGACCGGTGCACATCAACGATTTCAATGCGACGATCTTGCACTGCATGGGTATTGCGCATGAAAAGTTTACTTTCCAATCCCAAGGATTGGATCAGCGGCTGACGGGTGTCGAGCCTGCTTCGCCGGTGAAGGAATTGTTAGCTTAGTCGTGCAGATCGCAATTTTCACGGAAGGCCGCAAAGATCTGGAATCTGGGACCTGAGAACTGAAATCTGAGATCTGAGATCTGAGATCTGAGATCTGAGATCTGAGATCTGAGATCTGAGACCTGAGATCTGAGATCTGAGATCTGAGATCTAAGGCCTGAGATCTAAGGCCTAAGACCTAAGACCTGAAATCTGAGATTTTGAGATTTTGAGATTTTGAGATTTTGAATTCGGTGTACGTAGGTTTACGGATAGGGGTTTTCCTGGCGCGTGCGAAGAGCCGATTTCGGAAATCAGCTTGCGAGGGGCTGGCTTGTTAGTTTAGGCCGCTTGGCTTAAGCTCTTCTGCATGAAAATCGAACAACTTTCTGCTGTTGAATTGGGTCGCAAAATCGCTGCGCGCGAGCTGTCAAGCCGCGAAGTGACGGAGCACTTTCTGTCTAGGATTGCGGCGGGTGATGAGGCGCTCAATGCGTTCACGCACATTGCTGTCGAAAGCGCGTTGACCCAGGCTGAATCTGCAGATAGGCAGATCGCAGACGGATCGCTTGCGGGGGCGCTCTCGGGCGTGCCGGTGGCGGTGAAGGATGTGCTGTGTACGCTAGGTAGTCCGACCACTTGCGGTTCGCGGATGCTGCAAGATTTCCGAGCCCCCTATGCGGCCACTGCGGTGAAAAAGCTGCTGGACGGCGGGCTCGTCATGCTGGGCAAGACGAACATGGATGAGTTTGCGATGGGTGCCAGCACCGAGACGAGCGTCTTCGGGGTGACTCGCAATCCCTGGTCGCTTGAGCGGACGCCCGGCGGGTCGAGCGGCGGGTCGGCGGCGGCTTTGGCAGGCGGGCTGAGTCCACTGTCGATTGGTTCGGATACTGGCGGATCGGTGCGGCAACCGGCGGCATTTTGCGGAGTGTGCGGGCTGAAGCCGACATACGGTCGCGTGAGCCGCTCAGGTTTGGTAGCGTTCGCGAGCAGTTTGGATCAGGTCGGGCCGCTAGCGCACCACGTCGAAGACTTGGCAGCTTGTATGGAGCTATTGGCTGGTCACGATCCGCTAGATAGTACGTCGCTGGATGCTGTAGTGCCAAAGTATACTCAGTCGCTGCATCAGTCGCTGAAAGGCTTGCGAGTCGGAGTGATTCGCGAGCACGTTGAACATGAGGCGCTCGACGATCGCATTCGCAAAGCGGTGTTCGAAAGCCAGAAAATTCTTGAGAGCTTAGGCGCAACGATCGTTGAAGTGCATTTGCCGCATACAGCATTTTCCGTGGCGACCTATTATTTGGTCGCGCCGAGCGAAGCCAGTAGCAACTTGGCTCGTTACGACGGCGTCCATTACGGTTACCGTTCCATGGGCGATCCCAAGTCCGATTCGCCGCTCGACGCTATGATCGCTCGCAGCCGCAGTGAAGGCTTTGGAATGGAAGTCAAACGGCGCATCATGCTGGGGACGTTTGCACTCAGCGCGGGTTATTACGATGCGTATTATAAGAAAGCGTTGCAAGTGCGGCGATTGATCGCGGACGACTATGCGAAGGCGTTCAGCCGAGTCGACGTTTTACTTGGCCCTGTGACACCCACGCCCGCGTTCAAGATTGGCGAGAAAACGGACGACCCAGTCCAGATGTACTTGTGTGACTTGTTCACCGTGGGTGCCAACTTGGCGGGAATTCCGGCGCTTTCGATTCCGGCTGGATTTACCGAAGACCAGTTGCCGCTGGCGATACAATTAGAAGGGCCGGCGCTCGGTGAGGCGAAGTTGTTAAACGTCGCTTTTCAGTTGCAGCAGGCGGGCCTGTTCTCTCCCCAGCTTGCGGCTGGCGTGTAAAGCACTGGTTGCATTCGATTGAGGCATCTCGTCAGTGTTCCAGCCTTGATTTATGATGTGTTTTCGTGGCCGACGCTGCCAGCCTGGTTCGCGTAGGCCGGACGCTAGCCGCGTCCATCACGGTCAGTTTACCTACCTCCTGAGGATGAACCGAATGAGTGTTCTTGTTACAAAACCAGCACCCAACTTCAAAGCCCAAGCCGTGATGGCTGACGGATCTTTTAAAGAAATCAGCTTGAGCGATTATCAGGGCAAATATGTTGTACTGTTCTTCTATCCGCTCGATTTCACATTCGTGTGCCCAACTGAAATCATTGCTTTCTCGGATCGTGCGGCAGAATTTTCGAAACTTGGCGTGCAACTGATCGGCGTCAGCGTCGATAGCCACTTCTCGCACTTGGCTTGGCGCAACACGCCGCGCGACCAAGGCGGTTTAGGGAATATTGAATATCCGCTGGTTGCCGATTTGAGCAAGCAGATCGCCCGCGATTACGACGTGCTGATTGGCGATACGGTCGCCCTACGTGGTCTGTTCTTGATCGACCAAAAGGGTGTCGTTCGTCACCAAGTGGTGAACGATCTTCCCCTCGGTCGCAGTGTGGATGAAGCGCTGCGAGTTGTGCAGGCGTTGCAATTCGTTGAAAAGAACGGTGAAGTATGTCCCGCGAACTGGAAAGAAGGCGCTCGGACCATCAAACCCACTGTACAAGACAGCAAGTCGTTCTTCCGCGCTGAGTACGCGTCATAGTCTAAGAGAACAAGATGCACTGCTCGTTGAACGCCAGTACGGGCTCGAACATCACCATTTTACTAGTTAAAGAAAAAAATCGGCAGTGGCACACACACTGCGTGAAGCACTAAAGTACTCCACACATTTTGCCCCGGCGTATGCCACTGCCTATTGATCCAGTTACGACGACGTGTCTAATCGTCATTTCAGTTGAGCTCTGCGACCTAACGTTGTTATTTCGTTCTTCCATCTCAGCTGAAAGTACTATCGCCAAGTTGTACTGCATCCCTTTGGGCGAACACGCGCCATTTGCTGGTCGATTTTTGATGGTATCCAAGGCCGGTTGAATAAAATTGGCCTGAGCCTGTCCGAAAAGGGGTCTGACTCTCTCCGGCAACTACAAAAATGCCTTGAAAGCGTGTTGCCTCTAAAGGGTCAGACCCCTTTTCGGACAGGCCCCGCTTGCTGTCGAATGCATGAACTTAGGAATTGACTCGCATGCGCATCACTGGATTTGAAGTAATCGATCTTCGCTTTCCGACGTCGCAGCACCTCGACGGCTCCGATGCCATGAACCCCGATCCGGATTACTCAGCCGCTTATGTGACATTGAAAACGGAATCGCAAGAGTTATCTGGATTCGGTATGACGTTCACGATCGGACGAGGCAATGAGCTGTGCGTGGCAGCGATTCGCTCATTGATGCCGTTGCTGGTTGGTCAGTCGCTTGAATTGCTGATGGCCGAGCCGTGGAAGATGTACCGTCGGTTGACCGGCGATAGTCAACTGCGTTGGGTAGGTCCCGAGAAAGGCGTCATTCATCTCGCAGCCGCAGCTGTCGTTAATGCGGTATGGGATCTGTGGTCGCGGATACACGGCAAACCTGTGTGGCAACTGATTTGCGAAATGCCGCCAGAACAATTTGTCGCCAGCGTGGACTTTCGCTATCTGTCCGACGCGCTCGTACCTGCACAAGCGATTGAACTTTTGCGCCGTCATGAGCGAACGAGGCCCGAGCGCATCGAGCAACTAAAATCGGAGGGCTATCCGAGCTACACCACTTCGGCGGGTTGGCTGGGTTATTCCGACTCTGCGCTGCGCGACAAGTGCGAAGACTTGAAACGTCGCGGTTGGTCGCACTTTAAGATCAAAGTCGGTCGCGATTTAGAGGACGACAAGCGGCGTTGCCGAGTGCTGCGACAGAACATGGGTTACGATGCGCACATGATGATCGATGCCAATCAGGTTTGGGACGTTCCTGAAGCGATCCATTGGATCGGCGAATTGGCGGAGTTCAAGCCTTGGTTTGTCGAAGAGCCAACGAATCCCGACGACATTCTGGGGCACCAGAAAATTGCGAGGGCGATAGCGCCGATTCGCGTAGCCACGGGTGAAATGTGCCATAACCGAGTGATGTTCAAACAGTTTATGGAGTGTGGTGCGATGCAAGTATGCCAACTCGATAGCTGCCGTTTGGGGGGCGTCAATGAGGTGCTGGCCGTACTGCTTTTAGCGGCTCGTTTCGACATTCCTGTCTGTCCGCATGCTGGCGGAGTGGGGTTGTGTGAATACGTGCAGCATTTGAGCATCATCGATTACGTCTGCGTTTCGGCAAAGTTGGACGACCGCGTGGCGGAATACTCAGACCACTTGCATGAGCATGTCCGCGATCCGGTGATAATGAAGAATGGTCACTACCTGCCGCCCCGAAACCCCGGTTATAGCGTCGAATTCACAGAAGCGGCGATCAATGGCTTCAGTTTTGGCTGAAGCACTAGCCTGGATGGAGCCGCAAGGTCGGGATATAACTGGGGCTGGCGCGGTGTTTTGTAACCCGACGCGTCTGTTTCGGGCTCAAGTCACGAACGCCGCTTTATGCTACCTATTGATGCTACGATTGAACGCCAGCGACTTCGCCGACGGACGTTCGCTATTATTTCGCACCCTGACGCAGGCAAAACGACACTGACCGAAAAGCTGTTGCTGTTTGGTGGGTCGATTGAAACTGCTGGTGCCGTACGTGGGCGCAAGAACCAGAAAGCTGCCACTTCGGACTGGATGGAGTTGGAGAAGCAGCGCGGGATTTCGGTCAGTTCGACGGTGTTGACCTTTGAGTTCGATAGTTGCCAAGTCAACCTGCTCGATACACCTGGTCACCATGACTTCAGCGAAGATACTTATCGCACGTTGATGGCCGCTGACGCAGCGGTGATGGTCATCGACCTCGCCAAAGGTGTAGAGGCTCAGACGGAAAAGCTGTTCCGCGTTTGTGCTCTGCGTAAGATTCCCATAATGACGTTCGTTAACAAAGTCGACCGCACGGGTTTGTCGCCTCTGCAAGTGCTCGATGACATCGAGCGTAAATTCTCGATTGAGGCTGTCCCGCAGACTTGGCCGATTGGAACCGGCGCGGATTTTTGCGGGTTCGTCGATCTGCTCGATGAGCAAGTGCATCTGTTTCAGCAACGCGATAGCGCGCGGCGCATTCAATCGACTAAATTGACGTGGGAAGAGTTTGCGGACGAGCACGCGACGATTGCTCCGATTCAATCGGGTGCGACCGCAAACATGCGCAATTATTCAACTGAGGCGCTCATCAAGGCCGTGCATGAAGAAATTGAATTGGTGCAGATGGCTGGCTCGAGGCTCGAGCACGATCGTTTCTTGTGTGGCGAGCAGACTCCGGTTTACTTCGGCAGCGCGCTCACGAACTTTGGTGTGGAACATTTTCTGCGAGGCTTCTTGAGATTGTGCCCGCCGCCTTCGGATCGGCTTAGCAATTTGGGGCCGATTGCAGCGAGTCGTCCAGAGTTTGCTGGATTTATTTTCAAGATTCAAGCTAACCTCGATCCACGCCATCGCGACCGAGTCGCTTTTGTGCGAGTATGTGCTGGCCGATTTGAACGCGATATGGAAGTCACGGTCGCCCGCAGCGGCAAAAAAATTCGCGTGCCGCGCGCACTGCGGATCTTTGGCCAAGATCGTCAAACCATGGAAGAAGCTTTTCCTGGCGACATCATCGGCGTGATCTGTCCAGGCGAGTTTCAGTTAGGCGATACACTGTGCCAAGGCGAGCCAGTGCATTACGAAGCCTTGCCGCAGTTTTCTCCCGAGTTCTTCGCAGTTCTCGATTGCCCAGATACGTCGCGTCGAAAGCAGTTCGATCGCGGTTTGTCGCAGTTGGTCGAAGAGGGTGCCATTCAGGTGTTCCTTGACGCGCGCTCCACGCGGCGCGAAATGATCTTGGCTGCTGTAGGTGAATTGCAATTTGATGTAGTGCGATTCCGTTTGGAAAGCGAATACAACACACCGACCACGTTGAGTATGCGGCCCTTTAAACTCGCTCGCTGGATCAATGTCACGCCTGAACAGATCGCCACTCTGAAGTTACCCTACGCGGCGAAACTGGTGAAAGACCAGTACGGCCACCACGCAGTGCTATTGCAATCCGAATGGGACGTTCAGCACGTCGAGCGTGAAAATCCCAAAATCCGCTTCGACGCTATCCGCGTATCGACTTTCGAGCAAGCGATCGCCGAACGAGCGGTCGAAACGTCGGTTTAGGACCATTTTTGGCCGAGTCGCACCGCGACTCGAAGAACTTTCGGTCAATTTGGTCCGTGATCAAAAATGACGCCGAGTTGCAGAGCAACTCGGCCACTAACGGCGCATGTAGATGTTGGGCTTCGCCGGAGCGATAGTCGCAGGATGGGAGTGGACAGGGAGGGTAGGGCCAAACTCAGTCAGGGATGAAGCGTTGCTGCGCGTCATCGGTGGCACTCGCTGGGGGTTCAATGGGTGGGGTATTTCTGACGTTGGGCCGAACATAAGCGGATCGCTGATTTTTCCACCGTTAACTGGAGAGGCGGCGGAAGAATCGCGAGCGGCTTTGGAAGTGAACTTGATGTCATCGGGACCGATGTTAGCCAGCTGAGGCAATTCACTCCTATTGCCTGCGTTGTTGCCAATGCGATGTGCGATGCGCGCGAATTCGTCGCGGATCTGGGGCTGAACTTTGGTCAGTTTCGAAGCTAGGATTTGCGCGCCGGTTGGGTTGTGTTCACAGACCTGCGAAATCTGGGCCAGGAACTTGGCGGATTCGACGAAGTTGTAGTCAGCTGTCTTACCGACTAATGGCGAAAGAGTCCGAGTAAGTAAGTCTGCACCCAAGTTATCCAGCTTGAGAAACACATCCATCGACCCATTGATCATTGCATGGGTTGAATCGGGCAGCACGGTACTACTGTACAGCACGCAGACGCAGCGACCGGTGATCTGACGTGGAGCCATGTTGCCTTTGTAAGTGCCGGTGCCGTAATAGACATGCACGTTTTCATTGCCGAACACCAGGTCGCATTTGCAAGTCGTGCCGACACCGTCATCCGCCGTGAACGTATAGGGTCCGGTGCGATTGACTTGAACTCTGGTAATACCCATCACATCCCAGATATTGACGAGCACTTCTGGATAGCGGACCAAATGCTGGAACATCTGGGGATCGCAATCAATGTTTTGAGTTGGCATGCGACGAAAAAAACTTGGCTTATCAATAACTTCGCTGACTAACGCTTGCGATTCGCGATTGAGCTGTTGCACTGGAATGCGTCGAGTAGCGTCAGCTTGGGTCTCGCGGCTGGATGCGGTGTCGGTTGCGAATGGCTCTATGGCCCGTGCGAGGTCCGCCATTGAGCAATGAATTGCTAGGAGAGCTGCCAGCCATGGGGCAGCACGTAAAACGGCCGCTAGCAAATGCGATCCGAATGTTGTCAATTGACAGCATCGGCGATGATCTCTTTCAAGCCGCCCTGCGCGCATTAGCTGACTCGCGTATTGTTCGATAAGACCCAGCCCCCAGAGTTCTGTGCCGCAGCAAAAAACTCTACTCGTACCTTCGGTCAAATTGCGTCAGAAACGTCAGCACAATTGTTAAGGGCCGCATAAGTTCGCAAATGCTCTTGAGGTGTCGCTCAGAATCTGCGAGATCTTTAGCGTTGATTGAGAAAATAGGCTTCGAAATTCCGTCGAACGAAGCCAATGATTAGTGTCAATACCAGCAATGCTACAAGCCACGACATCCACCATTAGGCCGCGAGAACTTGAGGTTTTCGTCCATGCCATCAACTAAACACCAAGTCGAGCGATTGAGCCTTACGTTTCGCGCTGAATGTCCGCCGCCCCCGCGTGGTGTTTTGCCAGGCGGTTGGTGGCTGTGGTGCCTGCTCGGAGTTGGAGTTGGCCTCGGCGGTTGGTTGCTCAGCCGCGAGTACCTTGCCAAGAGACTTGGTCAACAACTCAGCGAGGCCAAGTCGCGTCCCGAAGCCATGCTCGCGCTCGAAGGTCTGCTGCTGCTGGATTCGACGGCCAGCCATGCGATTGTGGCGGGGTTGCAGAATGAAGACTTTACGGTTGCTCGCACCGCTTTCCGAGCGATTGAATCTCAAATCGACCGTTGGCAAAAATTCACGCCCTCCGAGGCCAAAGCGAGGATGGAATCTTTGGCGCTGTCGTTGCAGCAACTCTCCGACACGACACCGCCAGAAAACCTGATTTTAGCCAGCAGTCTTGCGTCGCGAATTTTTACAATGTGCTTGGAGCGCGAAGATCAAGATCTAAAGTCAACGATGGAGGTTTGCGAACAAGTCATTGCACGCGTCGGCAAAGGCCAGATCGCTTCAGCCGAAGAAGGTCGCGTTGCTAACCTTTCGGACGTTGGCTTTTCTCTCAGTGATAGTCTTCCCGAAGGCAGCTTGCCCGACTTCGATGAGTCGGCAAGTGAATATACGGCAAGCCTAGCGGATCCAATAGGATTGCCGCCTCCTCCGCTCGGCCCGAATCCACAACAATCTTCCGATCGCGAGCCTGAATTGCTTGATAGTTCTGATAACACTTCGTTTCACCAGAATTCCAGTGAGACGTTTTCGTCCACGGGAGGTAGGGCTTCGTTGCGTTTGGTGGCTACTCCAATTCGCCGCTCGCTGACTGATAGTCCACCGCACTCACTTGAAAACAACCCACCCGACAACATTGCTTATTCACGATCGCCGATATTGCTTCCATTAACAGACTCGGGACTCACTGCAACCATGCCACTGCAAACGAGTGATGAACCGAGCGCGAAAACGCTGGCGGGCATCGAACAATTGCCAATCCAGGAATTGGTCCGACTGCTTGGAAGTGTGCAGCCGAAGATTGCTCAAGCGGCTGCACTGGCGCTGCGGCGACACGGTATGTCGGATAGTAAGCTCGAGTTGGCAATGGAGTTGGCGACAGGCAGTGAAACGCGTCGCTTGGAGATCCTTGATCAGTTTCCCACGCGTACCGACATCGATCCACGTGTTTGGTTGCTATGGATGGCGCAGGACGGACAGACCGAAGTGCGCTGCCGCGCGATCGCTCAGCTCAGCTCAATGCTCGATCAAGATGTGATGCGAGAACTGCGATTGCTGCTGAATCGTGAGCGCGATCCCGAGACCGCTCAACTGATTCGAAAAGTTCTTATTTCACCTTAGTTGGAGAGCCCACTAGGTTGGGTCCTTCGAAAATGCGGCATACGCCACGCTCAGCCAACCGATGATGAAGCACAGTCCGCCGCCGGGAACGATGGACCAATGACCCATCTGGCCCAAGTACACCATGCTGTATAGGCCGCCGGAAAATAGGGCGATGCCAAGCAGCATGAAAAACGCGGCCACGCTCTTGGTGCTTACGGCTCGCCGACTGGTGGAAACCCCAAGTGCCAAGAGTGCTACAACATGTAGCAGGTGATAACGCACTGCGACGTCGCATTGGTCCAACCGTTTCAATACGTCTGCGTCGGCAAGGCCTTGCTTAGCAAGCATTTCGTCCAGACCATGGGCGGCATGCGCGCCGATGCCGACGCCCATGGCGCCAAGAATTCCAGCGAGTAAAACAATCCAGCGAATCAAAATGACAACACTTTCTATGACTGGGTGGTGTCTGAACTACCGGGGGCATGCGAGGTTGACGAACCAGCATCTTTGGAAACCAACTTGAGGGCACTTTCGATCAATCGATCCATGGGAAACGGCTTGCGAATGTAGTCGTCGACCCCCAACAATTCGGCATATTGCTTGTGGCGATTGCCCTCATTGCCAGTGACCATGATGACGCGGACTTTGTCGTGGCCGTTGCGTCGCAGTTGCTCGAGCACAAGAAAGCCGCTGCGTTTGGGCATCATCATGTCCAGAATCAGCAAATCGGGAGTCGTATTTTCAGCCAGCGCCAAGCCTTGGTTGCCATCGCGAGCGATCGTGACATGGAAACCATTGGCTTCGAGCGCGTAACGCATCGACTCGATGATCTCGGCGTCGTCATCGACCAGTAGAACGTGCGGTTTCTTTGCGGTCGTATCAGTCGGAGGCAAATCTGACATCGGTGAGGTTTTCAAAGTGGCGAGGTGGCCCAGCGAACTAGTTTGGAAAATGTATCCGGTGTGCTGGGCGTCCGGATTCTTCCGAATCCAACTGTAGGTGACTTTGAGGTCGTAGTGCAGGATCCAGTATAACTCCAATGTTGCGCCTTGTGGTCGCGCTGAAAATACCACTGCTGGGTGTCTGACCAATTTTTCCAATTCGATTCAGCGTGGCAAGCAAACACGATGTGGCTGGTCAAACGCCCTGGCCAGCTTACTGAAGTTGTTAGCGAAGTGAAGTGGCTTAGCTATGAGGTTAGGCGGATAGACGCGGGGCTTTGTTAGCAATGTCGGAAACCCGCTAACTGCGTAACTTGGATTTATTCCAAACAGATTGCTTGACAACGCAGATTTCTCGAAATTCGACAGCCAATGGTGCTAACTAATATTTCCGCGAGGAATATCAGCAGAAACCGAGCGCATCAGCTATTGGTAGTCCTTATCGCACACGGGACTTTGCGACTTTCCCGCTATGCTTGCTACCGTGAACCGGGACTGTGACGCTATGCGGGTTCTTTTTAAGAATGTGGTGGCTTCCACTTGTTCGAGCCTCAACAAAGCCAGCTCGCTTAAGGGCGCTGATAACTTCACTCCCCTTTAATGTAGGTAGCCCGGCCATTTACAGCCTAACCAACAAACGCATTTCTATCGCAATCTGCCCGACAACCTCAACACCACCGTCAACCCATGGGATTTTTTCTTTGCAATCGTGATACGAAAGGACCATTTCCCGGAACGCATCTTTGATATTTTCGATCGCTGAATCCAAATCGTTGCCCTCACTCACAACCCCTGGAAGATTTCGAGCTACAACAGTGTAGCCGCCTTCCTCTTCATCCAAAATGAACGCTGCTCGACATTCACACACTCCGCCGTGAAACTCTTGCAGACTCTTCAATTCGTATGGTTTTGGTTCAATCGCTTGCATTCTTACATCTCCGAAATATTCACCCTGTGAGCACCTAGCGATATATTTTCGTGAAGCAACATGTCCCTATAGACACGGTCGCACAACAAAAGTGCTTGCAAAATTGGTTTCATCTAGACCCCCATCGAATTATCGTTCGAATTGCTGTCCGATACCAGCCGAATCTCCATTTTACGGACCTCGAATTCCCCACTGTTGCTAGCAAAGCACGATTTGAGTGCGATCGGCCATTTGGGTAAGAAACAGCGTTGGCGCAGCTTGGCCGATTGCGTTAGACTTCCAATGCCTGCGACGCCATCATTTCGTTTCCGCTCTGCGCGGTCGGCATTGCAAGTGGTCTGCCATCAGGGAGGTAGCAGTTATGGCGAAAGAATCGTTTCGCTTTATTCACGCCAGCGATTTTCATCTCGAACGTCCGCTGCAAGACATTTTAGACATACCCGATCACCTGAAACGAGTGTTGGTAGATGCTCCTTGGCGGGCTGCGGAAGCGATCTTTGAGCATGCCGTCGTCGAGAATGTCGACTTTGTGATCCTGGCTGGCGACCTGCTCAACCCCGTGGCCAGTGGGGCTCAAGGGGTCGCATTCTTACTTGAACAATTTGAGAAACTCAAGGCGCACAACATTCAGATCTACTGGGTGGGTGGCAACGCGGATGATACCGATCGCTGGCCAGCCGCAATTTCGCTGCCCGGCAATGTGCACTTGTTCACCGAGAAACAAGTTGAACATCTTGTCTTCCGCCGACATCAGACGCCGCTCGTAACGCTGTTGGGCCGAAGCTGTGATGGTGCCGAAACGGTTCGCAGCGCGGAATATGCGGTAGAACCGGATGATAACTTTATCATTGCAATCGCTTACGGCAATGCAGACGCCGAAACACTCACTTCCGAACGTGTCGATTACTGGGCGCTGGGTGGCAAGCATCAACCCGAAGTGCTCAGCAACGAACAGCCCGTGATACGTTACTGCGGTTCGCCTCAAGCTCGTTCGCTCACCGAAGCGGGCGCACATGGTTTTACCTTCGTCGACGTGGATGCTCAGCGAAAGTTGCAGATTCATCAAATTGAAATCGACCAAGTTCGTTATTCAGTTGAAGAGATTGATGCTGAAGATGTTGCGCTCGGACGCGACCTGCGACAGTTGTTGGCGAAGCGCGTCGCTCGTGTTCAGAGCGAAGGCTCAGGTCGGCACGTGTTGGTGAAATGGCGCGTGCATATGGATCTTGAGAACGCCAGCGTTGTTGGACCGAGCGCTTTGGACGAGCTGCTTTCGTGGTTGCGACGTGAGTTCGGTCATGGTTCGCCCGCCTGTTGGTCGACCGACATTGAGATTCTGCCGCCCAAGCAACTGCCTGCGAAATGGCATGATGAAGATACGATTCTCGGCGACTTTTTGCGCATCGCCGCCACCCACCGTAAAGAACAAGCTAAGCAACTAAATTTTAAACCGCTGGTCGACGCTGAGACTCCCGCTTCCAGTGTCTGGCAAGCAGCCCTGACGAGCACCGAAGTGGGTTCGCAATTGGCGACACTCGAGCGTTGCACACTCTTGGGCGTAGATCTTTTGCGCGGTCACCAAGTTGACTTGGTGGCTCCCACACGACGTTTCGGAGGATCCGAAAAGTGAAAATCAAAGACGTTCAAATCGATGGCTTTGGAGTTTGGTCGGGTCTGACCGTCGACTCGATGCCAGACACGATGACTGTGTTTTATGGACCGAACGAAGCTGGCAAGACAACGCTCATGCAGTTCCTGCGGACGATGTTTTATGGCTTTACTACCGACCGTCGCGGGCGCTACATACCGCCTGTTTACGGTGGCAAACCGGGCGGCGCGATTCGCGTCACGGGCCCGGGCGGCGGCTACGAGATTACACGTCGATCCACGCTCGATCAAAACGGCACCGCCGGCCACTTGGCCGTTACTGGCAGTGACGGCTTGTCTCAAGGGCAGCACCGACTGGCGATGCTGCTCGGTCAAGTCGATGAGAGCATTTTTACCAACGTCTTCGCCATCGGCCTTCGCGAATTGCAAGAGCTGAGCACGCTCGACGATACAGCGGCTGCTGATGAGTTATACAAACTATCCAGTGGTCTAGATCGAGTTTCGTTGGTCGATGTTACGCGGCAATTGAAAACGGCTAGGCAGCAGATTGTTGGTCCTACACCCGAGCAGGGCCAGATGCAGCAGTTGATGATGAAGCGCGAAAAGCTGCGCGATGAAATAGAGAGCCTTACCGGGCACGGTCGTCGTTGGAGTGAACTCGCCGCACTTCGCAACACACAAAATGCTGAACTCGACGACCTTAAGCAGCGCATTGCGCAGTGGGAACTCGAAGCCCGCACGTACGAAGTCGCCTTGCAAGTTCGTCCGAATTGGCTGCAACGCGCGAAACTAACCAATCAAATCAAGGAGCTCAACGCACGCACCGAATTGCCGGAATCTGCGGCGGACAAGTTGGCAGAAATCTCTAGTGAAATCAAAGAACGCGAAAAGAAGCTGGCTGAATTTCGTCAGCAACGCAAAGAACTTCGCGAACAGGCTCGCAACTTGCCGCTGCGCAGCGGTATTCTCGAGTTGGCTGCCAAAATCGAAGCCGCCAACGAACAGTCCCCTTGGATCGCGTCGATCCAAAAGAACATCCAGCGGCTCGAAGCACAATTGCAGCAGACGCGTGAACAACTGATCGAAGACGCCAAACGGCTCGGTATCTCTGAAGAAGACCAGCAAGCATTGCTCAGCGACCGACGTATGGCGCGCATGCCAGACCTGTCTCGCCAAGCGATCACGCAGTTGGCTGGTCCGGCTCGCGACGTCCGCATGTATCTAACGCGATTGAAGCAAGCGAAACAACAGTGTGAAGCCGACAAGAAAGAAGCAGATCGGTTAGCGAAAGAGCTTGGGGGGGCCCTGTCGACTCGCCAACAAGACAACTTGCACGACGCGATGCAGTCAACAGCTGACCTTGTGAGCTTGCTGCGGAAACGCATGCAAACTCAAGAATCGCTCGACAAGCAAATCGCGCGGCGCGACGAGCTCGAAGAAGATGCAGTGGATCTGGCCGCGGATGAAGCGCTGCCCGTCGAGCGCTCCTTTGTCATGGGGCTAGTGTTCGTGGGTGGCACTTTCTCAGTGCTGTGGGGTGTGGGCAAATTGTTAGGTTGGTTTGCAGTGAAGGATCCACAAAACGGATTGCTGCTGTTGATTCTGGGTGTATTCCTGAACTTTATCTGGTTCACGTGGGGGAATATGCTGGATCGCAATACAGTGACTGACTTAGAGGATGTCGAAGATCAACTGGAAGCGCTCAAGAAGGAGCTTCGTAAGACGGAAGCCGAACGCGATGAATTCGAACGTCGATTGCCGCCGCACACAGGTACGCTCGAAACTCGCTTGCGCGATGCTGAAGGTGAAGTCGGTGATCTGGAGCGTTTGCTGCCATTACAGCACAATCTTCAAGCCGCAGTCGAGCGCCAAGCAGCGGCTCGCAAACGTGGGCAACAAGCCGCTGAGTCGCTGCGTATCGCGCGCCACCAATGGACGAAGACACTCACCCAGTTGGGATTGACCGAATCGTTGTCACCCAAAAACATTCGCATCATGGCCGAGGGTTACGAATCGCTGAGCCAGACTCGCAAACGGATGCAAAGCCTCGAAGAGGAGTTGGATACGCGCAAGATCGAATTGGGTGCTCTTACACAGCGTATCGATGCCCTTTCGCGTCAGGCATTCGCGGCGAAAGCTGCCAGCGATGTGATCGCAGGCAACGAGCGCCCACGCTACGAAGACGACGAATTCGAAGACGCTCAGTCGCTGTCCTCCAGGAAAGATCGCCGCGAAGATCGCCGCGAAGATCGCCGCGAGGATGATCGCAATCGCAATCCAAAACGCCAAGCGATTGTCTCTGGCCAGCCACAACCAGAACCGGTTCGTGCAGGCAGTGACGCAGCCAGTGTCGCGCTCGAACAGCTCGCCAAACTAACTTCTCTGATCAGTTCGCAAGAACAGTTCATCCAGCAGAAGAAGAACATGCGTGAGCAGGATCAGCAACATTCCAAGCAACAAGCATCTATCGAAAAAGCGATCGACAAACTGACGCGTATGCACAGCGCCAAGCTCGCGGAGCTTGGTTGCGAATCGGAAGAGCAATTGCTAGAAATGCTGGAAATCAAACACGAGCATGAAAAACTGCAAAAACAATTCGCCGAATTCAACGAACGCATTCGCGCGGTGATTGGCGGAGCGATCCCCTATGAAGGCATCGCGAGGTTGCTGGACGGACCAGGCGCCGATGACTTGGAAAAACGCTGGGACGCGATCCAGCAGCGCACGCAACAAGCTGTCGCGCGCGTCGCTCAATTGCATCAGCGCCAAGGCGAGTTGAGCCAAGAGATGAAGTCGTTGGCAGGTGATTCGCGTTTGGCCGAAGCCAAGCTGGAATTGGTCTGTCTCGAAAATCAATTAAAAGCCTGCGCCAGCCATTGGCAAACTTTAGCGGCAACCACGAATCTGCTCGATAAAGTTTGCGAAGTTTATGAGACCGAGCGGCAACCGGAAACGCTACGTGAAGCCTCAGCCTTCCTGAGTCAGTTGACCGAAGGCAAGTACGTTCGCGTGTGGACTCCGCTGGGTAAAAACCAACTGCGGATCGACAACGCAACGGGGCAAGCGTTGCCGCTGGAAGTGCTATCGCGAGGTACCCGCGAAGCGGTTTTCATTTCATTGCGTCTGTCGCTAGCAGCGGCGTACGCGCGTCGCGGCGTGACCCTGCCGTTGGTCTTGGACGATGTGCTGGTGAATTTTGATACCGTGCGAGCAGAATCGGCAGCCAAAGTGCTGCGAGATTTCGCGAGCCTGGGGCATCAGGTGGTAATGTTTACGTGCCACGAGCATATCATGCGCATCTTCCATGAAATCGGTGTTCAGGTGCGTGTGCTACCTCCGCAAGGTCAGCCCGGTGAGGCAGTAGTTTACTATCCACAGCCGCCGGTCATCGAACAAGTTACTCCTGTGGAACGCATTGTGTACGCTCCAGCGCCTGCTCCGGAACCTGTTCGCGAAACGGTCGTTGAAGTGGTCGCACCGCGGAGTGAACCGCAGCCGAGCGTCCAGCCGCCCGTTCCCACCAAGGTAGTAGTTGAGCCCGAATTGCCACCGGCCCCAGTCAAACGAGTCGTTGTCGTCGAGCACGAACCGCACATCGATTGGCTGTGGTACGAAAAGAACGACGAGGACATGGAAACAAACCGGGATCTCGGCTGGGTCGAATCCGAGGACTTTCCCGATGAAAAACTACCACCGCCAGACCTCTGGTGGCATCGCGTCGCTAGGACGGATAGGACTTCAGCGATCCTCGATTAGCGCGACGTGGCGTAAGCTTCCAGCTTGCGTTTGCGGTCTGGCTGGCCATGGTCTGGCTGGCAAGCAGGATGCTTACCCCACTTACACGTCACTCATCATCCTTGAGCACATCGCGATTCGAGAACTTCTTATCGTCATCGCGCCGTTCTAGGCCAGCGCGTTCGAGTAGGCCGCGCCGCAAAACTTCGTCGATTTGGTCATCGTCTGGGGGTGGAGGGCCAAACGCCCCCAAAGCTTGAGGATCGTAATCGATGGTGTAAGTCTGTTTGGCAAAAGCAATGATTGCGCCGGGATCCAGTCGTTTACGGCTGATCTTGTAACCGTTGACTTTGGTGCCGTTGCTGCTGCCTAAGTCCTTCATGAACCAATAACCCTGCTCGAGCGTCATTCTGGCGTGCTGCCCCGAAACATTGTTAAAACGCAGCACGATATCGCATTCTTCGCGACGACCGATCAGCAACTTTTCTTTTTTCAAAAAGATGGTTTCGCCACCGCCTGTGGGAATTAGCTTGCCGTAATCAGGCATCACGCGTCTCGCTATGCTGGCCGAATTTGGGGATTGAACCTGTCTACAACGATGGCACTGAGGTAGAATTACCGCAAGTTCTCCAGTTGCACATCATCCAATTTACGCTCCATCCATGAATACGTCAATTTTGTCCGGTCAAAATAGCGGATACTTGCCGGTCAATTGGCGGGAATTGGGGCACCGTTATTTTCCTCTCAACGTCTATTTTACCCGTCGCTTTGGCGGTCGGGTACAAAAGATCAGCTTGGATGGCGGTTTTACCTGCCCGAACGTCGATGGCACGGTAGCAACCGGAGGTTGTACGTTTTGTGATAACCAAGCGTTCAGTCCCAGTCGACGGGTCCAGCGGGATGCGGTTTCCAGTCAGATCGAACGGGGTATTTTCCTGCTTCGGCGACGGTATGAAAACGAAATGTTTCTCGCCTATTTCCAGCCAGCCACAAACACCTACGGGCCACTCGACAAGCTTCGCATGCTCTATGAAGCGGCCATTGAGGACCCGCGAGTTGTCGGCCTAGTCATCGGTACGCGGCCCGACTGCATTCCGGATGATGTGCTCGATTTGATCGATGAAATCGCCGAGCGGACTTATGTATGCCTTGAACTGGGCGTGCAGACGATTCATGACGCCAGCTTGGATTGGATGAATCGCGGCCATCGTCACGATGCGTCGATTGAGGCCATGCGGCGCGTTGCCGGTCGCAAGTTTGAAATCGGCTTGCACATCATGCTTGGGCTGCCCGGCGAGACACACGAGATGATGATGCAGACGGCTGATCAAGTCGCATTGTGGAATCCCGCGGGTGTTAAAATCCATAACTTGTACGCTGTGCATCGCACTCGTTTGGCGGAGCAGATCAAGACTGGCGAAGTCACGTTGCTGGAAATGGAGGAGTATGTCCAGTTGCTGGCCGACTTTCTGGAACGTTTACCGCCACAGATCGTGATCGAACGAATTTCAGGTGACGCTCCGCCGCGAGATCTCATCGCGCCGCAGTGGGTACTGGATAAGGGCTCAATCAAGAAGCGGCTTATCGAAGTGCTCGAAGAACGCGATTCTTATCAGGGTGCGAAGTACCAAGCGGCGCACGTTGCGGCCATCGAAGTACTACCAGCCTCCATTCTTTTATGAACACGATGAACACGGCCATTGCTTCCATTCTCAACATCGCTGCTTACAAATTTGTTGCGCTGACCGATTTGCCGCCGTACCGCACGGAGCTGCGAAAACTATGTCAGGATCTGGAACTTCGCGGCACCATCATGCTCAGCCCCGAGGGCATCAATATTTTCGTAGCGGGCGAACAGCGGAGCGTACGCCATCTGCTCGAGGTCTTGCGCCGCAACCCGCTGCTCGCAGACCTCGATGTCAAAGAGAGCTACTCCGACAAGCAACCTTTTAACCGCATGCTGGTAAAACTCAAACGTGAGATCATCGCCTTCGGTATCGATGAAGTTCGTCCAGCCGTTCGTACTTCACCTAAGCTGAAGGCCGTAGAACTGAAGCAATGGCTCAGTGAGGGGCGCAAGTTCCGCTTGCTGGATACTCGCAACGAGTATGAAATTGAATTGGGCACGTTTCAGAATGCGGAACACTTGCACATCCATCACTTCCGCGATTTCCCGGAAGCCATCGCAAATTTGCCTGAAGAGACCAAGCAGGAACCGATCGTAATGTTCTGCACGGGAGGTATCCGCTGCGAAAAAGCCGGTCCGCTGATGGAGCAAGCGGGCTTTCAGCAGGTCTATCAACTTGAAGGCGGTATCTTAAAGTACTTTGAGGAATGCGGCGGCGAGCACTACGACGGAGCGTGCTTTGTATTCGACAACCGAGTGGCCCTCGATCCCGACCTCAAGCCGACCGGCGAGCTGCTGTGCTTTGCCTGTCAAACAGTGATCACCCATGAAGACATGCTATCGCCCAAGTTCTTGTACGGCCAGCATTGCCCCAAGTGCTTCTTGACTCCTGCGCAAGCCTACCAACAGCGGATTGAAAAGCGACAGCAAGCGATCATCAAACTCACTAACCCACTTCCTGGTTCGACTCCTTATGACAACGTCCGAGAGATTCATGTCCCCGGTCGATTTGAGGGATTTGCATTGATCGACTTTCTTGACGCCTGGCATCCGCCGACTGGGCGTGCACAGTGGCTCGCCTGGCTAGCCGAGGGCAGCCTTATGGTGAATGAACAAGTGGTTGCGTCCGATCGAACGGTGCATGGCGGCGAGTGCTTTGTTCAGCATATGCCGAATACTGTCGAGCCGGATGTGAACGCAGCCATCGAGTTGCTGCACGAAGACGAGTTCTTAGTCGTCGTCAACAAACCTGCACCGTTGCCTTCGCACGCTAGCGGTCGATTCAATCGCAACACGCTGGATTACCTTGTTGGGGCCGCTTACCGACCCGAAAAATTGCGTCTCGCTCACCGCTTGGACGCCAATACAACGGGCTTGGTCATCTTTTGCCGCAAGCATGCAGCCTCACGATACGTCCAGCCGCAGTTCACGCAGCAAACGGTCGAGAAGATCTATGTCGCGCGTGTTCATGGTCATCCCGTTTGGGAAATGACCACTTGCGATGCTGCGATTGCAACCGAACCCGGACCGCGTGGCACTCGTTCCGTTGACGCGGCTGGCCAAACCGCGGTCACCGATTTCAAAGTCATTCGAAGAATAGCCGACGGCACCAGTCTGCTCGAAGTCTACCCGCGGACAGGCCGCACCCACCAGATCCGCCTTCATCTATGGCATCTTGGTTACCCGGTTGTCGGCGACCCGCTCTATTTGCCCAATCAGCAGACTGGTAAACAGCCAACTCTGGCAACCGACTCGCCGGCAATGTGTTTGCATGCCTGGCAACTGAGCTTCAATCACCCGCAAGACGGTCAACGAGTCACCTACAAGGCACCGCAGCCCGAGTGGACTCAGTGTCAGTAAACACCGCTGCTAACGCACTAGTACATTTGTCTCAAATGTTCATGGGCTCGCGCTAGACTAGGCTTGGATAACGAAAAAAGCCAGTCGTTAATCAACGCCATGAACACTTTGGACAAGCTTTGGACACGTGTTCTACAATGAAACGAAAAAACCCACGCGTCGCGGGAGACACGTGGGCTTTGTTTGACCGTATTTCGGGGACTTACCGAATCGCGGGACCTTCGGAGAACTGAGCAGAGGTTTTGAGGCTCTAGACCAGTTCTTTTTTGCTACCGATAAGAGTTCGTAGACGTTCGGCCAAAAGGCGAGCGTCAAACGGCTTCTTAAAGGTTTCATTGATGGCCGAGCGATCGAAACTGAATGTCTGTCCATCGTCTGGCAGCAGAGCAATCAGAATGATCTCGGTAAAGTCACTATTCTTTCGCAGGTTTTGACAAATCTGGAGTGCTTCCACTTTGCCGATCGAGAAGTCTACGATCATGCAATCGGGATGGAAACTCTCCGCTTGGATGCCCGCCTCAAAGCCGCTTGCTGCAGTACCCACTTTGAACGAGCGCTCAGGCGGAAGTTCCCGCTTGAGATTCTCAATCAATACTTGGTCTTGAGCAACGATTAAGACTTTGGCCATTGCTTCGTCTTCAAGATCGCCCAAAGGCATACCATGCTCTTTGAGGAACTTGATCAGGTACTCGCGCGGAATTCGACGGTCTTGCGAACCCGGAATGCGATATCCCTTTAGCCGGCCGGAGTCGAACCACTTACTTACGGTTCGAGGGGCCACCTTACAGATCTTCGCGACCTGTCCTGTGGTGAACACCTTCATATGCAGGATCTCCGTTTCCTTACGTAATTTTATTAGCTACACACACTTTGGTAAAATGCGTCTAGCCGTACATGCCCCTGCCTAATGAACGGCTGCAAGATAAAAGCTCTTACAGCGTCAACTTCGCATTGATTTGCTCGGTTGAATTCAGTAGACACTTGGGTCAGGGCTTTGTGTTATCTTCTCGCTGAGCAACAATGTGCTACTCATCAAGTCGACTGTCATTGGATGATCTGCTCAGCAGGTCCCGCGTTATTATCTTGACCATCACTTCCACACCCCCGAATGGCAGCGTGGTCGCTGATTGGAAGTAATCGGAACGGCATGAATCAGCTAGTACCATTTCGAGAACGCCTTGCGGCAATCTCGCGACGGTTATGTGCGGAGGAATTCTATAGAAGCTGTTCGTCGGCCTTGCGACCTGCGAACGCATCTCCGGCGCAAACACCCATAAGGTGTGCGCGCTGTTTTAGATTTCCCCCCTAACTGAAACAGCAGTTCATAATCGCTTCGAATCATTCGATCCGTTGGGACTTAACAGAACAAACTGTCCGTGGGTAGTTTTCGATTCAAATGGGTCAACTACTTTAGGAAGAATGCTCGTTTACATATGTTCAGTCGCCACAACCGTAAACTTGACGCAAATTCTCTGAAAACAATGCCTCCATTTCGGTAATTGATTCATTAAACTCGCTGTATTTACCCTCGATTGCGCCGACCTCTCTAAGCCGCCTTTGCTGGCAAATCGTGTGGTTCCCAAGTTGCCCTTCGTCGCGCCCGATCCTGGAGGCTGCCGCTGGAATACGATGGCGTTAAGTTCCAGTGAATTCTCCCCGCCGCTACCGCATTTCATTAAAGACCTTGACCGCAACAGCCGATGTCTGCTAATTGGATAGTGTTCATGTCAGAGATTCTTGAGACGCAGCACGACCAGAGGATCAGTTTGTAATGCAGGCGGTCATTTCGATTGGGGGTGCACAACGCAGCCCGATTTTGTGTTCGCTTAGTTTGCTCGCACGTTAGCGTCGACTCGTGCCACTTTGGCCCACTCGCCGACTTACGTCGAGCGTTCCTGCAAAGGAGGCCAAGGATGGTTTCTACCTTCGTGCTCGTCGCCTTAATGGCGATGCCTTCGGACCCCGGTCCACGCGGCAGAGATGTGACCGAAAAGGTCGATCTCATCGAACTGAATCATTTCTATGATGACCTGGGAAGACATGCGTACGACCAGGTCATTTTTTATGAATGGTCACCAGACTATCGACGCTTTCATGTGATCGCTTGGTGCCTGCTCGAGAACGATCTCAGTCGTTTGCCGACCCGCAATCCCAACAACGGCGAATACGTCGTTCGCTGGCATGATCGCGACGCCAAAGTCCAACGCGAGGTGCGTTCGCCACTCTACCGAGAGACGTGGAGCCAAGTTGACCCAGAGCGCGTCAACAAAAAATTGCTCGACGAAAAATATCGCACGAGCTTGCTTCGCTTGCCGCCACGCGACGTAGTGCGCTAGCCGTAACAGCGTCGCTCCGTCGACGCGATTGTACAATGAGTGTTCCAATCGACCTTGGGAGCAATTTGGACAATTGCTCTTCTCTCTCTGAGCGGTGTAGTTTACTTACGTGCCAGCTTTCGGTTTGGGCGACTCCGAGATGCCAATCAATTCAATCGCTTTGAGGCCTTTTAGGGCTCCGGCTTTCGCGCTGAATTTTACGACTCCTTGAATCTCGACTTCCAGCGGTTCGCGAATATCCTTCTCGGTGCTAACAATATCTCCGACTTGCAAATTGATCAGGTCAGTGGCACGCAGGGTGGAACGCGCGAGCGTCACGACAACCTCCGTCATCGACTCACCAATGAGGTTGGTGATTTGCCCCTGACTTGCCGGAGTGCTACGCGACGAAGCATAGCCGATCCAACTGTTATTGGTCAGCTTCGAACCGATGCGTTCAATCGTGTTGAACGGAATACACAAGTTGACCATGCCGCGCGTCTTGCCCATCGTCAACTCAAAGCTCACCAAGATCACAACTTCGTTCGGCGGAACGATCTGAACCAACTGTGGATTGCTTTCTATGCGTTCGACTTCCACGTTGAGCGAGACTGCGTTGGACCAAGCAATCGCTAGGTCTCGCAAAAAAGCCGATGTGATCCGACTCGTGAGTCGGATTTCTATTTCACTCAGTGGGCGTTTCATCGCGGACTCAGAACTGGCCGCACCGCCCAACATGCGATCTATGATTGGATAGAGCAACGCGGGGCTGATATCCAGAATCCAATTGCCGTCCAGCGGCAGCGGCTTGAGCAAGTTGAAGCAAGTCGGAATCTCAAGACTATAAACGAATTCGCTGTAGGTAAGCTGGTCCACGCTGATCAACTTCGCTTCGACAATCGTGCGCAGCAAAGCCGACAACGAGGCACCAAAATTCCGCGCGAACCCCTCGTGCAGCGACTGAAAGGCACGCATCTGCTCTTTGCCGACGCGCTCGGGACGCTTGAAATCGTAAGCCACGACACGCTGACGCTGAGCCGCAGATTTAGCGGCAGGTAGTGCGTTGGCCCCAGCCAATAACGCCTCCGCTTTGGCTTCTATTTCACTCGCAGAGGTAGAACTCTTGGCAGCTTTTGCAGGCGCAGCGGTAGCAGGTGGTTTCTTCTTTTTCTCACCTGCGTCCATTGAGCGCAACAGGTCTTCCACCTCATTGCGACTTAGTGCTTCATCCGCCATGTTCCCCTCCGTGATTCGAGTGTAAAACGATTGTCCCAATCGTTATTGCTAGTGTAGAACGATCGTCCCAATTGTACCAATCGTTCCCATGAGCGATTGAAACCATTGCTCTACGCTGTTCATTTGCGTACGTGCCCCGATCCGTAAACCACGTACTTGTAACTCGTTAACTCCTTCAAACCGCAGGGACCGCGAGCGTGGAATTTGTCCGTGCTGATTCCAATCTCTGCGCCCAACCCAAACTCGCCCCCATCATTGAATCGCGTGCTAGCATTAACCATCACCGCCGCAGAATCGACTTGCTGCGTGAAGGTTCTAGCAGAATTCAGATCGCTGGTCACGATCGCATCCGTGTGATGCGATCCAAATCGATTAATATGTCCAATCGCTTCATTCACGTCTGCCACCACTTTGCAGCTAATGATCGGACCCAGGTACTCGGTGTACCAGTCCTCCTCGGTTGCTGGCAACGCATTGGCGACCAATTTGCAGGTCAGCGCATCACCGCGAATCTCGATTCCCCTGGCGATCAATTCCTTCGCAATCAAGGGCAGCAATGTGCGGGCTATCTCTGCATGCACAAGCAGGCTTTCGCAAGCATTGCACACACCCAGTCGATGGCACTTCGAGTTCACCACGATATCTACAGCAGCCTTAGCATCCGCCGACTTGTCGACATACACATGGCAATTGCCATCAAAGTGCTTGATTACCGGCATCTGAGCCTCAGCTGCCACGCGCTCAATCAACCCTCGACCACCTCGTGGAATCGCCACGTCGATCCACTGCGGCAGTCGCAGAAAATGGCCAACTGCGTCGCGATCCGTGGTCTCCACGAACTGAACCGCGCCCGAAGGAATGCCGCAAACAGCGGCTGACTCTTTGAGCACCGTCACTAGCGCGGCGGACGAATGGATCGCTTCTTTACCGCCACGAAGAATGACCGCATTGCCGCTCTTTACGCAAATTGCCGCCGCGTCGACCGTTACGTTGGGCCGCGATTCGTAAATGAAAAAAACGGTACCCAGCGGGACCCGTACTTTTGAGATTTCCAAACCATTTGGACGCAGGCCACCTTCGATGATTTCGCCGACCGGGTCAGGCAGCGCTGCAACCTCGCGCATCCCTTTCGCCATCGCCGCCACCCGTTTTTCATCCAATCGCAAGCGATCTATGGCCGCTTCGGTCAATCCGTAAGCCGGAGCCAAATCGATATCGAGCGCGTTGGCGGTGAGCAACCCAGCCAAACAGGCCTCCAACTGGTCCGCACCATGCAGCAACCACCGATTCTTCGTCTCCGTGGAAAGCGTCGCCAAGACCCGCGACGCCGCTTTTGCTTGCCCCGCTGTCGCGTGGCAATAGAGCTGCAGGTTTTCAGTTTCAGTCACAGTAGCCAAGAAGTTCTCCCAGTTTGCGTTAGTTCGCTATTATCCCTCAAAAAGCACTCTGAGGTCAACGCCGAAGCCGTCGTGGGAAGAACATAGTGGTACGTTCTTAAGTCAATTCGAGACTCGATCAGAACCAGCTACCTTCACCAGTTTGTTGTACAAACCGAGAATAAGCAGCGGTGCGACCCATTGTCCCACAAACAAAGACTGGTGGTCTCTACCAGACATTTTGAGGGAAAGGGAAAGTAACACTGCGCCTCCCGCCGCCATCAAGAAAGTATCTGAGGGAAGCTTCGCGGTCTGCTCTTCGATGGCTTTCGTTAATTGGCCTTCCGCGTGGCGCACTGCTTCCCCGCGTGCGGTCGATGTGTTTCCACTATTCGCTGTCTGCATTGCCATATTTCGTTCTCCGATACTGAAAAAAGGATTGAGCGGCGGACTGCTTGCCGATTGCTTCTAAAATAATCGAGTGCGTATTGGCTTCAGCCGCTTGTCCGGGACTGCGTGGACGACACTCCTTACGCAAGTAGCATGCCACAGCAAGTTTTCGAATAAAAAAACGCGACAATCTACCTAAAGCCGCACCTGCTTTCTTTTGCAAAACTCGGATAGGAGGACGATTGGAGGATTAGGACGGCGATTGGAGGGTGGGGCAGTAATCTGGCAGATAAAGTGCCACCGAGGTACATCGGCGTTGGGTGTCCTGTAGCCGCATGGCTGAGATTGCCTCGTCAGCTCTTCATTGAATTTCATCTGGCCACAGACGCAATGTGTAGAAACTGATGTTTTTCAACACTAAACGGACATCTCCTAAGGTTACTCCGGATACCGTACTCCAAAACGAAAAGATCTGCTCTTGGAGGGGGAGATTATCTGAATCGGCCGCAATGCGTCCATCAAGGTAGATCTGGGTGTGCATATAACTACCGGCATCCTTGAAACCTTGCGTGGTAAAAATGAGGCGATGCACTCCCGCCGCAAGCGGAGCGGTGGAGAGTTTCTGTTGCAGAGGCGCGCCATGGGCATTGGTGCCAACTATGGTCCAGCGAACTGATTTGTTCGGCAATAAATCGATATGAAAACAACCCGCTCGCTCGAGAATGTTCGCAGCGCGGCTGAGCGTAACCGACGCATTGACGTCCACAATAAAAGTCGCTTCCCTTCTGCAAATATCAAATCGCGGGTCGAATGGTATTTTTAAGCTCTGTTTGTTGCTCGAGTCGGGAAAAGGCAATCTACTGGTCGTTACTCTGGCCTGCAACAATATTTTCTTCAATGCATCGACGATCACCGGGTTAGTCCTTGAAACGTTTACTCGCCCTGTCGGATCGGCCTGCAGGTCATTCAGCACATAGGCATTGGCTGCAAACGGATTGCGATTCTCAGCCTTCGTGAGCCTGTAATCGTCAATGAGCACGGAATATGCGAGTTGCGCTCGCTCATCAGACGTCCGAATACTAGAACCTTGAAGTTCGGAGTAAATGGGATCGTGCTGCACCGTTTGATTGGTGAAAAAGGCTAGTTTTTTCGATCTCCCATCCATGTAGGGGTACAATGCGCTTGGCTCGGCGCCCGCACAGATATCAACCAAGGTCGGCAAGAGATCGTAAGAGGAAACCACCGAGTAATTGGTCGAATTAGCAACTATCGATCCGCTCCAGTTGGCGATCATTGAAACTTTCACTCCGCCCTCAAACAAGTTCCCCTTTGTGCCATACAAATAGGGACTAATATTGCGAACCTTTTGCTGGCCACCATTATCGCTCGATATGACGATCAACGTCTGTTCGCGAATTCCTAAGCTATCCACGAGCGCCACAATACGACCTATTTGAAGATCGATCGAGTACATCATGGCTAAGAGTCGACCGCGGTCGGTGGAAAGGTCGAACTGCGTTCGGCTGTTGTCGAAATTCCTCGGTTCAGCCCAAGGAAAATGGGGTGTAAGTGGCCAAAAATTTACGAAGAATCCTTGAGGTTCTTGAGCGTTACGCAGAATAAAATCGCTGACCATGTCGGTCATTTCGTCGTCGAGATAATCTACATCTTTGGCGTAACTTCCCCAAGCTGAAGAGTGCAGGTTGAAAGTACCGCTCCATGTGCCAGTCGGTGCTGGAGGGTAAAAACCGCCATGCTCGTCGAAGCCTAAAGAACTTGGGCGGTATATTGCGAGAGCGGAGCCGACATGCCACTTCCCAAAGTGACCCGTTTTCTTTCCCAACCCTTGCATCATTATGCCCAATTGAGGCACGTTCCATGGTAGGCCAGCGTTGCCGAGATTGCCCTGTTCTACCTTTTCGATAGCCGGCCAGGATTGCAGTGCTCCGAATCGGATCGGATTGCATCCGGTAAGCACACTTACACGAGTCGGCGAACAATAAGCGCAACCTGCATAGTAATTGGGAAATAACTTACCGCCGCGTCGCAGTCGATCCATGTTGGGCGTGATGGCATCAGGTTGCGAGAGCTGATAATTATTAAATCCGAAGTCCGAATAGTCGGCGTCGTCAAGAACGATATTGATAATGTTTTTAGGAGTGATCCGGTCCGCCCTAGACTGAGCGTTTAATCCGCCAACGCAATGTAGCACTAGCCCTTGAACCCAGATGATTAAAACAGTCATACGTTTAATCGACATTTTTGATCCCTGTGAGTAGTACATCAATGAATGCGTGCACCCTGTCCGGAAGCCCAGGCTGTCGCGTCATGTGTCACATCAGGGCTTGCACGTCATCGACGACGATTGCAAACAGGTCGCCGATGGCGGCGAGGGCGCTATCGTGTATGGTCTGAGCATCGATGATTTTACCGTTGGCACTTGGCAAATGTCGAGTCGCGCAGGCGGAGGCGACGACGCTGGGTTTGAAGCCCAGGTTAAATGCGCCGCGCGCGGTGGAGTTGATGCACATGTGCGTCATAAAGCCTGCTAGCACGACGTCTTCTACCCTGAGCGAGCGCAGCTTTGTCTCCAATGTCGTTTCGATGAACGCATTTGGAAAGTGCTTGACGATTACGTCCTCGCCACTTTGCGGAGCGACTTCGTCGGATATCGCACCGCTCTCGACCGTGATGTCGTAGGGCGAGCCGGGACCGGCGTCATGCTGAATGTGGATAATCGGTACTTTTAGCTCTCTAGCCATTCGCAGCAGTTTCTGTGCCTCGAGGATAGCAGGTTCGACGTTGGCCAGCTGCATAACGCCAGAGCGATAGGTATTCTGGCAGTCAACCATGACTAACGCTGAATCCTTGAGTTTGGCGGGAACATCACCCATGCCAGTGATGTATCGCAGAGTTTTTGAAGCCGTTGACATGATTTCTCCCAACGATCGAATAAGTAAATGTTCTGCCTAAGTTGCCTGCGTGAAATTGAAATATAGTCGATCCGTAGGCAAAAGCATGTGCTGGCTGAGCTGACGTTATCTTACTAATCCGGCCGCGTTCGATTTTTAGGTGGCGAACAGGCCGAGATTACCTTGATTGCTTTCAAGGCTATAATGAGACCGTTGGCGGAATCCGATTGAAACTGAACCCAAAGGGGAATTGCTATGGTATGGCGAATTGCTGCGAAAGTGGGTGTTTGGTGTGCAGCACTATTGTTGGCGACAACTATCCAAGCGCAGGAGACCAAAAAAGTGATCGATACGAAGGAAAGTAAAAAATCGGCGGTAGCGACGTTTGGCGGGGGCTGCTTCTGGTGTACCGAAGCGGTCTTCGAGAACATGAAAGGAGTCACCAACGTAGTTTCGGGGTACGCAGGCGGCAAGAATCCGAACCCCACTTACAAACAGGTTTGCACAGGCATAACCGGGCACGCGGAGGTTTGCCAAATCCATTACAATCCGGCGGAAGTCACATTCGACGAGTTGCTGGAGGTGTTTTGGAAAACGCACGATCCAACCACGCTGAACAAGCAGGGTGCGGACGAGGGAACGCAATACCGTTCTGTCGTCTTCTATCATGATGAAGAACAAAAAAAGTTGGCGGAGGCTTACAAGGCAAAGCTCGATGAGTCCGGCGCGTTTCCGTCGAAGATAGTGACTGAGATTAGCCCGGTACCTACGTTTTACCCAGCCGAAGACTATCATCAGGATTACTATGAAAACAATCCGGGCGCTGGCTACTGCCTGGCAGTTGTTCGCCCAAAGGTCGAAAAATTCAAAAAAGTCTTCAAGGATAAACTGAGCACGGATGCCAAAAAGTAGACCGCGATCAGTCCCAGCCGATGCCCTAGGAACATTGCCAGTTCCTCCCTCATCTCAAGCGGCACAGCTCAATGAAGAACAGCAAGTTGCGGTGGAGCACGGTCGCGCGCCGCTGCTGATCGTGGCTGGTGCCGGCACTGGCAAGACGACGACGCTGGTGCATCGCGTAGCCCATCTGCTGCGCAGCGGTGTTGAACCGGGACGCATCATGTTGCTAACCTTCACGCGACGTTCGGCTGAACAGATGTTGCAGCGGTTGAACGCCTTGAGCGGCTTTGAAGATCGCGCGGACGTGCGCGGCATTTGGTCGGGCACCTTTCATGCGACGAGCGTCCGATTGCTGCGGATGTATGGAGAAGCGGTGGGGCTGCCGCCGCGGTTTACGGTTCACGATCGCTCGGATTCCGAAGACTTGATGGGGACGTTGCTCGATCGTCATATCAAGAAATCGGGGCTCGCCGGGATGCCTAAGAAGGGCACGGCGTTGAGCATTTATAGCTTTATGATCAACAGCCAAAAGCCGCTAAAAACTGTGCTGGTTGAGCAGTACGACGACTATCTCGATCATGCCGATCCGCTGAAGAAATTGTTTGATGATTATGCCAAACACCAAAAAGAACTGGGCATCGCGGATTTCGATAGCCTACTGATATTGATGCGCGATCTATTGCGGCATGAGCAGGTAGGGCCAATGATTCGTCGGCGATTTGAATGCGTATTGGTAGACGAATATCAAGATACGAATCCGTTGCAGGCTCAAGTGTTGCAGGCGTTGTGTCCGACAGGTGAAGGACTGACGGCCGTGGGCGACGATGCTCAGTCGATTTATTCGTTCCGTGCAGCCACGGTACGCAACATTTTGGATTTTCCGGTGCAGTTTTCCGGCGCGGTGGTGCTGAAACTACAGCAGAACTACCGCAGCACCCAGCCGCTGTTGGCGTGTTCCAATGCGGTGATTGCGGAAGCTCAAGAGCGTTTCGAAAAGGACTTGTGGAGTGCTCGCCAAGAGGGCGCGCGACCGAAGTTGGTCGAGTGTTTTTCAGATTACGAACAAGCGGATTTTATTGTCGATAAGATCAAGCTGCATCGTCGACAAGGTATTCCGCTCAAGCAGCAAGCAGTATTGTTTCGTGCATCGCATCATTCGGCAGCGCTGGAAACAAGTTTGATGCGAGAAAAGATCCCGTATGTGAAGTATGGAGGACTGAAGTTCGCTGAGTCAGCGCACGTTAAAGATATGCTCGCGTTTTTGCGAATCGCAGAGAACTATCGAGATACTGTGGCGGCGCTGCGAGTTTTGTTGTTGATACCTGGGATCGGACCCAAGAAGGCGGCGCAGTGTATCGAGACGCTCGAAGTTGCTGCGTCGGGTATCAGTGTGCTTGGGCAAGTCCGCGCACCGGCAAATGCGAAAGAGACCTGGGTCGCCCTGGTCAAGTTGCTGACTAAACTAGCGGACAACGAGCCCGCCAAGTTGTCGGCTCAACTGGAACGGGTGCTGGAATTCTATCAGCCGCTGATGGAAGACAAATACGATTATGCGCCGCAGCGCAAACGCGATCTGGAGCAATTGATCCTGATGGCGGACCGCTTTGAAACGCGGACTCAGTTGCTGGTTGATATGACACTCGATCCGCCCAACAGCTCTGCAGATTTGCCGGATAGGGATGATCCAAACTCGCGCAAGCCCAAATCGGATGAACCGCCGCTGGTGCTCAGCACGATTCACTCGGCCAAAGGTCTTGAATGGCCGGTAGTGTTTGTGATGAGCGTCGCCCAGGGGATGATTCCGTTCCCGCGTTCTGCCGAGACTCGCGAAGGTTTCGAAGAGGAGCGACGATTGCTGTACGTGGCTTTGACGCGCGCAGCGGATTGGTTGTATGTGACTTATCCGAAATTCAAAGCAGGTAATTCGTGGAGCAATTATTCACAGCCCGGTGGTGGTCGCAGTGAATTGATCTCGCTGAAGATCTTGCCGCATTTTGAGCAGAGCCGCAACACTTAGTGCTTCATGCAACTCAGACTTGCCGTGACACGGTTGACACGTCCCTAGAACCTAATCTGGGCGGTGCATCAGTGCTTTGTTCAGTTTTGATTGATTTTAGGATTGCGTAACGGGAGGGCGAGGTTCCTACCGAGCCTTTTACTGAGCGGCTCATCAGGAGCTTCGCCCGCTTCGCCCTCCCCAACCATTTGGTTTGTTTAAGGGCTCGACGATTTGGGTGGCTTCAGGGGCTGACGAAAGGTTGCGCCGACAGGGACGACACAGGTAGGACTGTTGAGACGCGGTGCGGCGCCTGGTGGGACTTCGATGCGCATACCGATGGAGCCGTAACAGTGATTGAACTGTTCGATGAACTCTTGCAGCTCTTCGTCAGGCAAGCAGATGGCACCTACGACATGGGCGTCTTGCCGAATGATTCCGGTAAGCGGTTCCCGACTTGAACTGGAGGACATAGGAGCTTTCCGGAAATTCTTGGGTTCTACTGATTGACATTTTAACGACTAACGGGATTCCACCAAGTGAAAAAAATTTGCATAACGGAAGTTATTTTTCCGGTAGTAAGGCAATTCCAGCCCCGTTTGGATCGTTTAGTGACGCAAAACGCCCCTCATGCATTGCAAAACGGCTAGCGTATGTTACACTGCTAAAATGCTGTTGGCGGACTGAGTCCGTAGTTAGTACCCGCAAAACCAACACCGTGTGTCGACGCTTGGTAGCCGCAGACCGCAGTTGGCGTAAAATAAAAGATATTTGGCTCGTTTACTCAGTAATTTTGCTGCCATTCCCCGCCAGACTTGCCGACGTGTGAAGACGAATTGCCAACAGCAATGACTTTTCAAAAGTGTAGTACCCCCTGCTGCACGATTCGACTTCACACGTCGTCTCTTTCCCTGGTCCACCATTTATATGGAGCCGTTAACCGGTGGGAAAATCGATGATTGATCCAGTCGCGCAAACGCACGACGAAGCAGGCCCAGCCAGCCGCCGTGACTTCATTAAGGGTTCGTCGATGCTCTTGGCTGGAGGCGCGATTCCAGCTTCCCTGCCGCGTTCCCATCCTGCGAAGCTTGGCGCGCAACCTATTCGTTTAGGCTTGGTGGGTTGCGGCGGTCGAGGCACGGCTATCGCTCTTCAAGCTCTGAATCCGTTACATGGTGAAGTTCGCTTAGTGGCGGTCGGAGACGTTTTTGAAGATCGTCTTCAGCAAGCGATGCGCGCTTTGCGGAGCGGGCCCAATCGGGATCGGGTTGCAGTCGACCCGCAACGGCGTTTCGTGGGTCTGGAAGCCTATCGCAGAGTCATGGACAGCGATGCGGACCTAGTGATTTTGGCTGCGCCGCCAGGATTTCGGCCGTTGCACTTCGCAGCGGCTGTGGCGGCTGGAAAGCATGTTTTTGCTGAGAAGCCCATCGCGACGGACGCACCTGGTGTGCGTCAGTTTCTCGCGGCCTGTCAAGAAGCGACCAATCGGAAACTGGCGGTGGCAGTCGGTTTGCAGCGCCGCCACGAGCCGGCTTACCAAGCCACGATTTCCCGATTGCAGGATGGAGCGATTGGTCATATCAACTTTTGCAGAGCGTATTGGAATCAAGGTGCGAGTTGGTCGCGACCGCGTGCGCCACAACAATCGGAACTCGAGTTTCAACTTCGCAACTGGGGCTATTTCAATTGGCTTTCGGGCGATCACATCGTTGAGTAGCACGTACACAACTTGGACGTGATCAACTGGTTGCTTGACGGTCATCCCGAACGCGCTCAGGGGATGGGCGGCAGGCAAACGCGGACGGGCGCCGAATTCGGACAGGTTTACGATCACCACACAGTCGAATTCACTTACCGCAGTGGCGTAAAATTGCTGAGTATGTGTCGGCAAATTCCGAATTGCTGGAACTCGGTCGGTGAATTCGCGCACGGGTCGGCAGGCTGGGCAGATATCTCGGCCGGCAAAATTTTTGATCAAAACAACCAGTTGATTTG